>RKRR01000020.1 GCA_007571305.1 Candidatus Poribacteria bacterium | reverse complement strand
GACATGTTTGAGATAAGAATGCTTGAAAGTCCGATAGTTACTTTGATGAAAAGCGATCAAGATCGTCATCACCTCACTCGGGTGGAGCTGTCTCGGACGCCCCCGGGGTTCAGAAGCCGCCTCGCTCGGAAGGCAGTGTCTACGGATATATGCTTCATACATCAGAAAAAAGTCGTCTATTTCACAGAAGAGTGATACAATACGCATCAGAGAACTCCTTTTGGTGAAGAAAATGAAATGGATTGACTTCATTATACCAAAAGGGGTCTCTTTCTACAAAAAATAGACGAATATTTATCAAACTCACGTTATGCTACAAAAGAATTCGGTGAAACCGCTATTAAGGTTGCATCTATGTTAAATTAAAGCGAAAAAAATATCAAGTTCTGCTGTTTTCTCTTAGAGGAATAGGAGTGGTCTGAATCCTGGATTTTCAGGATAATCAAACAAATTTCGTTACCCTTTTCGTCCTTGCGTGTTTTAATAACTGAAGAATAGCATATCCCATATTTAAGACAGTTTAACCTTACGCTTTATCTGCCAATGTGAGGAGGGGTTGCCTTAATGTTAATGACGTTAATCCAGAAAGAGATTATGCATCATATCTTGAGTGCCCGGTTCGTCGCTCTTCTGCTGATGTGTGTATTGCTCATCCCGCTCAATTTGCATATCAATTATCATCACTATCTCCAACGCCAAATAGACTATCAAGAACAAGAAAAACTCAAAGACGAAGACACGATCGAAGACGAAAATGGTGAGGAGTCGGCAGGGCCGACACAATCCTTTAGCTTCACCGCAAAAACGGCGACAGACCCGAATTTTGAAGTTTCTAAACTGATTCTTAAACCTACGCCTTTAAGTGTGTTTGCGACGGGTTTAGAATCTGCCCTTCCGAGTTATCTCGGTATGACGCGCAACGGAATAAGGCGAGGAGAAGCGGCACTCTCTACCGCGCCAATAGCCTTCCTTTTGGGGCATCTCGACTTCGTGTTCGTTGTCAGCACTGTCTTTAGTCTATTGGCACTGTTGTTCACGTTTGATGCGGTTGCCGGCGAAAGAGAAGCAGGGACGCTTCGCATAACCCTCGCCAATGCGCTGCCACGCGATATCTTTTTGTCGAGCAAACTCATTGGTGGATACCTCGTATTCATTCTTCCATTCTTAATCTCGTTAATTATTGGCTTACTTGTGCTTGTCTGGCAAGGATTCCCACTGGCTGAGCAAGGCATCTTTTTGCGTATCCTTTACCTTATTTTCGTCTCGCTGCTCTACATTGCGGTCTTTTTTGCGATGGGGGCAGTGATCTCAATTTATTTCGACAGTTCCAAAACAGCACTCATCGTTGTCTTCACTATTTGGGTGTTTACCGTTCTCATCTTACCACGTGTTGGTTTTCTCGCGGCACAAATCGTCGCGCCGACTTCAACAGCGGAGAGCGTCTACAAGGAGAAAACTGCGAGACGGGCAGAATTACGAGATTCCCTCGAAGCAGAAAGAAGCAAAATGATGTCTGAAGTGTTATCTGAAGTGCTGAGGGAATCTAACTCCACCCCGGGGAAATCCATGATTTTTGCCCTTGACTCGGCACACAGGGAGAAAGTAAATGAGAAGATGGGGCCTCTTGAAGAGGAGGCTCGGTTAAAATATCGGGACATCGCGACTCAACTGGATAAGCGTTATCAGCAAGAGAGAAAACACCAAGATGCAATCGGCATAAACTTTTCTCGGATCACACCTACGGCATCTTTCATTTTTCTCGCAACGGATGCTATGCAAACCGGTCAGGCGACAAAAAACACCTACTTCCAAACAGGAACTCGCTACTATGAGACACTTGATGCGGAAATGTTCAGCAAAATGTCAGAAGATCCAGGGGCTATCTATACAGAAGAAATTCCACCTCCAATGCCGCCCCCGCCGCTCATAGCGTTGGGCTTAGAAGAGACGCTCCAGCACGGCACTTTGGATTTACTCCTGCTCTGCTTCTTCGTAATCGTGTTAGCAACCGTGGCGTTTCTGAAATTCTTCCGGACGGATATCTGATGAGATGTTACAGGTTTTAAGGTTATTATAGCCTAAGTTGCTACCTTGTAGCATAGGAGACCGTTGGTTTCCTGTGCATTTTCACACCGAAAATGACACGGAATACACCAAACTTTTCGCAAAAATGAAGGATTTGGATATTTTTGTAGCGTCCACTTGAGTTTGCGCACATTTATGCACAGGAAACCAACAGTCTCCTATGCTACAGAAATGGAAATTTGGGTTATGAATTATAAGGTAAACCGTGAAAGGACATTGAACGTTAGGTATCTTGATTACTTGTGCCTTACGCATAGGTATTTATCTGTGACGAGAAAGGAGATAAAAAATGAGATACCGACACCTTCTTGCATGTCTCTCTTTACTTCTATTACTCCCGCTGAGTGTCAAAGCGTTTCCACCCGCTTCACCCGCAGGGGGAAACTATTTAGTCCTCGATGGGGACGACGACCACGCCGTTTTAGATTTTCAAACCTTTGGTAGACCTTTACCCAACGGAACCGAAGAGTTCACCTTTGAAGCATGGATATATCCCACCACACCGTCCGATAACGGGAACACGTTATTGACGATACTCCATCAACAGGCGTTTATGCTCATCGTGAACGATGGTCTTCAACCGTGGCTAAATGCTGTGGCGAATCGACTCAATATTGAGCCCCCGAAGGGGGACCTCATCTTGCTAATGAATGCCTATATTGATGGAGAGTTTGGTCTGATATTTCCTGTCCCGATCCCGCTTGAGCCGAATCAATGGCACCACATCGCTTACCAGTCAAATGGGGACCAGACAACAATGATCGTCAATGATTTCGTAGCGATACGGGCACTCGGGGATCCTCTCGGACATGATAAAGATCCTCGTGCTTTGCGTCCACTGGGCTTCGTGCTTGGAGGGTTTGGAAAAATAATTGAAGAGCCTGGCGGGCCCAATTATGCTTCCTTTACTGGGTATATTGATGAGGTCCGCATCTCAACGGAGGCTCGTTACGATATTAAAAAAAAAGACTTTATGCCAGACGACAAATTCAAAAATGATGCAAAGACGGCTGCGTTGTGGCATTTTGATGAGCCGAGTGGAACACGGGAATTCTCAGATGCATCCGGCAATGCCTATCATCTGGTAGGTGAAGGCGGTGCGCAGACAGGGAACTTACTTGCAGTTGAGGCAGAAGAAAAACTCACCACGACATGGGGACGACTGAAGCAATGAAAAATGCAATTGTTCATCGAAAAAACTTGGTAGTGATTTTAGGTATTGTGCTGATAGGCATTGGTTATGGTCAGGCTGCGGACGAATATACCGTTATATCATCTGTCTATCTACTCAGGGATGGTGTCCAAATCGCTTTTGTGTCCTCTGTGGGCCGAAGATCAGATGTCTACTTCGCAACAACCCGCAGCACTGTTTCTCTCGACTCAGTTCGCAATTCTAAATGGCAGAGGCGGGATGATTCACTAAGCCCTTGGGTTGATGTTTCTGATTCAAACAGAGCTACCGGATTATACGGCTATGTGGTAACACTTCCCGGTGAATACAGATGGGTCGGCGAGATTAACTTCAATGGTGTATGGGGAAAATATAGTAGCCGGAACATGCTACGGCTCACGCTAGGAGGAACAGTGACGAGCATTCCAGCAGAAGTAGAAGGTGTCCCAAGCGACCAGTACAAACTGGCACTTGAGGGGCATACGAGTAACGTCCATGCCGTAGCGTTCTCTCCTGATGGCCACACGTTGGCGAGTGGAAGTTGGGACCGGACGATTCGCTTGTGGGATGCCAACACCGGCGAGCACCTGCAGACACTTAGAGGGCATACGGATGGTGTTACTTGCTTAGCGTTCTCTCCTGATGGCCACACGTTGGCGAGTGGAAGTTGGGACCGGACGATTCGCTTGTGGGATGCCAAAACAGGACAACACTTGCAAACACTTGAGGAGCATACAGATGGTGTCCGTTCCGTAGCGTTCTCTCCCGATGGTAGCACGTTAGCGAGCGGAGGCTATGACAATAAACTTCGGTTATGGGATGCCAACACCGGCGAACACAAGCCGGCACTTGAAGGGCATACGGATTATATCCGTTCTGTAGTGTTTTCTCCCGATGGTAGCACGTTAGCGAGTGGGAGTTATGACAAGACGATACGGTTGTGGGATGCTCACACTGGACAACACACACTGGCACTTGAAGGGCATACGGACGGTATCCTTTCCGTAGCGTTCTCTCCTGATGGAAGGACGTTAGCGAGCGGAGGTTATGATCAGACGATTCGCTTGTGGAATGCTAAAACAGGGCAAAACCTGCAGATACTTGAGGGGCATATAGGTGATGTCAATTCCGTGGCGTTCTCGCTTGATGGGAGGACCATAGTAAGTGGGGGTAGTGACCGGACAATTCAGTTGTATGATGACACTATTCGGTTGTGGGATGCTCACACTGGGCAATACTTACAGCCCCTTAAAGGGCATACGGGTGGTGTTCTTTCCGTGGCGTTCTCGTCTGATGGGAGGGCCTTAGCGAGTGGGAGTTATGACCGCACGATTCAGATGTGGGAACTGATACCATCCCACCCCGAAGGAGATATCAACGTTGACGGTGCCAGCGAGTTATCACAACTCGAAGGAGATATCAACACCGACGGCACCGTCAATGTCCAGGATCTCGTCCTCGTTGCGTCGCAGTTCGGGCAAACTGGGCAGAATACGGCGGACATCAATGAAGATGGTGTGGTCAACATTCAAGACCTGGTTTTGGTGGCAGGGGCACTCAGATGATACTGCGTCTGCTTTTTCTCCAAAAAATGTGGAGATATGGTAAAATAACCCAAATTGCTACGGACAAGTCTTTAGGATGCACAGGAGACCAACGATTTCCTATGCTACATTTATACACAGGCTAACAGCCTATGCTACATGAGGGACAGTCTGGAATTACACCACAAATGCCGAAGTTATGAAAATTACCGATGTTAAAACATACAACCTACGTTATCCGCTTATGGAACCCTTTGCGAACTCACGCGGTTGGACGAACACGCGAACCGCCGTCGTTGTCGAAATTCGCACAGATGCCGGCATTACTGGCTGGGGGGAAGGCGTGAGCGTTCCGTCTACTTCTGCGGTTGAAGCGCATCTGATTGGACAATCGCCCTTTGAAACGGAACGGATTTGGGAGAGGATGCGAGGCGATATCGGCGCGCTGAGCGGGATAGACATCGCTCTATGGGACATCATGGGAAAAGCACTTGATATGCCAATCTATCAGCTGCTCGGCGGCGCGTTTCGATTGAAGATTCCGGCCTATGCCAGTGGGCTTTTCAAGAAAGACAAACCCGACATAACGCAAGCGTTGATGGACGAAGCGAAAGGCTACGTCGATGCGGGATTCCTCGCTGTCAAGATGAAAATCGGTTTCGGTGAGGATTACGATGTAAGGAACGTCGCCGCGGTCCGGCATGCCATTGGTAACGATACGCTCTTGGCTGTGGATGCGAACTGTGGTTACGATGTCGGGACTGCAATTAACGTTGGGCAGAAGATTTTAGACTACGACCTCTTCTGGTATGAGGAACCGATTACCAGCGACGATGTAACAGGCTATCGGGAGATCCGACACGCACTGAAGGTCCGAATCGCTGGCGGCGAGATGCTAAAAGGACGTTGGGCGTTCCGATACCTGCTACAGGAACGCGGATTGGATATTGTGCAACCCGATCTGAGCATCGCAGGCGGTTTTACGGAGTGCCGAAAAATCGCTGCGATGGCGAGTGCGAACTACATTCGGGTGTTGCCTCACATGTGGGGTGGCAGTATCCGCCTCGCCGCGACGTTGCACTGGCAAGCCACACTTCCAGATGCTCCTCAAGCACTCAATCCGATCCCTTCGCTGTTGGAATTTGATATGACTGAGAACCGTCTCCGCACGGCGTTGGCACGGCAACCTATCAAGGCCGTTGATGGATACGTTGACGTTCCGCAAGCACCTGGATTGGGAATTGAGATTGATCGAGATGTTTTGGAACAGTATGCGTGAGGGACGATTCATTGATTGAAAAATATGAAAAAACGAATTCTAATTATATCTCTCTTACTTTTATCCGTATGTAGTGTACTTTTTCTATACCACTTCCGCGTTGAAGAGGATTCACGGACCCAGCAACCTATAGAAGTCTCTGCTTTTTCGGACGCGTTATTTGATCAGGTTCTGCAAGAGCATGTTGATAAAGATGGACGGGTTAACTATACGAAATTAAAGGCGAACCCTGAAAAGTTAGAGAAATATTTGGATCTGTTGGCGGTTGCAAAACCCACGGAATTGTCCTATAATGCACAGTTGGCATTCTGGGTCAACGCTTACAATGCTCTTGTCATTAAAGGGGTTATCGACCATTATCCGACAAGGAGTGTCCAAAAAGTTAAATGGTTCAGTGGATTTTTCTCTCGACTTAAGTTCCAAGTTGCAGGCAAAACCTACACACTTAATCAGATTGAACACAGCATTATCCGTACGGAATTTGTGGATCCGCGCGTTCACTTTATCCTTGTGTGTGCTTCGAGGAGTTGCCCACCTTTGGAAAACCGGGCGTTTTCTGCTGACACAGTTGAGGAACGTCTTGAAACCGCAACGTTTAACTTTATTCGGAATCCGGAACATGTTCGGATCGACCGCGCGACACACCGCATCTACGTCTCAAAAATTTTCAAATGGTATGCCGACGATTTTAAAGAGGGTTATGATGGCGTAGTGGATTTTCTCGCTGATTACCTACCGCTTGAAGACGTAGCGTATTTGGAATCGACAGATGTTAAGCTGCACTACTTGAACTACGACTGGAGCCTGAACGATTTTTCTCATAATTCGTAAGGCGCAAAATTAAGGGTTTGGTTTAACGACGGTTTTTGAATTCTGACCACCTACGTCGTTGTTGCAGGCTGCCGTTCTGGGTAGAATTATAGTAGATTCCGTAATTACTTATACACTTGTATCGTCGTGTGAACTATGAAATTATCTGATGCACAGGAGACCAACACCCTATCCTACAAGTGTCAACTTATTTTCGGGTTTTACTATAAAAAACAGGGGGCTAATAGTTTAAAAAATGGTAAATACAGCCGTTATTGGCTACGGCTATGCTGGACGCGCATTTCATACCTATCTCGTCGGATTGGCAGATGGACTGAATCTTTATGCGGTTGCGACACGGGATGCTGAACGCCGTGAGGCGGCACGCTCCGCATACCCAAACGTCCGGATGTATCAAACGCTTGACGAAGTTATCTCAGATGACGCTGTTGACCTCGTTGTATTAGCGACACCGCACGATACACACGCGGAACTCTCTATCAAGGCGATGGATGCCGGTAAGCACGTCGTTACAGATAAAATCGTGGCGATGAATACTGCCGAAACGGACGCGATGATTGCCGCGAGTGAGCGAAACAACGTCCTGCTCAGCGTTTTTCATAACCGCAGATGGGATTGGGATTACAATACTGTCAGAAAAATTATCAACGACGGTCTGCTCGGAACACCTTACCTCTTTCAGGTTGCGATTATGCGGTATGGACCGCCTCGCGGTTGGCGAGGTGTCAAAAATCAGAGTGGTGGTATCCTTTTCGATTGGCCCGCGCACTTCGTAGATCAGGCACTACAACTCGTAACCGTCCCTGTTGAGTCTGTGTATTGTGACGTTCACTACAATTCGAGATGGGACATTGATATCGGCAACTACGCCAACCTCATCATCAAGTTTGAAAACGATGTCCGGTATCAGATTGAGATTAGCAACCTCTCCAAAGCGGAGAAACCGCGTTGGTATATCGTCGGGGATTTGGGTGGACTCATCAAATACGGCTTAGACCCACAGGAGGGACCGATGGTAGCAGGCAATATCGATGCTGCGCAGCAGGATCCCGAAAACTATGCTAAGGTCTGGACAGAGTCAGGCGGCGAGAATAGAGAACTCGTTATTGAAAGCGTCCAGACGACATGGAAATCCTACTATCAGAACATTTCCGATGTGCTGAACAAAGGTGCAGAGTTGGTCGTTAAGCCTGAAGAAATGCGGAAGTTGATGCAGGTCTACGATGCGGCGATGCAGTCTGCCGATACGGGAGAAACCGTGCGGCTATAGACGCGATTCCTTCGTTGGTTTCAAAGTCGTAAGTCTGCAACAACGGCGCAGACTTTTCTTGAGAAAGACCTATCGAATTCGTGCCCCACAGACTTTAGCCGCGAGATGAAATTAAAATGTTCAGATTATGGACAATCGCGTTCATTTTTTAGCACAATTATCCCTTGAATTCCGAGAATTAGATGAAAATGGGCTTATAATGTTGGCACAGGATTTGCTAATATCGTACTCACTAACAACTTGTCAAAACGGAGAGAGAAAATGAAAATGCAACGTGGATTGATACTGGTGTTATTCCTCACGTTTGCGGTCGTGCAGAACGGTATAACCGCCGAGCACGCCGCAGACGCATCAGATTATCACGAATTGAACGAGCAGGTGATCGCGAGCATAGACCGCGGCTTGGAGTGGCTAAAGGGACAACAAGCCGAAGATGGGCTATTCGCCAATCATCCGGGGATAACGGCTCTCGCACTCACCGCTTTTTTACGGCACCCTCAAAACAAATACTCGGAGGCAGAACATCCGTTTATCCAAAAGGGGATTCAGCAGTTGATTGGAATGCAACAGCCGAACGGTGCCATCTATAACGTCGAGATGCAACCCGCACTTCCGAATTACAATACCGCTATCTCGGTAATGGCACTTTCCTCAACCGACAACTCGGAATACGCGTCTATTATTGAAAGGGCACAAGGTTTCCTGAAAAGTCTACAAGTCACAGATGAGGAGAGCGTCTATTACGGTGGGATCGGTTACGGAAGCCGTGAGACCGTGCATGATCTGTCCAACCTGAACCTTGCCATCCAAGCCCTGAAGGAGAGTGGTTCCGACGACCAAGAGGTCTGGGACAAGGCGATCAAGTTTCTGGAACGCACACAGAATCGGAGCGAGAGCAACGATCAGTCGTGGGCAGGCAACGATGGCGGATTTATCTATTCGCCTGACGGTGAGAGCAAAGCTGGCACGGATGCCGCGGGAAGCCCGCGTTCCTACGCGAGCATGACGTATGCAGGATTGTTGAGTTTCATCTACGCCAATGTAGATAAGAACGATGAACGCGTGCAGGCTGCTTTCGAGTGGATAAAGGAACATTTCACACTTGAAGAAAACTACGGTATGGGCGCGCAGGGGTTATACTACCACTATCACACGATGGCGAAGGCATTACGGCTTTATGGTGATTCAACCTTTGTAGACTCAAAAGGCATCTCACACGATTGGTATCGGGAGTTCGTAGAAAAAATGGTTGAGTTGCAGAAACCCGATGGATTCTGGGTGAATGAGCAAAGTCGATGGATGGAAGCAGATCCGAGACTTGTAACCGCTTATGTAGTTCTTGCCCTTGACACTGCTTATCCGAAATAGGCTTTTAATTTATGTACGCCTGGCCCGCTCGCTACTCCGTTACGGGCGGGTTCCTGAGTACGGTGTTTCTTCAACTCGAACACGAAAAGTGTTAAGTTACAAGTTTCTATACTTATCCGCAAGGCACAATTAAAACATGTATCAGTCAGTCAAAGCCTCCGCGATTTCGTTGAAACCCAGTAAATGGGATAAAGCCTCCAACGCTGCGAAACTGGAGGCTTTCTTCGTTGAAGCCGCCAAGGATGCCCCACAGTTGATTTTGGCAACAGAGGGTGTTTTGGAGGGCTACGTCGTGATGGATGTCATTGAAGGCAGAGCCACACCAGAGGCGATGCTTGAAATTGCCGAGCCGATTGATGGGCCGTATATCCGTCGATTCCGTCGGTTGGCACGTCAACTCAAAACCTGTCTCTGTTTCGGGTTCGCTGAACGGTGTGGGGCCTCTTCCGTCTATAATTCCGCCGCGTTTATTGATGCCAATGGAGACATCTGCGGAACCTATCACAAAACACAGTTCGCTGAAGGAACGCATCCGTCGTGGAACTTCAATTGCATCGGCGAAACGATTCGGGCGTTTGATACACCTTTCGGACGCGTCGGCATTTTGATCTGCAACGACAGATGGAATCCGCTCATCGCGCGCACACTGGTTTTAGACGGTGCACAGTTCCTCCTAATTCCGTCGTATGGTTCAAAGGGCAAGTCACAGAATCACGCCGTGCTCGCCAGAGCGCGTGAAAATGGTGTGCCGATTGTAGAGGCGAATGTCGGGATGAACCTCATCATCAGTAAAGGTGAAATCGTCGCCTACAAATGGGGCAACGATCAAATCAGCACAGCAGACATTGATATCCCAGTCCTTCCATCAACCGAGGCGGCGCGTCGTTCGGAACAGGCGTACCTACAGTCTCAAGGTGCCGAGATGGAAGCACGCTATCGGAAAACTATTGACCGTTTGCCCTAACGCTGTAGTATCCCATGTCGAAGCGATCTCCCACTAATAGTTCAATCACCCAGGACTTATGCAATTTTGACCATCTGACGCTTTGTGAGACGGGGCCCAAAAAAAACACAGATATTCTCGTGGCACCCCCTCACAGGTTATGCTACAAAAGAGCAGCAGGCGTAAGTCGTATCACCTTCAGAATAAATCCAACTTGCATAAACCTATTTCTCATAATTGTGTCCAATACTTTATGGAATCCTAACAAGGATTCAGAGACCCAGCGAATATCGCGAGTCCAGTTCACCCCTACAAGAAAAGAGCGATGTTCAGTATCAAGCGTAACCGAAGTTGCCACCCTCGTCGCACAATCTTTTTAGAAAA
This sequence comes from Candidatus Poribacteria bacterium, assembly GCA_007571305.1. Classification (GTDB taxonomy): domain Bacteria; phylum Poribacteria; class WGA-4E; order WGA-4E; family WGA-3G; genus WGA-3G. The sequence continues at coordinate 48,737 of RKRR01000020.1, read as the reverse complement.
ATGCTTACACCGCAATTCCTGAAGCAACTTGAATCTTTCCATGTTCGATCGAACCGTTCATTTCGAGGTAAATTCAGAGGCGAACGACGGAGTCCGAACCGTGGTGTCGGTATGGAGTTCGCTGATTATCGGGTTTATGAACCCGGGGACGATCTACGGTATGTGGATTGGAACATCTACGCCCGCTTAGGGAAACTCTTTATCAAACTTTTCCATGCTGACGAGGGGTTACCGCTTGCGCTGCTTATTGACAACAGCCGTTCTATGGAGTTTGGCTCACCCACCAAATTGGTGTGCGCAAAACAGATCGCTGCGGCATTAGGCTACATCGCTTTGGGACACGCGGATAGTGTTGTTGTCTATACCTGCTCGGAGCGGCTCTCCGCGGTGCTGCCACCCGCATCAAGCACATCACAATTTTTACGTCTCACAAAGGTTTTGAGCACAATTGCAGCACATGGGAAAACGCGGCTGACAGAATGTCTCAGGCAACTTCCAATGTATCAACGGCACCCGTGTGCGGTCGTCGTCCTTTCTGACTTTTTGGATCCAAACGGCTATGAACAGGGCTTCAAATTGCTCACAGGACGCGGCTTCTCACTCACAGCCGTCCACTTGACAAGCCCAGAGGAGATGAACCCACAAGTCCACTTGGAAAACACCCCTACGGGAGGAGACTGGTTGGTAGAGGATGCCGAAACCGGTGAAACGAGAGCGATTACAATTAATCCCGAAACGCTCTTACAATATCAGAATCAGCAACAGACATTTTGTGAGACACTGCAACGTTTCTGTACCGACCGAGGAATTGGCTATGCGCAACTACAAAGTGATATGCCTATAGAACCCTTTATTCTACAGGAACTACACAGAGCCGGTTTTATCGAGAGAAATCGTTGAGGGAGGAATAAAATGAAAAAACAGATTGCACAAACCGACTTAGAGCTTATCCAAGGGGATATAACCACAGCGCACGTCGATGCTATCGTGAACGCGGCGAACAGTGCACTGGTGGGGGGTGGCGGCGTGGATGGCGCAATACGCCGCGCCGGCGGTGATGCAATTGAACAAGCCTGTGCGGAGATTCGGGCACGTGAGGGTGGCTGTCCTACCGGCAAAGCGGTAATTACAACGGGCGGCGAACTTCATGCAAAATACGTGATTCATACCGTGGGACCCGTTTGGCAAGATGGGAATTCCGGTGAACCTGAATTGCTTGCGAGCTGTTATCAAGAAAGCCTCCGACTTGCTGTAGAAAACGGTGTTCAGAGCATGGCTTTTCCTTCTATTAGTACCGGTATCTTTGGCTATCCGACAGAGAAAGCCGCACGTGTTGCACTGACCGCGGTGCGAAGTTTCGTGGAACAGAGTGACACTGCACCAGTATCCATTCAGTTTGTCCTGTTTGATGAAGCGACGTATACATGCTATGCGGACGCGCTTTTTTAACGATGGGTTTCCGTCCCTATAGAGGAACCCAAGACCCATGCAGGTAGGAACTCCGATTCCCGACTCTTCCGATGAAGCTCTCCAGAGGCGGGTTTCCATGTCTATAGACCCAAATTGAACGATCGCAATTTTAGCCGAATCTCGCTCATCCTTCCCATCTATATTCCAGCGTTTCTGTTGGCAATAGGAGGAGGCATCGTCTCACCAACGCTTTCGATTTACGTTAAATCGTTTGAGTTATCCTATACATTGACGACGGTTGTTCTTGCTGTTGGTGTGCTTGGAAATATCCCCGCTGGTATTTTGGTGGAAAGACTCGGTCGCAAACCATCGATGTTGCTCGGTTTAGTCATGATAGGCCTGTCAACACTGGGTATGGGAACGGCGAGGAGTTTCTTCCAACTCATCGGTGCACAGTTACTGGGTGGCATTGGATACGCATTGTGGATGCTCGCGCGGCATGCCTATATGACAGATGTGATCCCAATAGCAAATCGTGGGAGAGCACTTGCACTGTTCGGCGGCGTGAACAGGATGGGCACCTTTGCGGGGCAGTTCTGCTCTATCTTCCTTGGGGTGAACCTGCGTCTCCCCTTTTTCATCTATGCTGGCATCGTAATTCTGAACCTTTTCCTCTGTTTTTTCTTTATTCCCGGGACGCTGCGCGCCACAACTGAAGTAGCAGGTAAAAGGCCTCCTTACCTCAAACATCTTCTTGAGATCTCGCGCCAACATGCGCGACTCCTCGCCACTGCAGGGGTAGGGCAGGTGTGCGTACAGACGTTGCGCCGCGGGTGCAATATCATTATTCCACTTTATGCAGATGAGGTGCTCGGGTTAACGACGCAACAGGTTCGCTCGGTCGTCATGATCTCCTCAGCGGTAGATATGTCAATGTTTCCAATCGCTGGCTACATGATGGATCGATTCGGTCGGAGATATGCGACAGTGCCGGGGATTTGTATCTTCGCTACAGGAATGGTGTTGATGCCTTTCACAAAGACATTTACGTGGTTACTCCTCGCTGCGACCTTCATGCGTATGGGCAACGGCATCGCTTCGGGAACGATGATGACCCTCGGTGCAGACTTGGCACCCCGCGAGGGAACTGGAGAGTTTTTAGGTTTGTGGCGGCTTACGGGAGATTTCGGCGGCTCGGCAGGCCCGGTTATCGTCGGTAATCTTGCCGATCTGTTTGGATTGAGTTATTCGGGTTTTGCATTGGGGAGTATCGGTTATCTGGGGGTGAGTATTTTCCTGTGGTTGGTCCCAGAGACTTTGAAGAGGGAATGAAACGAACAGGCGACTCTTGAGCGAAAAATGTCAAAGCACAAACCCATTGTTTAATCACAAAGCAGAATTAAAAAAGATGCCGGGAAAGGGACTCGAACCCTTACGCGCATAATGCACACTAGACCCTGAACCTAGCCTGTCTACCAAATTTCAGCATCCCGGCAAACAATTATAGTATACCTTCATTTCTCTCCGTTGTCAAATTATATTTGGGGAAACAATAGGCTATTTTCCATGTTTCAAACTCACTGATTTGTAGTAGAACTATATATTGCCTGCTATGTACACCTTTAGGACGTACGACTACAAACGGACTCACGTGTAGGGGGAAATCGGATTAAACCTGCAATATACTTGATCAGTCTAACCTAATAACATACCGATTGCATTTCTGCCAGTAGAAACGATTTAGGGTCATGATTCTCTGAACGAAAAAAGGAGCGCAAACCCATGAGAACAAGCGTATTTTTCTGCACCATACTCGTGCTAAACCTCGTCGTAGGTTATAGCCAAGCCGAGATCGATCCTGATAGGATTGTTGGGATATGGTTAATGGACGAAGGTAAAGGCGATGTCGCTGAAGACATCTCTGAAAACGGGCGTAAAGGTACGATTACGCGAGGCGAATGGGCAAAGGGAAAATTCGATGGTGCCCTTGAAATCAAGAAGGGTGGGACGGTCACTATTCCGCTCGGTAAAGGTATTATCGAAGACAAAGTGACTTTCACTCTATGGATAAACTTCACTGATATCGGCGGCCAACAAAACTATTTCTCTATATGGGATCAGAGCAACAACCGCTATGTCCCTTACAAAAACGGTGGCAACCTCCTCCGTAGTTGGACGAACACTTGGGACATCGCCAGTAATGTGACCGTCAAAGATGGAACTTGGTATCATGTCGCTAATGTCTATGATGGAGATAACTGTACAATCTACGTCAACGGCGAAGAGAAAGTCTCACAAAAGGTGCCGAAGTTCCAACTCCAAGATCAGGAGCAGACGGCGTGGCTCGCGACTGATAAAGGAACCGGTTTTCTCTCTGCCACTATTATGGATGAAGTCGGTCTCTTCAACGATGGACTCACCGAAGACGAAGTTCAAGGCATTATGAATGATGGTATCTATCACACAGCCTTTGCGGTGGAGCCGTCAGGTAAACTCCCTGTGCTGTGGGGAAGATTGAAAAGGCCATGATATATTTCGCCTACGGGTCCAACATGAACCTCTCTCACATGCAACAGCGGTGTCCGGGTGTAACGCACGTAGGGAAGTTCCAACTTGATGGGTTTCGCCTCGTTTTCAAATACCATGCTGATATTATCCGTGCGGAGGCGTGTACAGTCCACGGCGGACTCTGGGAGATTACAGAGGACCACGAAGAAGCTCTTGATAACTACGAAGGTTATCCTGACTACTACGGCAAGTATTACCAAGACGGGGTCATGTTTTATAGGATGCGGGATTCGTATGAGAGAGATGTTGAAGGACCTTCAAAATGGTACCTAAAAACCATCATTCAGGGTTACCGTGATTTTGGGTTGACGCAGGATGACTTTAAAGAGAGCCTCGGTGTCCAACAACTTGGGTTCGCGCAAAAAGATCTTGAAGAGAACCTTGGTGTGTCGATGGATGAACTCGCCCACCTATTTTCCGGCGTTGCAACCTCTCCTGTGTATCAGTAACCTTTTCAGGACTTCCGCAATTTTGACCATCTGACGCTTTGTAAGAGGGAGAACCCAAAAAACACAGCTGCTCTCGTGGCACACCCTCACAGGTTCTGCTACAAAAGAGCAGCAAGCGTAAGTCCTACTCTTCAAATTACGCGTTTCGCATACACATAATACACCCCAATTGCCAACGCACCGGTTTCGTCAGAGAATACGGTATGCATACGCGTCTGACCGGGGGTGAGGTGGAACCGAAACGTCACGCCCTTCGCATCAGGTGGAATCATTTTCGTCGCAGTCTGCTCTCCGATGCGGATTTGCGCTGCTGTTAATTCCAGAGCCTTGCCGCCGTTATAAAGATCAATATGCTCACCGGGGATACCGTCCGTTATTGCCCGATTTTCAGCGAGGGGCCAGCGACGCAACTCAAAACTGTACTCTCCCTCTTCAGGTATCTCAATTGCCCAATAGCCGTTGCATTCCAATCCTCGGCGAATCATGCCCTGATTCCATGCGTGTGCTTCTCCGTGCCAATCGTGGGTTGTGATGCATGTAACAGGTTCGCTTTGGGTACCAATGACAATCGGACAATCCTCATCAAACCGCTCCGAAACAAGTTTCCACCATGTTTCATAGTGTTCACACAGTTCCTCGACGACTTTCGGATATTCGTCAGCGATGTCGTGCTGTTGTCCCGGATCGGTTTGTATATCGTAGAGTTCAGTTCCGTTGATAAGCCGCCACCGTTGCGACATCGTTGCGCTGTCTTTCCACTTAATCGGATTTTCGACGCGCTGCGAATCGGTGACGATAACCCGTTCTTCCCACGTCTCCGCCTCATTCTTCAGCAACGGTGCGATACTCGTGCCGTGGAAGTGTGCGTTTGAGGAGACTTCGAGATCGCAAAGATCTATCAACGTCGGGAGTAGGTCAATATTTGCGGTAAGTTCATGCACCTCGTGCTTTTCAGCGAAACCACCGCCGGGCCAATGCATAAAGAGTGGCACACGGTGTCCACCTTCGTAAGGTGATCCTTTTTTGCCGCGCATTCCGGCGTTGTAACCTGCTCTGACAAACTGCTGTGCATCTAAGTCGCATCCCATTGCGGACCCGTTATCGGTCATGAAGATGAGGATCGTGTTTTCCTCAAGCCCCAAGACTCGGAGGTGGTGCCGGAGTCTCGCCATGTTGTCGTCGATATTGGTTATCATACCATAGAAATTTGCGCGCTCGCCTTCCACGCCTTTCCTGCGATAGACCTCACCGTAGGCATCAGGAACACGGAATGGGCCGTGCGGTGCGTTGGTGGAGAGGTAACAGAAAAACGGACGGTTCTGATCGCCTTCCGCTTGTCTCTCAATGAACGCCATCGCTTCCCGAAACCAGACATCTGTGCAGTAACCCTCAAAAGGTTGTTCGGAACCGTTGCGGAAATAGGTATCGTCGAAATAGTCGTTGCCCCAATAGTCAGGGGTTTGACTGATGCCGCCACCGCCGTGGTAGAGTGCTTCATCGAAGCCTCTGTCGTGTGGGCGGAACGGGTAATTGTCGCCGAGATGCCATTTTCCGAACATACCGGTCTTATAGCCGTTGCGTCGGAAGATGTCTGCCATCGTGACCTCGTCGCTGCGGAGGAGTGAACGCCCGCCAATGGTATGCCATACACCTGTAGAGTTGCAGTAATGTCCTGTCATAATACCGGCACGCGTCGGTGAACAGGTAGGACCGACGTGCAGGTTCTGCAGTTGTACGCTCTCTGCGGCAAGTGCGTCCAGATTCGGTGTGTTGATAACGGGGTTTCCGGTGCATCCTAAATCGCCGTAGCCTTGGTCATCGGTGATGACGAAAACGAGGTTGGGTGTCATCTGTTCTGCCACGATTCTATCTCCTTTTATTTTTTCCACTTTTGACATTTTTTTCTCCAATATTGAATCGCAGCTATGAGAAATAATATTAAAGAAGGTCCGCCAAATAGTAACTTACGCCAACAGATACCTATATCTGAATTAAATTTCTTGATAGCTAGTTCAGAAACAATAACGAACAAGATCGTAGGAATTGCAACTACAAGCATCCGAGACCAATCGCTCCAAATTACGTTGAGATGACAGAATTGCTGTAGGTAGTGTTTAATAATGATTATTTTTCCATCAGCACTGAGATCTTTACAATCATACTTGAGAGAATGCCCTGAGATATCTTCTACTTTCTTCAGGTAAAAATTTCTCCGATATGAATCATTATTCATTGCAATACCAATTCCCACCTGCCACATAACATATATCGTGTGCAGGAATAACGCCAAGACGTATAGGATAACACCTTCATATATTCGAAAGTTTACGGAATCTTTTTGTGTAATCCACCCGAAAAAATCGTGAATGGGATTTTGTGGTTTAATAAGTTGGTAGAGGGCAAGAACGAGTAGGGTTATGTAAGAAATAAAAATTCTAAACTCAACAGATCGCCTTTCCTCCATTCGCCTTACACCAAACTCTGCAAGTTGTAACATCAGTTGGAATTTGCTCTCATTCTTCATCGTTTGGTTGTCCGCTTAATGTAAGGAAAGGCATGAATTGCGAACTACGAACGTTGATATTCTTAAACTCCGCGTAATCCATGCAATTGGCGATTTTGACAAGAGATACAGTTAGGAAACCACATCTACCGTTAGGATTGGCAATTAGCGTAAAACGCCTTGTGCTTTCAACCGTGCAATCAACTCGGCTTGCGTACCTTGCCCTTTTGTGGAGTTGCATGCACCACAGAGGAGTTGTAGGTTATCCTCGTGGTCAGTCCCACCTTGTGATGTTGGCACGATGTGGTCAACTGTCATGTTCCGAAACGGAAATTGTGTCCTGCATCCCTTACATAAGCCTTCCTGTTCACCATACAACGTATGCTTATGGGTGCGATAATTTGGCAACTTCTCACTCCGTTTGGGTATATCAGTTCGATGGATTACGTCTCCGAGGAGTCCGACTTCGTATTCTAACCGCACACGCACAAGGTTAACCGCTCTAGGCGATATGTCAATACCGATCCAGTGTCGTTGTAACCGCTCCGCTGCGACACAAGTTGTGGCACATCCACAGAACGGGTCCAATACAATATCTCCCTCGTTGCTACTCGCTTTGATGATGCGCTCTAATAATGCGACAGGTTTTTGAGTGGGGTAGCCTGTGGATTCTTTTGATTGAGAATTGAGTGCCCCTATATCTGTCCAATTATCCAATGCAGGTCGCCCCATAGACTCATCCGCATAACGTTTATAGCTTGGAATCCTGACACGGGAGTCTGGGGTGATGCTCTGGTGTACGATACGCCCTTCGGTTAGCCACTGGCGAGCTTGTTCTTCTGTCATTCTCCAATTTTTTGTAACGCCCAGAAATTCGTAACGATGCCCGCCAGTGCCTGGTGCATTCAAGTTATCAGCCCTAAAACGTCGTCCGTCTTCATCTGTATACGTATAATGCGATTTTAGATACTCTTCACTCAGTGGGTCATATTGAATATTGAACTTAGATTTGGGCATTCCGTAAAACAGGATAATATCGTGTCCTCTACCAAAACGGGATTTGACATTATTTTTAACACCCGTTGCCGAATTCCACACAACCTCATTTTTAAAGTTGCTCTTCCCAAACACACTGTCCATAAGCATTTTGAGGTAATGGCTTGCAGTCGGGTCACAGTGCAGGTATATGCTACCTGTTTTTTTGAGGACGCGCTTCATCTCTAACAACCGCACTGCCATCATAATGAGGTAAGATTTCATACCTTTGCTGTGGGTCAATTCGGCAGTGTGTATTGCCTGATACAAAGCGGGTTCACGGTCTGCGATTTCGCCGTGCCATGCGTTGTCTACATCGGAGAGTGTCCATGTATCTTTGAAGGCTGTCCCTGCTGCCTCACTGCCGATGGGGGCGGCATAGTTCCGATTGGAATTGAAGGGCGGGTCGAGATAGATCAGATCGACTGACGCTGTGTCTATACCTCGCAGGACGGGTAGGTTGTCATTTGAGAAGACAGTTCGGTTTTGGACATTCATGGGTTGTATTGTTGTTCTGTGTCAGGTGTTGATTTATCGATAATATAGTATATTCCGTAATTACTTGGACACTTGTAGCGTTGTGTGGACTCTGAAGTTATAGATGGCACAGCCTAACAGGCTATGCGACAAGTGTAAATTTATTGTCGGATTCTACTATAAGCACTGGACGGGGTTAAAAAACCCCGTCTGCAGTGGGTTCGCGTAAACCGTATCCTATGCTAACCCAAGTTGTTACGGACACAATTTTAGAGATGCATCTGCTATTTTTCATTGAAAACGTTCAGGATCCGCAGCATGTCGTAGCATAGGAGACCGTTGGTTTCCTGTGGACATTTATGCACAACCTAACAGGTATGCTACAGAATTGGCAACTTGGGTTATGCCAACGCCTTCTTGATACGATCCAGTCCACGATTAATCTCTTCCAGTGAAGTCGCGAAGGAGAGTCGCAAATGATTGTCAGCACCGAAACCGTCTCCCGGCACAACACCAACACCTGCCGAATTGAGCAGATAATCGGTTATGTCCATTGAATTTTCGATCTTGCTCCCGCAAAGCGTTCTGCCATAATGTGCAGAAAAATCCGGGAAGATATAGAACGCTCCCTGGGGTCTGGCATAACTGACTCCCTCAATCTCATCAAACCGTTGACAGATCACATCTCTGCGTTCCTCAAACGCTTTTCGCATCTCTTCAACAGCATCTTGTGGCTCATTGAGTGCGACAACGGCGGCTTTCTGTGCAATGGATGTCGGATTTGAAGTACTGTGTGATTGGATACGCGACATTGCTGAGACAGCGTCTTCAGGACCGGCGGTGTATCCGATCCGCCATCCCGTCATCGAGTAGGCTTTGGACATCCCGTTGACAACAAAGGTAATCGCCTTGGTATCTTCATTGAAGGAAGCAGGACTCTGATGTGTCGCGCCGTCGTAGAGCAACGCCTCGTAAATTTCATCAGAGATAAGATAGAGTTGATGTTTGACAGCAAGGTCGGCAATTGCCTTGAGTGTATCTACATCATACGTGGTGCCGGTCGGATTGCTTGGACTGTTAACGAGAATCGCCTTCGTTTTTGGAGTGATAGCTGCCTCGACCTGCTCGGGGGTCATGCAGAAGTTTTGCGCCGGTGTCGTCTCAATGACGCTCGGCACTGCCCCGGCGAGTTTGACCTGCTCTGGATAACTTACCCAATAGGGTGCGGCGAAGATGATCTCGTCTCCCGGATCACAGATGGCTTGGAAGATGTTGTAAATGGTGTGTTTCGCACCACATGAGACGATAACTTCGGAGGGTTGATAACTCAATCCGTTGTCCCGTTTGAATTTCTCTGTGATTGCCTCTCGGAGTTCGGGGGTGCCAGGGACGGGTGTGTATTTTGTAAAGCCTTCATCAAGCGCGGCGATTGCGGCATCCTTGATATAATCGGGTGTATCAAAATCGGGTTCGCCTGCCCCGAATTTGACGACATCTACGCCATCCGCGATCAACGCGTTGATTTTCGCGGTGATCGCGAGAGTAGATGAGGGTGTAACGTTTTGACTCCGTTGTGATAATGTGATCATTTGTTCTCCCTCTTTGGTTGTTAAGCCTAATGTGCCTTTTTAGTTTTAGAAGGGCAGGGTCTCTGTCCTCCACCGTGCCAATCATTTTACGCGAATGAACGGCCTCAACTTCTCCAATGTTTTCTCGCCAATGCCCGGGATCTTAGTGATATCTTCTACAGAAGTGAAATTACCTTGACTTTCACGGTATTGAACAATAGCCTGTGCCCTTTTCGGACCGATATTCGGAAGTTTTTGAAGTTCCTCAACAGAAGCAGTATTGATATTGATCGCGACAAGGTCAGCCAGTTGCCTTCTCAAGTCTTGATTTTCAGTGACAAGTGCTTTGTTAGCAGCTTTCAGTTCCGAGATGGTATTGGTGTCTCTCTCAATTTGCCTATTCTTGTCGGTCAATTGCTTTTGCAACGTTTGATTTTCACTTATGAGTGCTTTGCTATCAGCTTTCAGTTTTTGATTTTCAGTGACAAGTGCTCCGTTCTCATTTTTCAGTTGCGAAACGGTTTGGGCCCCGTCTTGGATTTGCGTATTCCTGTCATCTAACTGCATTATCAGAACTATGAGACAAATAAACAGCACCACACCTAAAACACCAGCAATATATTGCCAAGAACGCTTAGCCTGTGCCCTGCGTAGATCGTATTCTCTGCTATTTTCTTCCATCCCTCTAATTTCTCCCTCAAATTGGGAACGATTGATCTGATCATATTCGTTCCTATCATTATTTTTTTAAGAAAAACCCATTCATAGGGATCTGTATCATCGGCGAATAGACCTAATAACGTCCCACTTGCATTAAGGTAAGACTCCAACTGCTCTATTCCGTCGTTCCCATCGTATCCAATCCCCTTGCACTCTGCAATCGCGGTAAGCGTTCCTTCGCTATTAATCAGCACAACATCTGCCCTACGTTGACTAGAACCCATTTGAATCGTATATTCTCGTTCTATGGAGAAACCTTCAAATCTATGTGCGTTAAAATAACGAACCACTGCGCCAATGACAATTCCCTCGCCAGTTAAACTAGCATGGTTACATATAACACACAAACGGAATTGGGGGTTACGTCGTGGCTAATGACACTGTGGGCAAGTTGTCATATTCATAATACTTTATCTGCCCCCTTCGCTCTTATTTCCTATAGGGAGAACTGAGGTCTCAAATGATTTGGGAATCTCCACGACCAACCGTCCTAACAACTATTAGATAGCCCATCACGAATGCGTTTTAACGCTCGTTTAATCCCAAGATACTTCTGAACGCCTCCAGATTCGGTACTTGAAGAGCCTGACGATGCAATTGCTTGAGTTCATGTAACTCTCCGATGTTCTGAAGTGCTGGTATCAGCGTTTGCACCTCGTGAGTTTGAAAGCGGCTTTCCAGTACGTCCAGTATAGATCCAAGGATTCCTTTTCTTTCGCCCTGTTCAATGCCCTGCTCAATACCTTGCTCAATACCTTGTTCAATACCTTGTTCAATACCTTGTTTCATGAAGTGTTGAATAACAGATGATTCGTACATGGTTTCCTCCAACATAATTGTGCCTATTATTTCATAGTCCAGTATTAAACCACCCAAAACTGCCAAACTTGCGAGATAGTCAGGCTTGTCTGGCGCGTCCATAGGTAAAGTATCAGCGACCTTGACACATTCCCGCAACCATTCTCCAGAATTCATCGCCCCTGATGGTTTCATCAGCGGTGCGAAAGGAATTAATCCTTTCAATTTCGCGTCTAAAACGGTTTGTCCTTCGAGTTCACAGAGTCTGATTACCTTATAGTTGATCGTAATCTCATGTCCCGGCATGTCTTGGACGTATTGTCCTGGGTCCCTACGTCCAGCGTCTGGGTGCAGATAGATAACATGCGAATAGACAGGTTTTTGAAAGGTTTCAATACCTCTCCCTGCATAGCCTACCACGCGGTACGGCATTGGGATCCGCGTACTATCGCGCGTCTGAAACTCAAAATGCATTATCGCTTCTTTGCCGAGAATATCCACATGTATGAAACTATCGGCACGATGCCCTCTGACAGTCGGATGCTCCGTATCCAGAATCTCGATTACCCTCGCCTCCGGTATACCGAGGGTAAATCTGATCCAGTCTTCAGGATTTTGCTGAATGACGCGTTTAGATACAGTATCAAATTGCCCACTTGGTGATCGCGCAGTATCAGATTCAGAGAACGTTTGTTTCATAATGTCTTATCGAATTCTTTCAGGAGATTCCGCTGCTTGCGAGACAACGATTTCGGTATATCTACAACCAACCGCACCCGCAAGTCCCCTTTTCTGCCAGCGGCATCTACTCCGCCTCGTCCACGCAAGCGGAACTGCTGCCCGGGTTGTGCTCCAGATGGGATTTTCAGGTCTACATCCCCTGTTAGTGTTTGTACCCGAACGGAACCGCCTAATGCCGCTGTCACCATAGAGATCTTTGCATCTGTGAGTAGATCCGCACCTTCGCGGGTCAGTGTCGGATGCGGTTGTACGGAGACTGTCACCAACAGATCACCCGAAATGCCGCTGCCGAGGGATTCTCCATGCCCTCGAATGCGTAACGTTTTTCCATCCTGAATACCCGGTGGAATTGTAAGCCTGAGAGGCCTTCCTTGGACATTCACCTCTTTCTTATTTCCTAACACGGCATCCTCGAAAGAAACACTAACGTTCATACGGATGTCGCGTCCACGAGGCGGAGCAGCCGTGCGCCGCTGTCCGAACACATCACCAAAAGCATCACCAAATCCACCGAACCCGCCGCGTCCGAAGATATCGTCGAGGTTCAGGCTTCTGAAAATATCGTCCATCGTCCGATAACCTTCAAAACCCATTCCCTCGACCCCTGCGTGCCCACGGATGTCATACATACGTCGCTTCTCAGGATCGGAAAGGACTGAATAGGCGTTCGACGCCTCCTTGAATTTCTCTTCTGCCGCTTTGTCACCCGGATTTTTGTCTGGATGATATTGGACTGCGAGTTTGCGATAGGCTTTTTTGATTTCTTCTGAAGTGGCACCTCGAGCCACGCCGAGGATTTCGTAGTAGTCTCTCATAAGTAAGTTTGTCAATGATGCAGCGATTGTCCCTTAAAGCATCGCGAGAACGGCTGATACATCTCGGAAGGACTGGTGCTGTTTAACGAGTGTTAATCCGAATTGAAGTGCTGCCCTTTCTACACTTAGTTTTCTGGATATATCAGCAATACCCTCTATGTCTCTGACGTGTGCCGCGCCGATAAGACGGCGCAGCATTTCCAGTCCTGCAAACCCGATTGCTTCGTGGAAGATTTGTTGCAACGTTTGCTCTTTTAATGTCTCATCAACTCTAAATTCAAGCATGTAGGTCTGCCATGTCCTGGCAATCGCTGCTTTGAGCGCAGATTGCGCGTCCAGGGTGTCTTGATGCGAAAAATAGGATAAGAGATAGTTTGCCGAATACAATCCGAGGTCAAATCCTACGGGCCCATAAAAGGCAAATTCGGCATCAATCACTTTCGCTGTGTTGTTTTGAACGAGAACGCTTCCTGTATGGAGGTCGCCATGGGTTACAGCTTGCTGTACTGTTAAAAAAATCTGTTTGAGGTTTTCTACCTGCTGCAGAAAGTCCGTATCCGCTTTCAATCGCTGGACATCAGGCTGTAATCCTGGAGTCCAGAAATTCGTTTCATGTTCGGTATACGGAAAAGTGAACACGTAATCGGCAGTTATCGCCTGCATGGTAGTGTTCGCAAATCGCTGTCTATAATGCTGTGCGGTTGTACTATCAAGCTTCTCGATATAGGTGTGACGATGTACGGCACCCATAAATCGCCCCATCTGTTCGGCGATAGCAGGGTCGACTTTGCCTGCGATTAGGTCGGCGCGCAGTACCTGGGCATCTCTGAGATCCTCCATTGCTATGACCGCGGTTTCAGCATCAAAGTCGTACAATTCAGGGGCGGTTCCGCTTGCGAACTGGTTGTAGATGTCCAGTGCACGAGACTCATAAGTCAAACGTTCGATGGATAATGGATACTTGGGGCCTAATATCTTAATGTAGGGTGGCGCGTGTTTCAGGACGATCGAACGCTCCGGATTCACAGATTCCGAGACGCGATAGACTGTGTTCAGATTACCATCGCCAATTTCTTCTATGCGGAGTTTCGTCTCTGGTTCAAACATGCCGATCTTCGCATGTCGTTGACGTAGGTACTCCGGCAACATGGCAAGGTCGAGTTCCATATCTTTCTGACAGCCTTACAGCAGACTTTCGGCGATTTGGATAGCGTTCAGCGCAGCACCCTTGCGGAGGTTGTCTGCTACTACCCAGAGATTCAAACCGTTTTCTATAGAAGCATCATCACGAATCCTACCTACATAGACTTCATCTTTCCCCGCGACATCAACGGCGAGTGGATATTGCTGATTATCGGGATCGTCCATAACTTTTACACCGGGGGCAATGGCAAGGCACTCTCTCGCTTGGGTTGCTGTGAGCTTCTCGTGTGTTTCAAGGTTTATCGATTCAGAATGCGCGAAGAAGACTGGAACTCGAACGGTTGTAGCGGAGACACCAATCGTGTCGTCTGTGAGTATCTTCCGTGTCTCATTGATCATTTTCACTTCTTCTTCGTTGTCCCCGTTGTCCAAGAAGGGCCAATCGAATGCGACGTTGAATGCCATCTGATGCGGAAATTTATCTAAGGTAATTGGCTTACCTTCGAGTGCTTCAGTCGTTTGCTGAACCAGTTCCATAACGGCACGTCCACTTTTCCCAGAAACACTTTGATAGGTGGAAACAACAATCCGTTTGATACCGACGAGATCGTAGATAGGTTTAAGTGCTACCATCATTTGGATAGTAGAGCAGTTTGGATTGGCGATCAGTCCATTGTGAGAGCGGGCAGCATCCATGTTGACTTCCGGGACAACAAGAGGTGTTCCAGTGTCCATACGGAAGGCACTCGTATTGTCAATGACGAGTGCGCCCTTTTCTACAGCTGTGGGCATGAACTCGCGACTGACAGACGCGCCTGCGGACGAGAACACCACGTCCACATCTTCAAACGAGTTGTGTGTCAGTTCCTCAACGACAATGGGCTCATCTTTAAAGGACAGAATTTCACCGGCAGAGCGGTGCGATGCTAAAAGTTTAAGGGAAGCAATTGGGAACGATCGTTCTTCAAGAAGTTGCAATATGGTGTTACCGACGGCACCCGTTGCACCTACAACTGCAACACGATAACTCTCACTCATTTCTGATGTTTTCCTCTATTCTGTTGTTCGAGCAGGATTTAGTAAGGTTCGTATAATTTTACCACAAACACGCCCTTTAAGCAAATATTTCGGTAAAGAAGGTCGTGTTACAGCAGAATGTGTTGCCGAAAAAGAGAAAAAACTTGACAAATACTGAAGTCTGTGGTATTAAAATTAAGAGGTTTAGGATTGAACATAGGCTTATCCCTGGAATTCAGTTTAATTTTCTTGGCACTAACCTACTCTTATCGATCTTCCCTCCAAGCCCCCAGCCTTTAGGCTGAGGGATATAGAGCGGCTCCTCTATTGTGTCAAGGAAAACTTGGCTTTTGACCTTGACATATCTATATCTGTATAGTATAATATAATTACTGTTCGTTTTTTGTTAAATCCATTTTGAGTTCGATGCGTGAGAATCTCGTTTTCGGAACTGTTCCGAAAACGCAGTATTCTCTGAATCGGACTAAAAATTAGAGGAATATTTGACATGGCAAAATTAATGAGAAGTGATGTCATCAACAGTGTCGTTAAAAAAACAGGCCTTGACAAGCCAGAGGCGACCGCAGCTGTTGATGCCATGGGTGAAACTATTATCGAAGCTTTGAGTAATGGCGACTCCGTTGGATTGATCGGTTTTGGAACGTTTGAAGCCAGACATCGTCCAGCTCGTAAGGGGCGCAACCCGCAGACTGGCGAACCGCTTGATATTCCAGCAAAGACAGTCCCCGTCTTTAAAGCTGGTAAGAGACTTCGCGACGCTACTGCCTAAAACCGTCGATTCTCTCGCTTAGTTTCTGGAAAAGCCGCCGGGCTGTGCCTTGTTCTTAATTGCTTAATTGAGGGACGGCCGCGGCTTTTCCATGTTATGCTTTCTAACAAAAGTCTCTGTGGATTTTTCCATAACGGAAACCACCTTCATAACATATTCCAATGCCGCGCGATCGCCTGCAGTCATTGACGCAATTTTTTCCCTGTAGTGTTTGCCAGGACCTTTCCACTCTTTTATCTGCATCATCTATATTATGGGCATGCCTTCCGATCGCGTTGGTTAAAATTTGATGTCAGGAGACTCATCATGTTAATCCGAACGAGAGCCCCGGTCCGTATCGACTTTGCTGGCGGATGGAGCGATGTAGCCCTCTTTACTGAACATTCAAAAGGGCTTGTCGTCAATGGGGCAATTAATCGATACGCCTATGCGACCCTTCGCTGTGAACGCCAAGTCGCAGACGACGATTCTGTTGAACTCCAGCGCGTTCTGGATAAAAGCATCCGTATCTATTCTGCGGATTTTGACACATTCATTGAAGCCGACGATATACGTCAACTTGAATATGATGGGAACATTGATTTAGTCAAGGCAGCTGTGCGACGAATGTCCATACAGATTGGCGGTTTCGACCTGATTACGCAGTCCACCGCGCCGCCGGGAAGTGGATTAGGCACTTCCGCCGCAATGGGAGTTGCCCTCGTTGGTGTACTTGGGGCACTTAAGGAGGCGACCTACCTGCCTTATGAGTATGCGGATCTCGCAAGCAATATTGAACGTCATGAACTCGGTATCCTTGGTGGGAAACAAGATCACTACGCGAGTGCAATCGGCGGAATTCATTTTATGGAGTTTCAGGGCGAAGAGGTGAAGACCTCACCACTGAAATTTCCATCACACATCCGTTATGAACTTGAAAAGAATCTTGTCCTCTGTTATACCGGAAAATCTCGTCTCTCTGGTAATATACATCAGAACGTAACCGGTGCTTATAAAAGCGGGCAACCGAGTGTCCGCGATGCATTGGAAGCCCTCAAATCTACTGCTGAAGCCACAAAAACAGCACTGATGCGCGGGCGGTTGACCGAATTCGGCGAACTCCTCACCCAAAATTGGCAGAATCAGAAGAAGTTACACCCTTCTGTCACAAATGAACAGATAGAATCCCTCTTTAAAATTGCAATGACGCACGGTGCGATCGGCGGGAAAGCTTGTGGTGCTGGCGGTGGTGGATGCCTACTGTTTTACTGCGAACCTACACGTGAACATCGTGTCCGTCAAAAACTGGAAGAAGCAGGCGCGCGGGTCATTGATGTTAACTTTGATTTTGATGGGCTCCAAATGTGGAAGGCCTCAAGCGATTGAAAGGAACGACTTCCGACTGTCGGAAATTATCAGCAAAGAGGTTTTCTGGTGAAGTTACCCTCTCTTGATGAGTGCTGACGGTTGATGGCTATTTCTCATGAAAAATGACATCTCATCGACACAGAACGGAACGGATATAGAAGCCGCCGAAGCCTTGAAAACGGCGAAGGAAAATATTTTAAACCAACTCAGAAAGCGAATCATTGGACAGGACGAAGTAATTGAGCAGCTTCTTATCGCACTCTTCTCACAAGGACACTGTTTACTGGTGGGCGTGCCGGGGTTAGCGAAGACCCTGCTCATCAGCACATTCGCTCAGATTCTGGAACTCCCTTTCAATCGAATCCAATTTACGCCGGATCTGATGCCATCGGACATCATCGGCACCGATATTATTGAGGAAGGTGAGGCAGGGAAACGGGCCTTCCGGTTTATTAACGGCCCCGTCTTTGCCAATGTCGTTCTTGCTGATGAGATTAACCGAACACCCCCTAAAACACAAGCCGCACTCTTACAGGCGATGCAGGAGTACCAGGTCACCGCAGGCGGCAGAACTTACCCATTGGAACTCCCATTTTTTGTTTTAGCGACACAGAACCCTATCGAGCAGGAAGGCACCTACCCGCTCCCCGAAGCCCAACTCGACCGATTCATGTTCCATATCACACTTGATTATCCCGATAAAGCAGCCGAAAAAGAGATCGTGATGACAACAACTGCCGCGTATGAACCGGAGATAGAGGCTGTAATTACAGGAGAAGAGGTCTTGCGAATACAAAAGGTCGTCCGGAAAGTGCCGATTGCCGAGGCGATCGTGGATTACGCAGTAGAATTGAACCGGCAAACACGACCTGATTCAGATGCTCTTGATTTCATTCAGGATTGGGTGCAGTGGGGTGCAGGACCGCGAGCATCGCAGTATCTTGTGCTGGGAGCGAAGGCACGCGCCATTCTTAATGGCCGTTATCATGTCGCTTATGAGGATATCAAGGCAGTCGCTGTCCCTGTGCTACGTCACCGAATTTTGACGAATTTCAATGCAGAGGCAGATGGGATCACGAGCTTGGATATCATCAATAGATTGCTGGAAAGCGTCGAGCCACCAGCGGTACAATGAAGAGGGGTTTTAGACAGCGTTATGCGCGCAACTGTTGGTCTCCTGCGTGTTTAAGATGTACAACCTAACAGGTTATGCTACATAACTGACAACTTGCGTCATGATACCTCCACACATTATAACATAATCAGATGCTCGTCAAGTGCCTGAATTCTATACACTATACATCTTTTGATAGAAAAGGTGGAGACATTTTGTCGGATAGGAGAAACATGAAAATTGCAATTATAGGAACAGGATACGTCGGTTTAACCACGGCTGTGGTGTTTGCCTATTTGAATCATGATGTCGCCGCGGTAGACAAAGACGAGAGGAAACTCAACCTTTTGCACGAGGGAAGAAGCCCGATCCATGAACCCGGCATCCAAAGTCTTCTTGAAGAGGTGCAGCACGCGATCCGTTTCACACCGAGTGTGACTGAAGTTGTGCCGGAGGCAGAACTGATTCTGATTGCTGTGGGGACCCCACCGAAGAAGAACGGTGAAGCGGATACACAACATGTGGTACAAGCCGCGAAGGAGGTCGCCCAAGTCTGCTTGCCCGATAGGCACTATACACTTGTTGTCAAATCCACAGTCCCGATAGGCACGAATCAACGTGTCGTTGAAGTTGTAGAGGAGGTATTCTCAGAACGCGGAATTCAAGGAAACATTTCCATCGCTTCAAACCCAGAGTTTTTGCAAGAAGGGTTGGCGTTGCAAGGTGCGTTCTATCCAGATCGGATCGTCGTCGGTGCGAACAGCGATAAAGCGATTGATACTTTGCGCCGCCTCTATAAACCGATCCTTGAACAGACGTTTGATCCGCCGAGCGAATTTCCACGACCAGCTTCTTACCATCTACCCCCAATGATGACAACGGATCCGAACAGTGCTGAGATGATTAAATACGCGGCGAACACCTTCCTCGCCCTTAAAATTAGTTTTATCAATGAAATTGCAGGGCTTTGTGAGAAGGCTGAGGCAGATGTAACAGAAGTAGCACGCGGTATCGGACTTGACGCACGTATTGGGAATCGGTTCCTCCAAGCAGGTCTCGGCTGGGGGGGTAGTTGTTATCCGAAAGATACTGCTGCTTTGTTAAGGGTCGCAGCGCAATCTGGATATGAGATGCCGATTACGGAAGCCGCGCGCACCGTCAATTTCCGCCAGCGGAAACGTGTCGTTGAAAAATTGCATAGCACATTGGGCACGCTCAAGGGTAAAACCATCGGTATCCTTGGACTCGCCTTCAAACCAAACACCGATGACATTCGAGAAGCTCCCGCACTTGACATTGTCCGCGAACTGATTGCAGCAGGGGCGACGGTTCAAGCACACGATCCGATCGCTATTGCAAATGCGCGTCTTGCTTTAAACGAGAACGCGGAAACTGACAATGATAAATTGTTTTTTACAGAAGATGTCTACGAGCTCTCTTATGATGCCGATGCCCTCGTCCTCGTTACTGAATGGGAACTCTACCATAAACTTGAACTCCGTAGGCTCGCCAAACAGATGAAAACTCCCATTCTCATTGATGGGCGCAACGTTTTTTCCCCCGAAGAAGCGAGAGCGGCTGGCTTTCATTACATCGGGGTCGGCAGACCATAACATGCTGTTGATGAATGGACACGTTTAAAGAACCCAAACCTTTTGATGTCAATTGGCATCGGTATTGTCCGCAAAAGTCGTTTCCACCGTATCGCCATATACCGGGCATCACACCGCATCCGATACGGGATCCTCGTGGGCATAGTTACGGGGTGGAAGAGGAACACAATGCTGAACCCTTGTCGCCAGAGATGTGGAGACAGAACGAAGATTACCTGTACGGCGTAGATCTTTACAACTTTGCCTATTGGTGGGAGGCGCATGAGGCATGGGAAGGATTGTGGCACCAAGCGGAAGACACATATCGCTTGTTTCTTCAGGGGTTAATTCAGGTGTCAGCAGCCTTCATCAAGTATCATTCCCGGATGCTACGTCCCTTACGCACGCTTTCTACCGCGGGACGAGATAAATTGCAACAGGTTGTGGTTGAATGTGACAATGCCTCAGGGAATTATATGGGACTCAATCTACCAACGTTTTTGGACACCGCCGACGCATTTTTTGATCCGTTCTTTGAGGATACCGTTACAGAAGCAACCTTTCGTCAGCACACGGTGAAACCGCTAATACTGTTACAAGATTAACGCATACTTTGAGGAAAGCAACATGCCAACACTCTTGCCTTTTCTCATCTTTAGTTTTGTATGTGTTTTTATTCTCTGTCTACTGCTTGTCCTCTTTAAAATAGGTGCCTATTTCGGCAAAAGTGATGTGGATGAATTTCGTGCTGTTCGGTGTCCACAATGTCAAACTCGGCGCAAACCCGAAAGGACAGGGACTGTCAGAAACCTCGTTGAACTTGAGATGCGTTGCCCGCGTTGTGGATATATCTCGTGGGATATACCACCAAAAACGAATCTCTCCACACGTCCCACTGATCGAGATAATATGTTATAACCTAAGTTGCTACCTTGTAGCATAACCTATTAGGTTGTGTATAAATGCCCATAGGAAACCAACGGTCACCTATGCTACAAAAACATCTAAATATTGAAGGCTTTTCGCTGAAAAACGGCATCTATAGGTTTCCTAAAAACTTGTCCGTAGCAGCTTGGATTAGATAGCTAACTAATAATCCGCGAAAGCCTTGTCGTCTGAGTGCCGGAACATACCACGTAACCGAAACGTCTCATCTCGAATCGCTTCAATAGCGGCATCGTCCATATCCACACCGAGCCCGGGGGCTGTCGGTAATTCAATGAATCCGTCTTTGAATACCAAAGGGGTCGAAAACAGTCCTTCGCCACGTCGGTGTCCACCCTCACATATCAGTAAATTCGGCACAGTCGCCATGACATGTATGGATGCTGCAACTCCGATAGGACCAGCTGCGTTGTGTGGGGCGATCGCCATATTGTGAATCTCCGCCATTGCTGAAATTTTTTTCACTTCCAGTATCCCGCCGCAGTGCCGAATATCCGGCTGTAAAATTGCGCACATCTCTCGCTCAACTATCTCTCGAAATCCCCATCGTGTCAAATGTCGCTCACCGGTCGCGATCGGCACGGTCGTTGATTGAGACAGCGTCAACAGGGGTTCATTGTTTTCTGGATGGCACGGCTCCTCAGCGAACAACAACCGGAAGGGTTCTAATTCCTTCACCAAAATCACTCCCATTGTCGGGCTTAAACGCCGATGCAAGTCAACAGCGATGTCAACCTCATCGCCCACTGCTTCTCGCACTGCCGCTACCCGCGCCACCATTGCATCAATCGTCTTGGGTGTGTCCACGAACCGAACAGGCTGTGGCGAGGCACCCATCTTCACGGCACAGAATCCTGACATAACGGCTTTCTTGGCACTCTCTGCACACTCTTCAGGTGTTGTGCCACTGATACCGGTATAGACGCGGATCCGCTCACGGACTGAACCTCCCAGCAGCCTCCATACTGGCATCCCGACGACTTTACCGAATACATCCCACATCGCCATCTCAATACCGCTGAGTGCCCCGACTAACACCGGCATACTTCGGCTATAACTCGACCGATACATCGCTTGCCAATGGTCCTCAATCTGTAGCGGATCTTTGCCGATAAGGTATTCTGCCATGTCGTCCACGGCTTGCGCGACAACGCGCCAATGCTCGTAGTTCATGGGTTCACCGTAGCCGATGATCCCTGCGTCGGTGAACATTTTTAGCACCATTGCGCGACCCTGAATCGGTATCGTTTCAAATCCAGTAATCTTCATAATCCTCGTCCTAAACCGGTCGCCACCGGATGACGCAGAAGTGCGAATTTCCTGTGGCGTTTTCCCATTTGCTCACATCACCGTAGCAGGAGCCGATGAAGGTGAGTATCTCTTCTCCGTCTAAACTCATGTGTCGTGGGAAACCAGCGACGTGTCCGTGGCAGAGATAATAGACCTCATCGGACCAATTTTCGCCATTATCGTCGCTTATCATTGCCCTGCCACTACCGAGTTCACGGGGATAACGGTGATCGTACGCCGCAACAACGCGGTTGTTAGACAACCCGACCGCCGCACCGTGGCATTGTCCATGCACATGGGTCAGTTGACGGAGGTTTGTCCATGTAGCACCATTGTCCACCGAATCGGCAAGGAAAACAGTCTTGTCCGTGTGGGGTTGATCCGACGGCCCCGGCTGGTACCGAATGACTGCTAATAATCTCCCGGGGAATAGTTCTGCAATGTTGACTTCGTTACCGTAATCTGACAAGAAAAATCGGTTCGAGAAGGTGTGTCCATCATCGTCCGAAACGAAGACGTAAGTTGGGTTCGTCCCTTCATAGAATGGATCGTCCCGTCTTTTAATAGGTAGGAGAAGCGTGCCATCACTCAGTCTGGTCAAACTTGAACCAGCGACAGTTTTCTTAAATGGCGTGACATCTATTTCACTCGTTTGCTTCCACGTTTGGCCTTCATCATCCGACAGCCAAACAGTGATTGGCGATTCTTCACCTTGTTGATTCACATTGATTAATTGCCCGTGACGATTGGCTTGCAACAACCATCCGTTGAAACCGAAGGCAGACGGATCTCTATTGAGATGTTCCCAAAACTTGCCGCCATCCGTCGACCTGGAGATGATGGTCTGTTGCACCGCATAGATGGTACAATCGGGAGCTAGAACAAAGTTCAATCCTTGGTAATGCGCCTGTGGGTCCAAAGGCATACGGATTTTCTCTACCACTACCTCGCTGAGTACACCATCGCGGGCGTGTAGGATGTAGTCACCCGCTTGCATCTCGCTTAATTGGCTTGGCGTAACGACAACGCCTCCCATGTTTTCGGTTGATAGCACTTGCAAGACTCCTTCTACAGTAAATTTTCCCTTGTCTAACCTGATGAATTATGGCAAAATGTTGACGCATTCCATCCTGTTAATTTACAAGATAATACCGTACAGGGCAAGCCATATTTGAAGAAAGAGAGCGATATGAACATATTTGATGCGACTCGGAAACATTACAACGCGGCCGGTGTTCACCCGACGACTGATCCTGATAACCCAAGATCACAATTTGCCGTTGAGAGATATGAAAACCACTTGCCTAAACTCATAAGACCCGGCATGCGCGCTTTAGACTTAGGTTGTAATGCAGGACGTTTTACCTTTGCTATGGAAGAGATGGGCGCGATAGCAACAGGTATTGACTTCGCAGAGATTCCACTCCTTCATGCCAAAAAGGTGGCGGCAGAAAGAAAAAGTCGATGTCAATTTAATATCGGGGATATGTCTGCTCTACCTTACAAAGCAAATTCTTTCGATCTTGCGCTGCTCCCTCAAAATAATGTGTACCTATCGTATCAGGCACTGGAGAATTTAACAGTTCAACTTAAACAAATTCTATCGAATAGCGGTATTTTTGTTGTAATTATGCACGATGGATTGGTGAAAAGAGCGGGAGAGGAAACCTTTTCAGAGCGATATGATGTGCGGACCGGCTTGATAGAAGGAAGCAGGGCAATTCCTGACAAAGGTGTGTACGCGTCTCCATGCTACTTTTGGACAATCGCATTTGCCAAGCACATTATTGAGAAACATCTCCCTTTAGAAGAGGTAAAGCAGATAGATGAACACAGATTTATGTTGGTGTTCGAGAATAAAAAGGGAGATGAGGGTTGAATAAAATCTTAGCCAACCCGACCGATGTACAAGATGTGGGCTGCCATGTCCACTATGGCAGGTTCTGATGCTGTTGCTAAGATCAGCTCGAGCCAACGTTCCCACTTGGCAGGGTCTTCTGCCACCTTGTTGGTAGCTTCAGGTAATCCCGTTGAAAGTCCCTCACACCCGACCATTTGCAGTGTGATTAACCCACACGATTCAGCAAGTTGCTGAAGTTCGGAAGCTCTAAAGAAATGCCACAATCTACCCCCAACAAGGTTATTTCCTTCTTTTATTAGTTCCCAATACGGAGGTGTTATCAGTTCCTGATCGTGTCGACTGAGAACCGTCCGCAACATTGCCAGATAACCCACAACAGCGATCCCGACAATCGCTCCGGATTTAGCGACCCTAACCAATTCAGAAGTTGCCTGTGTTCGTTCAGTTTCATCACTGATCCATGTTAGCACCCCCCCCAAGCATAGCACTGCATCAAAGGTATTCGTGTTAAAACGTGAAAGGTCTCTTATATCTCCAACAACCGCCGCAATCAATCGACTCGAAATGGATTTCGGCTCCAACTCTATTTTTTCCTGGGCAAAAACCGTGTACGTTGGATCAATATCCATAAGAACGACATCATATCCCGCTCGACAGAGTTCACGCGCATAACGCCCTGGTCCGCCCCCTGCATCTAAAATCCTACCTGTTTCAGGAAGGTGTTTCCGAAGGTGATGCATCGTGACCAAAAACTCCAGCGAATGATAGGCATCCATCACAAGCCTCTTCCATTCACCAGTTTCGACATCATTTTTCCTTTTCATCAGTAAATCCTTATTTTTTCTACTTGTCTGACATGATAAATTATGGCAGAATAGTTGGGACGCGTTATCTCAACACATCCACTCTATTGATTGGTTATCCCAAAGTATAGGAGTTCTGTAAATGCCGCAACAGGACGCGATAGAACATCTTGAAACATTCGGTTACTGTCTGATTGAGGACGCGATTCCCGCAATGCAAGCAGATGCGATGGCGGAGAAATACTTCCAACTCCACCAAGACCCAGCGAATCGTGATGCTTTTCAGGACCCGAATGACGAACTGTATCAGACTCTTTTCGGCGTAGTCAACCTCGATGAAACGTGTTGGGAGTGCATCGCACATCCACAGGTACTACAAGTCGTCCGCCATTTCCTCGGCGATAACGCACGATTGGGTGAAGCGTGTACAAAATGGGTCAAGCCTCGTGCACCACAGGGCGGTATCCATTCCGATTCAACGCACGATTTGCCAGCGCGCTTGCCCGAAACACCATGGATGATTAATTCGATTTGGATGATAACGGATTTTACTGTTGAGAACGGCGCGACCCTTGTTGTGCCATTTAGCCATCGCGCACGGCGTAGACCTTCGGCATCCGATATCGCAGAGAGTCATCCAGTGTCCGTTTGTGGACGGCGTGGATCTGTGTTATTGTGGCATGGTGGGACGTGGCACGGGCAAGGCGCGAACAGAACCGACAACCAGCATCGCATGGCGTTAAATATCGCCTACTATCCGCCTTGGTGGAATCTCATGCGCGAGGGCGGTCATCAACCCGTTTTACCAGAGACGTTTGAACGGATGCCAGAAGCCCTCCAGAGACTTGTCCGACACAAGGTAGCGAAACGGCGTGCAGACATCTATGAGTTTTGAATTGAAGAAGCGCGATTGAATATTTCACCTACATTACGGGCAGATTTCTGCTTATAGTAAAATCCGGAAACAGGTTCACACGTGTAGCAGTGCCTGTTAGGCTGTGCCAATCAGAACAGATAACTTCAGAGTTCACACGCCGCTACAAGTGTCCAAGTCATTACGGAATCTCCTATAATTCGCGGTTGGATCAAATTTATTGAGAGTTCCTTTATCTCGGTGTTTGCGGGTATCTTTTTTAAACCTGTACAACAAATTCACATCCTTGTCTGAACCATTCCCGCAGGATAGTGTCTTCATTGCAGGTCCGTTTCGCCTGTGAACCTGTCGCCTGTGAGAGATCTACTGTTGCCGAAATGATGTCATCTCCGAAAAATCCTGCCTCTTTGATGACATTACCATCTGGATGCACGATCTTCGAGTTGCCATGCGACGAGCCGGGTGAACGGATGTCATCAGGGTTTGCAGGTGTATTCGCCATCAGGAGATAGATACCGTTTTCCGTCGCCCGTGAGATCGGCATGGCGCGGTAAGCGGAGAGTTTATATTCTGATAATAATCCCGCCTCACAAGAGCAGAAAATACAGAGTTGTGCTCCCATCGCCGCGGGTAACTTAACTAATTCTGGACAACGGACATCATGGCAGATGATAAAGCAACACGCAACGCCAGCGAGTTCCACAATCGGTAGTGGGCCTCGGTTGTTAGTGCACCACTTCTCCCCTGCGAGAAAAGTTTTGCCGTAACGGTATTTGAGGGTCCCTTGCTGGTCGAAAATCGCAAGGTCGTTGTACCAGTTTTCTCCATCGTGATGCGCAGAGCCGACAATAACGGCTATCCCGTGCCTACGTGCGGCTTCGGCGATTTGTGCCTCAGCCTCTTTAAAAACCTGTGGAGATATATGCTCCCAATAATCTGTCCGGCAGCAGTAACCGAACAGGCATCCCTCGGGGAATGCCGCAATCTGAATCTCCATCTCCGCACACGTTTCGATCTGCTGGAGCACTTTCGCAGTATTCGCGGAAACGTCTTCGCTCGTGAGCAGTTGACATGCCGCGATTTTAATGTGATCGTTAGCCATCTGAATGCCTCCCTCCTGTTTCCGCCATTGTAACATATCCATTTGTTTGATTCAAGTATGACTGATATTCACAAAACACGAAAACCAATTGACAGGTACCAAGCATTTGGTATAAGGTTTTTAAATTAACGTGAGTTTGCTACTAAAATTTGACACACCTTTATTCTAACGTTTTCCTTCCACTCGCTTGATTTCCCCCTGCTTGCGGGGGGTCATTTGGGGTAGAAGGGTGACGCGTTCCCATTAGAGTGGAGATTCAGGTTTAATCAAACTCACATTAATTACGGAATCTACTATAATTCAGGACTGGGTTAAATCCATTGAAGGTTTTAATTGCTTTGCTAAGAGGTCCGCGTAGGAGATCGACACCATGAAAATTACCGACATCAAACCGTATCCAGTTTGGGTGGGACACAGAAATCAACACATCGTCAAAGTAGAGACCGATGAAGGCATCTACGGTTGGGGCGAGTCTGGGCTTTCGAGTCGAGAATTGGCTGTCGTAGGTGCGGTTAAACACTACCGTGAATTCCTGATTGGGCGTGACCCAATGCAGATCGGTGGATTGTGGCAGGAGATGTACCGGAGCCAGTATTTTGAGGGCGGTCGGGCATTGACCGGAGCGATATCAGCGATAGACATTGCACTCCACGATATTGTCGGAAAGGCGTTGAACGTACCGGTTTATCAACTGCTCGGTGGAAAGCAACGCGACGCTGTTCCGTGCTTTGCAACGACAGGCGCGGCTACAGTTGAGGAATTAATCACGAACGCGAATTTATTGCTTGAGAACGGGTGGAACGTCATCCGAACAAACGTCTTGCACCGTGCGAAGCCGGGTGAGGAGAATATCTTTGAACCCCGCGAGTCCATTAGTCTTGCCGCAGAATGGTTAACGGCACTTCGAGAGGCCATTGGATCTGAACCTGTCCTCGGCATCGATTATCATCACCGGCTTAGCGTTGCGGAAGCGGCATCTTTTTGTCAACGTATGCCCTCTGGCACACTTGATTTTTTGGAGGAACCGATCCGAGATGAAACCCCAGAGGCTTATGAATCCCTGCGGACGATGGTCGATATCCCGTTCGCTATTGGAGAGGAATTTTCCAGTAAGTGGCAGTTTCTCCCGTATCTGGAGCGTGGTATCACAAATTTTGCCCGACTTGATGTATGCAATGTCGGTGGATTAACGGAATCGATGAAGGTTGCGGGCTTGGCTGAGGCGCACTATATCGACCTGATGCCTCACAACCCATTGGGTCCCATCTGCACGGCGGCGACGGTTCATCTGGCAGCAGCGGTTCCAAACTTCGCTTGGTTAGAAATCCGCGTTTCTCCAACAGAAAAATCTGGACATTATGATGAAGATCTATTTCCCGTGCAACACACACTCGAAGGCGCAGCGATACCGGTACCGAACGGCCCCGGCTTGGGCGTTGAGGTTGATGAAGAACTCGTAACGTCACAGACGTTCAAATTTGCGGAGCCCCCACACCTGCGTCGACGGGACGGATCACACACGAACTGGTAGCACTCTTTAACTACATCAGCAAACGACCATCTAACAACCCCAAATATTGATACGCAAATAGATCCTTTTGAAAGGATTCAGGCAAGATGCTGGTCAGTTACGCCATTTGGAAGTACTACACTCCGAAGCCTGATTGGCGGGTTCCGTACTTCACCGGACCTGCCGACTGTGAAAAGGACACCACCAATTACAGTAAAATCCGAAAATAAATTCACACTTGTAGCATAGGAGACCGTTGGTCTCTTGTGCTATCAGATAAATTCATAGTTAACATGACCCGATAAATGTATAAGTAATTACGGAATCTACTATAACTCCAAGAATCGCCCATATCTCATTTAATGCGTGCTATAATCTGGAGAAATCATAATATCACCTCTCGTTACTGAACCAAGGCAAGGAGGGTTATATCAAAGTAATGAAAACACAAACAATTAGGTATGGGAAAAACGGTGGAGTCGAGATCATCGATATTGATGTATCCGATCCGCAGCCTGGCGAAGTACAAGTTCAGAGTGCCGCATGTGGGATCTGTGCATGGGACTTAGCTACCTTTCGTGATGGTGGCACGGCACCCCCGGGTCACGAAGGTGTTGGCTATGTCACAAAAGTTGGACGTGGTGTCCGGGATATTGAGGAAGGGATGCGTGTTACAGGCGCAGGATTGGGATTCGACGGTATTAAGAATTGTTCAGCCGACCGTATGTATGCCCTCCCAGAATCAAATATAGCGGACGAATATTGGATCGTTGAGCCGGTTTCATGCGTTGTAACAGGGCTGGACACTGCACCTTTGCTACCCGCTGACAACGTTGCAGTTATCGGATGTGGTTTTATGGGGCTTATGTTCATCCAAGCATTGAGCCAATTCTATACGCATGACCTTATCGCTCTTGATATTGTCGAAGATCGGCTGAAATTGGCAAAATCGTTTGGTGCTCAATTCGCGTATAATACAAAAGAAATTGATTCCGCAGAGTTGGTGTCAGAGTTGAAAGGACATCCAATTGATGTAATATTCGACTGTTCTGGCAAACCTCAAGGCTTAAATCTCGCCACGAAGATTGTTCGTAGGGGTGGACATATCAATCTTTTCGGTTGGATTCGAGAGGAAGTGACAATCAACGGTTCTGAATGGCATGGCGGTGGGTTTAATTTGGTAAGTTCGTCGCCGGGGGCAAAGATACGGGATACATTCCCACCAGCGATTCGGCTCCTCGAGCGTGGCCACATCGACCTGAGACCGCTTGTAACACACATCGTTCCGCTGACGGATTATCCAGCACTCCTCAAAGAAGCAACAGGTGGAGACAGCAGCTACATCAAAGGTGTCGTGAAGGCAATGTAATGTCCTTGTTTTCGGTACGGGTTGCTGACACAATTCTTTCGATTATCAGTAGGACTTACGCGTGCTATTCTTTTGTAGCATAACCTGTGAGGTTGTGCCACGAGAACATCTGTGTTTTTTTACGGGTTTTCCCTCTCAGAAAACGTCAGATGGTCAAAATTGTGTAAGTCCTGATTCAGTCTAAAAGAGGGCGTTGTTAAACGGAAACCCTTTATCTGAAAACCGTCTCGACAACCCCTAAAACAGATATTTTTCCACAATCTCTTCTCGCACCGTGACTCCCAGTCCGGGGACATCTCGGATAGCGACATAACCGTCCTCTTGTATCCATGGATCGTTGACCAATTCATGCTGCATCGGGGATTCGTGAGGTTTAAAATCCGTACAATCCGCATGAGGTGAGCTCGCGAGCATGTGGAGACTCGCTGCGGTGTTTAAGGCACTACTCCATGAATGTGCACTGAACAGAAGGTTCTCCGCCTCAACGAGTTTGATGGCATGTCGGCTGCCGGTCAGTCCATGACAACGCCCTGGATCAATTTGTACGATGTCAACGCCGCCCGACTGGATGAGTCGTTTGTAACTTTCGACATCCCATTCATCCTCACCCGTACCGATGGGTGTCATAACCGCCGCCCTCAGCTGGGCATACGGTTCAAAGTTTTGGGGTGGCAGGGGTTGCTCAATCCATTTAAGCCGATAGGGTTCGAGGTCTCGGAAACGTTGAATGGCTGTCGGGACATCCCAAATGCGACGGTGCCCGGGCGTATCAATGACCAATTCAAGTTCATCTCCGATTACCTCACGCACGCGACGCACCATTTCAATGTCGCGCTGGCGGTCGAGACCGAATACTGCCTCGGGTCGCATCCCCCAACCGCCTTTGACTACGCGGTAGTTTTGCTCTCGCAACCACCGAAATTCGTTGAGCGTCCAGTCCAAATCTTCCATATCGAAGATAATTGATGCCATTGCGGCGATTTTGTCGTGGAGTTGACCTCCAAGGAGTTGGCAGACAGGTAAGCCGAGTGCCTTGCCTTTTAAGTCCCACAACGCCATATCCACAGCACTGACAGCGAATGCAGCGATACCTTCGGGACCATACCACCAGATGTGGTCGAGCATTTTATGCCAGTGTCGTTCCATATCCAAAGCATCTTCACCGGTAAGCAAGGGTGCGAATCCCTGCTCAATAATTATTTTTGTTGCGAGTGTCGCTTCTCTAAATTGTGAGATACATTCGCCCCAACCCACAAGTCCATCGTCGCTTTCCACGCGAGCGAGCGTGATATAACGTTCTATACCTTTGTAGTGTGGCTCTGGGTAGGCAAGCGGAAACGCCTGAATTTTTTTAATTTTCATTCTATCTTTCTCTCCGTTCAGCGAGGACATAGACTATAATGACACTGTTTTTAAATGTAGGGATGGTTTTAATCGAAAGATGACCAACAAAAGCAGTATCCACTGGGTTAGGACAGGCGAACATCAGCAATGAATTTCATATTGGGGCTGGATTATTGTGGTATATCTTACTGTTTTTCTGGAAATTTGTCAAATGAAAAATTGACTTTTTTCCCGAAGTATGTTAAAGTGGCTTTATTAGAAAACAGTTAACCTTCAGAAAATTTCTATGTCCCTCAAAGAACTCTCCTTACAATCCTAATATCACTCTGATGGTGCGGATATTGTCAAAGATTTTTATACGCCGTGCCTGAAACACTCCACACAATATTGGCGATCAGCAAGTGTTAGGGAAAAATAAAAAAATGGAAGTCAATGTTTTACATAAGTATCTACATGAAATCAGAAACCTTAGAATAGACAGGGCACACGGTAATGCCCCACATCAACCTGTCCTATTGTTGTCGATTATTGAAATGATTGCACAAGGACAAATAACTGAAAACAAGATTATTCCATCTCCAGGATTAGTAGAAACATTCATAAAGTATTGGACAAAAATCACAGATCGGAAACCTAAACTCGAACTACCATTTTTCCACATGAAAAGTCGGTCTTTTTGGCATCACCACCCAAATTCTGGGTACGAGACTGCCTTATCAGTCGTCACGCAAATTAAGAGTTTTACTCTATTACGTGAGATAATTGCCTATGGATATTTTGACGAGGCCCTTTACCTCTTATTCACTAACACGGAAACCAGAGACATAATTCAACAGACAATTATCGAAACTTATCTGCAGGACTTTAAGGAAGAAATCTACATTCTTATATCAGAAGAAAAAGAGATTAGTGAATATAGTCAGAAAATACTTCAGCAAGTGGATCACACTTTTGCAATTGACAAACCATTTGTACCTCTCAGTGCAAAGAAGAGGACGCGAAAAAATGGGTTTCGAAGGGCAATTATGCGGATCTACACATATACATGTGTAGTATGTGAGCTTCAAATTTTAACACTGGATGGGGAAAGTGTAACCGAAGCCGCCCACATTATACCCTTTAAAAACTCAGGAAACGACGATGTCCGGAACGGGATTTCGCTGTGTCAACTACATCATTGGGGGTTTGATATGGGATTGATCTCTGTGAATGAGGTCTACAAGGTAATAGTTTCTGACTTGATGGCAGAAAAGGGGCCATTGGAGTGGAAGTTCACGACTCTGAGAGATAAAGGAATCCTGTTACCAGAAAATAGAGAACATTACCCAGCTCAGGAGGCGTTAGCATGGCATCGTGAGAATGTATTTAGGAAATAATTTATAGGGATACATAGGAAACATTGATGCATACGCTGCAAGAATATCTGGAAATGATAGAAAATTTGAGGAGATACCCAAAGTGCCATATAAACCTTGTCTTACGGCCAGATTCCATAAGTAGGTATATTAAACACCATACCCAATATTGTCCAAAGACTCCCAACGGTAAATTGCCCTAATATCAACCCCAGAAAAAACGGCATCGCCTTTCGATGTGCATTTCGTCCACCGTATTTCAGCAAAAGCAGTTTCAATACCCATACTATCCCCAGACTAAACCAGATGTAATTGACTGCCCAACTCCCGCACACAGTAGCATACGCTGCCGGATGAAAAGGAAACCAGAAAAACTTCATTCGCATCAACATAAGAAAAAGCGCAAACAGTAAGCCAATTCCAGTAAAACCCACCGCCTAATAGTCCGGAGCAAGCGGATGTGCTAACCATTTCTGCAGTTGTCTCCATGGCTCAGCCCCGTAGACCAATGGCACGTGAGACATCTGGTGTACAGCACCAAGTCGGTAAGGGATAGATAGAAGTGCCCAAAATTGCGAGAGGATACCCACAACCAGCGCAATAAGGATCGCAAACAGCATAAAACGACTACGGATTCCCGCTGTTGCGGCAAGTTTGAAACCTTCCAGTTGATGGGGCATCGGATGCGAATCGAAGGTACGTGTAAAGAACCAGAAAAAAGAGAACATCGAAAGATTATTCGGCCCTAGCGGACGCGTGCCTAAAGCCGCAACCATGACCCGTTCGGGCCCGGTATAGTGCAAGTCGTGCATGGGTGACCCGAGTTCGGCTCGCATTCGTGAAACCGCGGTTGAAAAGGCGAAATAGAGCCCAAAGAAGACAAGTATCGCCCAGACGGACATACCCGCTCTCAAAGAAAAAAAGGTCAGAAACGCGATGCCAGCAATAAGTGTGAGGATAAGGATCATGGGTGACATCGGTTCATCCCGTGTAGGCATGGAGCGGGCTTTCGTTCCCAGTAAATTCTGAAGGTATCTTCGACTTCTCCAGACAACGATTAGGAAGATGCCCATATACGCGCCAAATCCCTGATAGTTGACATAAGGATAGCCTGTCCCTTCTAAACCCATGACGCTTCCAATGACCTGTTGTCCTTTCCACACCCAAAAGAAAAACCACGTCGAAAACAACAGATCCAACGGAATCAGAAATCCGATGCCTAAAACAAAGGGGTAAATCCCCAATCTCAGCCAACCCATTGCAGAGAAGGGTTTCTCTGTGAATCTGAAAGGGTACGCTTTCTCATAGACAGAGGGGATTGCAGGAAAGACGTGGTGGAGACCGTTAACAACATCGAGAGCCGCTGTAAGTCCGAAAGCGATCCACATCAACCGATTTGTGAAGAAACCCTCACTCGTCATCCGAACCGGGAGTTGGATAATCGGATACGCCAGTTTCTCGTCTTCCGTCCACGATCTCCGCACGATGACGGTGATGCAGACCATAACAAACAGCATAGTAAAGAGAAAGGCGAACCAATTCAGAACAGGCGTGAGCCAACCCAATAGATGCTGCTTTGTGTGCAGCGTAGAATCTCCCTCGTAGTAGCCCGAAAGAACGCTCTTGTCCGACACAGCAAGCCAGCTCGGAATATACCGCCAAAACAGGTCTTTCCAATCGTTCTCTGGCGTTGCGAACCAGAAAGCGTGCCCCAAGGTAGAGACCAAAATCTCCATCATGCTATGTCCCGCAGTGGCGGATGCGACAGAGAGCATGACATAGATGACCAAGAGCTCACCTTGAGATAATACCAGTCGAGGCAGGAACCGCTTGAATATTTGATTGAATCCTATCAACACCAGGATGTTGAAAACAACCGTGAAAATAAGCGAGACGATAGTAGGTTGTGCGGAATATTGGACGAGTTCAATATAGGTAATCCAATAACAATTGATTGGGATGAGAAGAATCCCAATTGCTATGGATCTCCAATATGGGCGAGGTGCCCTCGTCCTTACAGATGAGAAGGGTCGTGATGCAGAGAGGGTCAGTTTCGTGTGAGGCATTCCGGATCTGTTTTGGAAATCCTGATCCAAAAATAGAAAACTCCAGTTAAAAAAGGTTGATTTGCAGTCGTTAAATGGAGTGGTTCATAAAGGATTGCAACTGTAGGCGCAGCAATCAACGCTTCGGTTCATCATAACAAAACGACTCAACACCTCTTGTACCATCATCTGTTAGATTGTGGGATTTACAGAGTGAAATCTGTTATACAGCAACTAACACTTTCCGGCAAACTAACAGTTTGCGGCACAAAAACACTATAAGTAACGAACCAGTCCCAATTAATTATCACCTTGATACGAGAAAACCAAAGGTAGATGCTCATCGTCCGCTAACATATCGCCGGCCTTCAACTTGGCAAACACTTCATCGGGTAGCGCGCTTTTCTTCCCATTGAATATGGCATCCTCCGGCATAAAGAGCATGGCAAATGCACGGCGGGGGTGCGTCGTCATATTGGGGCCCGCCGCATGCGCGAGCATCCCACTGATGAATACACCGGCTCCCGCTTTCATCTCAGCGGCGTAGGGTTCAATCTCTATCCACTCTGGATATTCATGGAATAACTCACCTATGCCGACCTGTCCGAGATTTCCTCCGACCTCAAAGTTACTTGTCTTATGTGTGCCGGGCAGAAAATACAAACAGCCGTTCTGAATCGTTGCATCATCAAGTGCTACCCAAAACATGATCGCCTGATGTGAATAGAACGGATCATACGGATTGTCCACATGGAAGTTCGTGGGATTTGCCCAGGGTTGCTTCACCATGGCGTGGTCGTGATATAATCGCACACCTGACGTGCCGGCGAGATCTGCCGCCAATCTACCCAGATCAGGATCAAGAATCAACTGTTTAATCTTCTCGCTTGTCTTCCACAAATTGACGCATTGAACAAAGACGTTCTTGTAGTAGTTGTCTTCTCCCTTCTGATTGTGAAAAGCATCAGGACAACTCACGTGTTGAGCGACAGCCTCGTCAACGGCATCCTGCCACAATGATAACTCGGAACCTATCAGGAAATCATCAATAATCAGAAATCCATTTTCGCAGTAAAATTCAATCTGATCGCTCGTGAGTTGTGTGTTCATGATGGCTTAGGTGATCTGACGTTGTTGTAGCAACAGCATTGACAACTTTACTCATACGAAACTTAGTACGTTGTCTGCTAATCGCTGGTTTTCATCATTCATTGGAATTTTTCGTGCTGTGACGCATTTTAAGCAGAGTGTCAAGCAGAGTCAGGGCCTTGCTTGGATCCTTTATAGTATCAAACTGAGTCAGGGCCTTGCTTGGATCCTTGATACCAGCCTCTGTCAGCAGTTGTTTCGCTCGCTCACGTTTCTCATCTATAGACTTAACAATTCCTTCAACTTCAGTTGGATTCGTCAGAAACCATTCTTCTCCAACAGCACCTTCCAGTTTTTCCCCTTTTAATTTTTCGTGTATTTTACCCTCCAAAGCCACGCAATCATCTGTTTTGATATCTAGTGCTAATACGGCTTTTTCTGGAAGTTGCTGGCCAATTTGTTGGGAAACCCTTTCTGTAACGTTTCCTTTAGTTTGGCCTATATTGCATGGGAAATCTGTTGATTCTGTAGATCTCGCGTATAATTCATAAGTAGGAAAATAATAGAGATAAACAGATTCGCTTCCGCTTCCTATAACCTTCATCTTAGATGTGTCAATTTTTTCAACTGTTGTATAAACTTTCCCATCCACACCCCACCTCTCCCGTTTCAGATCCCTGCGCGCCCTCCAGATGGCAGTCTTCCCTCCGCCATCAGGATTAGGCATACCTAACATCTCTGCCAACTTTCTATCATTGATGTGTGGGTATAGGTTTGGATTTTTTTCGTCCTTGTCCAAATTCATCATCGATAAGGCGATGGATGCTGCTTTTGCTCTCTCCCCATGTTTGCCTTGTTGAACCATGAGTTTTGCTTTCTGAAACTCAGGTGACTTAAGGTAATCCTCATGAGTTTTAGCCATTATTCTTATTACTTCTCCTTTTGTTCTGACTGCTGGAAGGTAATTAGGTTCCTTCAGTGCTTTTATTTCCCGTGTGAGTTCGTAGATTTTATACTCTGAGTCGAGATCTCTTTTGCCTCGACAAATGGAAATACCTATAACTACCATTCATAAACATTGTAAAGATTTTACTTTGTTGAATGGATAGTAAAAAATGGATACCGTTTTCTGCTTAGACATGACTTTACCACCTTCCCGCCATTTATTCAATCAACAATACTTTGCTTCCAGAACTATTAAGTTGTTGTACTCGTAGGCTTTTCGGCTCGAAGACCGCGGGCACAGTTCGCTCCTGCTGCCAAGAACCTTTAGTCAAAAGATCGAAGCTATTGGAGAATTAAATGACGCTGATGAGTGCAGAATATTAATTTGCCAAAATGTGAAAAATGTGTTAAACTTAAAATGATATTGCTTACAACCCAAGATGGATTACGGCATCTAAATTGCATCTATCAAGTGAATATACAAACCATCCGTAACAAAATTCGCGAAGACGATTATCTTATAAAGTTCCATGCCATCCAACATGCTCTGAAAGAGGGCTTTGAACGTAAACATATAGTTGAAGCGATTCTCAAGGGGAGTATAATCGAAGAATATTTTGATGTCCAGCGAGTCTTGATTTGTGGACGTACCCGTTTAGACAACACCGCACTTTATTTGCATGTTGTTTGTGAATATGTTGATCCTGTCTATATTGAATTTGTGACCGCCTATATTCCTGATGAAGCACTATGGGAGCCGCCAACCTTTAAGCGTCGGAGACGTAGAACAGATAACTTATGACCCCTAAACTATCTCCAATTTGCACACAACACAATAGAAAAAAAGTATGGCGGCAGACCGGGTTTGAATACCACGAGGATGGCATATCTGTCCGAGTCCAGAATGTCTGGGCATGGGTGTGTCCGGAGGATTGCGAGCCCTCTTTCACGCCAGAGACAATGGATGCCCTGCTGGTCACGGTCAGAGAACTTGTTGATACAGCGAAACGTGCAAGAAAGCGAAGTCCTATGTTAACTGAATACGCTGTTGCTGTTGGATAAACGAATCCAGCAAAGACACCCGTAAATTATGTGTCATTCTCAATCATAATTGCTCGGTCTATGATCGCCGAGGAGTCGTCTCTGTTGTGGGGTCGCTTGGGCGAGAATTGCTTCATCGAACTGGAATTTATTCAGATAGGGCGGATATTTCTGTGTGATCATTCGTTGGGCATAATGGACCTGCAGGAGGTAACGAACTTCGTCACTTGTATTGGCAGAGCCACGATGCCAGACTTCACTACGGAAAAGCACGACATCCCCTGCATTGCATAGGATACTCTCTTCACCGCGGTTATTCCATTCGGTTGCTCCGTTTGGAGAGCACCCAGAGAGATGGCTGCCCGGCACAAACTTCGTCGGTCCCAACTCTTCATACATATCGTTGAGGTAGTAATGGGCAGTGGTGATGAAGATTGGGACTTTGACACGTGGATCGGAACGAATGTCTGCGGGTAGACTGATTGGCAGCCAATCCGTATGCAACCCTTGATCTGGCCGACCCGGTCCTGTCAGCCATAAATGCATACCGATGCAATGGAAATCTTCGCCGTGAGCCGCCTCGGCGACTTCAAAAACGGGGGATCTGTCAAGGAATTGGAGATACAAGAGGTCTCGATTAAACGAGTTGCTGATAAGCTTGTGGAGGAATGCGTCGCCATTTTGAGGTGTTTCGTCCCGATCATGGGACGCTGGGAGTGCCTCTAATCGATCCATGGTTGCACGCAATTCAGTGATTTCATCGGTATCAAGCACACCGGGGAAATAGACATAACCATCCCTTTCAAGGGCTTCAACTTGGCTTTCTAAATCGTTATGTGCCACGAGCGAGAGGGCTTTCGCCATTTTTTAACACTCCTTTCAGACGACAGCAACGGGTCAAGGCTTATCGCTATAATATGTTAATTTCGGTGAGGTTGTCAATATTTTATTCACCATCAGTGGGGATAGTAGTCAGGTGCCATCAACGATGTTTTAAATTCTGGGGAGGAGGTAACCTGATACCTATTCTGCTGATAACTATTTCAGTCTTCGTCAATTTTCCAGGTACAGTTGATATTATTGTCCTTGTAAAATTGCTTGAGTGCTGGTTTATCAAACCATAGCTGCAACTCCTTGCTAACAATATGACCGACACTGCTCACTTTGAGGTAAAGACCGCCCGCTGTCCATCCGGGTATGATGTCGTACCGTCCGGTCTGCGCAGCGTAGATGCTGAGCAGAGCAAGTGGCTCCATTGCATCAAGATTCGCGGTTCTATGGGTATCTTGCAGAAGGTCGCCCACGGTCTTCCCTTCATGTCCCTCTTGTAGTTCAGGTTTATCCATGACCTTGTTGTGGAGTATAAAATCATCTTCAAACGTAAAAAGACCGCTATCGGCATGTTGTCTACCGTGAAGCAGGTTGTCCGCTATTCGCTTCATCATCGCCAAAAATTCTGCCTTCGGTTCTACCCGGTACAGATCCACCAACGCGAAGATATGAGCGGGTTCCAGAGCAGATGTTTCAAAATTCAGAGAAGGTGGGGAACTTTTGTCAACACCGATGTCTCCAAGTCCAAAAGCTTTAAACATAGTTCGGAGATGGTCTCTGAACGCATTTTTGCCCCCGGAGACTCGATACGCACGGGCACAAACGGAGGTGAAGAGCGGCGTAATGTTTTGCGGTAGAAACGCGCCACCTTCTTTCGCTCCAAAGTAGAGTTTTTCTGTCTTAAAGGGTCCCTTTATCCGAAAACCTGTGAGATCCGTTCCATCAATAACAATGCTTTTCAGTGTATTGTTTTCCGGATCGTAGGAGGCGTTTAGGAAACCGATAATGTGTTGCTCAACTGCTTCTCTGATGTGCTCCATTTCACCGATACGTCCGTACTTTTGGGCATTTTCCACGATTGTCAGCATACCCATCATCTGGGTAACGGTATGGTTCAACTGATTGCCGACATAGACTCTCGGTTCGGTTGCCTGAGGATATTTTCTGCCGAATACGTTAAGCCCACGTTCACCACTTTGCGGATGAACCAGATTGGGCCAGATGCAGGTCTCTGGATCACGGTGCTTTATAATGAGATTTAAGAGGCGTTCCGCCCAAATCCGCGGTGCCTCTTCGTGCTTTTGGTAGCCCAGACTGTAAGCGGCATAAGCCATGTCCAATGCTACGCTGATAAACGAGAGATCCTCGTTAATGTCGGGTGCTTTGTATCCGTCCCAAGGTCTGTTCCAAGTATTGGCATGATCGACCTGCTTTTTGAAATCACCGTGTCGATTGTAGTGTAGGGCACCCCAGTCTTTGATATTTGCTTCCCAAATACCTTTCATGAGCATCTCGCCCCGCTCGGCATTCACGGCTCTCAGCAATTCCCAATAAGGGTATACGTCCTCTATTTCGTGGACAACGCCCTTCATGCCGTACCTGTTACCGGTTACCAAGTCCACATAGCCGTGCCCTCCCCAATGCAGCACGCCACTCTCTGGATACCAGTAGTTATTGAACATGTATTCGGCGGCTTCTCCCGCGGCACCGATGTAGGTGTCATCACCAGTGAACTGGCTTAAAGAAGATAGTAACCGCATCAAATTCTGCTGATTTTGAAAGAAACTCCAGACCGTCGGTTTCGGCTCAGTGCCTGTGCGGTGAGATGTCATAGACCTGGGTGCTTTCAAATAGTCGGTATGAAGGCAATCGGCAAAGAGCGGCATATCTTTACCGCTGTATCTATCCCTCCCGTATTCTATAGCCGTATCTGCGAAGAGACTTGCCGCTTTTAAGAAGCGGTTGCTACTTATTTCGTCAGGACTCAATCGGTCTCTGCCAATCCATCGACTCAATCGATTTATAACGGTCATACACCCTCCATTTCACTTTTTTCCTCATTCCGTTTCGTCCATGCGATAAGGGCGGATCCGAACACGGCAAAACCAAACAAAGTAAAGGGCATCTGCCAGAGAAGAAAACTCATATGTGTATGGATATACGAATGTGCCTTGAAGATGACATACCACGATAAAGGTGCCAGAATTGAAAACCACATCGTCCAGATTAATGCAATGTAGGACTGTCGTCGTTCCGACATCATCTTCTTGCTGTGCAAAAATAGCAATGCAGACATGAAAATAAAAAGAACGATTAGGTAAGCATAACGGACTTTCAATAGGAAATTAGAGACGAAGGCATTCGTGTTGGACAGATAGTTGTTGAGATCAAAGAAAACACCGTTCATGTAAGTGATGACCACCCCCATCGTACCTGCTTCCAGGCTGGCAGCATATACAGCCGGATAGTCTTGCGCCTCTCCGTATGTGCGTTTACCAAAAGACCAGACCACATGCTCAACTCCGTCCATGAACCCATCCTTCGCAGCACCGATCTGGAAACATAAAAGCGTGAGACTGAAGAAAATTGCTACGCCCGATCCGCACACGGTGGCAAGTGTCCACTTCAGGTATTGGTGCCTACGCCACTTGTTGAAGATAGCATAATAGATACAAGGTGTCACCATCATTAATAAAGTAGTTGTAATATACTCGAAGCCGTTGATGAAACACTTAATGAGGACCGAGATAAAGATTAGAATTCCGAATTTGATGAACTGACGGTTCGATGGGACTCTGTGGCACCTCAGGAGATACAAGACGACAATCATCGGCAGGTAGAACGCCCATAGACTCCACCAAAGATTTTTTCCAAAAACCGTCAACCATTGGGAGAACACAGCCGAACCCGCTACGAAAATTGCGACCCATCCCCCAAATTCTTCATAGAACCAGCCTATAATTGCCGTCAATGCGATCGCCGAGAGCAGAGAGGTCAACACATAGAATGACCATAACTTGACTTGAGGCGATAGAGGGACGAGTCTATCAAATAGGCTGAAAATGATGCCTTGCCCCCCAGGTTGTGACATGTAGGGAGCAAATTCATCAAAGGATCCCTCGTTGAGATAGGCAGCATATTGATTGTCAATCTGATTTGAAGATATCCATTGCTGAAAATCTGCGATTCCTGATCCCGTCAGTCCTCCTGCCGAGAAGATGCCATCCTGGCGGGATTTGACCATTCTGCCGACAATAAGACTTTCGGTGTCTCGCTGATGCGTCCTAAACCATTCCTGCTCGGCAACATGCCATAAGTTAAAAAGGAACCCGAAAAATAGAAGTCCGATGGATAGTGCCCATAAGCCCATCCTCCTTGCGAACTCCGATTGACTGAGATGTTTAAATTTCATCGTAAGCATGTTAGAAGAACACCGCTATAGTATCCGATCTTTCTTAGGCACCTGTGAGTTCGGATACCATTGAGAATCGCGGGGTGGTGCTGGATCGGGGGGCTGCATGGAAGCAAACCCATCCAATTTAGGTCGGATCTCGTCTTCCCAAATCCCTTCGACATCATCAAACGTTAGCACCGTGTGATTCGATATCTCCGTTTCATACGCTGATAGCAACTCCCTCGTCTTTTTACCAAAATGTGCCACAATATCTTTCACCATCTGTTCCCCGACGCGACGACTGGAGAACTCGTTGAAATCACCCATTGCAAAATGAGGTGCGCGCGCATCATCCGTCGGCATCCGCGACATATCTACACAATCGGGTGCCACCGCCCAAAGCACGGAAGTTTCACCGCGTCCAGCGTGTCCGCCTAATCCTTTACTATCCTCGAAACGCTCGATATCTGCACCGATGCTCATTGACGAATACATCCTAACGCCAACATGTGCCTGCATAACCTCAATCACTACTGGCACGTCTAATCGATGGGGCCCCGAATGTCCTGAAAACAGAATCGCACCGTGGAAACCCAATGCATCTACCGCTCGAATGTGATAACAGATATTCTTCAAAAACATCCAAGGCGGTATTGCTGTCAACCACGGTCGTTCTTGATTAACTTGATTGTGTCCCCATGCGCCGTAACCACCAATCTCATGGCAGTGCCAGTAAAACGGGGGTGCGACAATCCCACCGTGTGCTTGCGCAGCTTGACACGAGCATTCATGTGCCCGAATCGCATCCATCCCAACTGCATTGTGCCAACCGTGCGGTTCGCACAACCCATAGGGTAGATATACCATTGGACACGCCTCAAGTGCCGCTTCTAACTCATCTGGAAACATTCGTTCCCATCGCACCTCATGTCTCATATAATATCCTTCCCGATCGTTTGTGGAACTTTCCAAAATCCCATCTCAATCTAACCTAAACGCCTTGCATAAATCTGTTGAACATGCGATAATGTCAAAAGTCTAACAGATTTTTAAATTTGATGTCCACTCATTTTTATTAGAGTCAGTTTTCTGAATCTATAGATTATGGGGGGTAAACCCAATGATACGTCTAATATCAGTTGTTTTTAGTATTCTGTACTGCCTTACCATACTTGTGAGAGACAGTGCTTCTGAAATCGACCCGACAACTGCCGTTGGCGTGTGGCTTTTTAATGAAACCGATGGTGACACAGCATCCGACTCCTCTGGAAACGGCAACGATGGTACACTGGAGGGTGACCCGAACTGGATTCCTGATGGCAAATTTGGCAACGCACTGGAATTGGATGGGGCAGGTGATTATGTCAGCATTCCTGACCATGAAACTTTAGATACCAAACTCAGTGAGGTATTCACTATCGTCATCTGGGTTCAAGGCACTTACAGACCCAACGATTGGCACGGATTAGTAACAAAAGCACAGGGATGGCGAGTCGATATGTGTTATCTGTTGCAACGGGCTGCTAATGGCAAATTTGAGTTTGCTCTTTTTGGAGAAGGCGGCAACGACAGCTGGACAGCATCCAACATCAATCCAAAAGATGGCACATGGTATCATGTAGGTGCTGTCTATACCGGCGAAGAAGCACAGATTTACGTTGATGGCGTGCTCTCTGCCACACGTGTTTTTTCTGCGAAGATTGCCGACACGAACGCGCCTGTGGTCATTGGAACTAATTACCCAACCGGCATTCAGCCAGTGGAGGGTCTTATCGACGAGGCTGCGATTTTTAGTGTTGCTTTAGAAGAAGAGGATATCAACGCCATAATGAACGACGGTTTGGAAGAGACACTCGGTATATTGGCTGTCGAACCTTCAGACAAATTGGCTTTGACTTGGGGCGACTTAAAAGCCGGTAATGACAAATGATGCCTCCGCTGATACAATTGCCATCACCGACCATTCGTAAGTTGCGTCATGGAACGGTCAGTGATAACATACAATCCAGGATTCAGTCGAGTGCCGTGTTAAGTCCGGTCTTCGCCCGGTTTGCGCCGAAGCTTTGATGCATAACTATCCCCTTCTGGGTCGTACGAAACGGACACCTGTCCATTTTGCACAACCA
Organism: Candidatus Poribacteria bacterium; assembly: GCA_007571305.1. GTDB lineage: Bacteria > Poribacteria > WGA-4E > WGA-4E > WGA-3G > WGA-3G. Next base: position 4,726 of record RKRR01000020.1, on the reverse strand, counting down.
GTCGTGGTACAGTTCTATGACGACCATCCCGCTCGGGGCCTCGCATTACGGCGAATTGTTCCTCGGTCATATCTTCAACTATATCGCCCCACCGGTCCTGCGGATCAATCACACCACCGCCCCAATTGGTATTTTTCGACTGATACTTAATCAATACTCCACGTCTTGGGATTGGATTCTTCCACGCTAAGGCACCGTGTGTACAACCACCATCCATAAAAAAGAGAACATCTCCAGCTTTCATAGTAGGTTGTACCACCAAGCCCATGGTATCATCACACGTCCGAATCCCGCGAGGCATAGAGTACTGGGTTTTATGCGACCCAGGCACACAGGCAAAACCCCCGAGTCCGGGCTCGACATCGCGCAATTGCCACGTAATGGTGATAGTCTCAGCATAACTACGTCCATTCTTAAAGTAATAACCGCGTGATGGACTCATCGGTTCATTTCCATCATGTAGCGCGTGCCCTGATGTTCCTTGAACGGCGCAGAACACGGTTGCCCCATTCGTGCGATAGCCGCTACCTCCCATCCAATTCAGGCGATGCACCACAGCGGGATGCGCAATCATACGACGAAATGGAGCATTATAGGGTTCAGGTAAGTCTAACAAGCCCGGTAGAAGCGGTCGCCCTGTGCCCTTCTGACTGATTGACCCGCGAGCTAACTCCTCGCCTACGACGATACGATCTTGGAATTTATCTACCGCTTCGTTGGCTTCCGCAAGCCACTGTTCATCCATCATGCCGCGCACCACCAGATACCCATTCAGATCCCAAAAGTAAAACTCTTTCTCATCGATTCCAGAATCTGGATCGCGGATATAAATTGATGGATGGATAACGGATGTGTCTTCCTCCACCCACGTCTCTTCGCCATCTGTATTTAACACCGGTGGTGGATTCGACCCTTTGAACCCAGGGATATACATGACTGCCTTTTGTTCAGAAGTGGCTTCCTCCGCCCACCCGGGTAAGGATTCGGTTTCTGAGTGAGGTCCAAGTGGATTGGATTGAACCGCAGCACGCGCAGCATACCAGTAAGTCAACAACCTTTTCGGCTCGCCTCTCCACGGTCGAACGCCTTGGAGCGCAGATGTCGCGACTAAAAATAGGTCACCTGCCTTTAGTTCCGGCTGCACCACCACCCCCATATCATCAATTCCGGTCGCCAAATCGAGAGGTGTTTCAACATTGCTCTTGTGGCTTGCCTGAACAACAACCAATCCACCGTCCCCTTCTGCGACATCTTCCAATACCCAGATTACCTTCACGCCCTGAGAACTTCTCCGACCGTTTTGTTGGCAGTATGCCTGGGATGGATTTCTCGGTTCATCACCCCCATAGAGCGTTAGACCTACTTCCGCTACTCGCTGTCCCAACAATCGAGGGGCTTGATCAAGCCGAAAGCCGTGTCCCACAATCTGATTCAAATACCACACCAATTGAGGGTGTACCAGCAAGTCGCGGAACAATTCACGGTGCGGATGGGATCCGCCTAACAGCGTCTCACTGTCTCCAACGACATCCAATGCATCATTGAGTGCGGCCACCTCTTTTTGACTTAGAACACCCGGAACGTGCAGGTAGCCTGCTACATCAAAAGCATAATTCTCTTCGTTGCTCATGACTTCATTATCCATTTATTCCTCCTGTTATCGGAGATGGCGCAACCAACTCACGTGAACTTGTAACTATAAACACCACGCATAAGGGCCGGGACCTGTCCGGCACACCATCTCGGCGATCTGCTGTCGCATCTGTGCGATGCGGTCCTGGTGTTCCGGACGATTGGCAACGTTTCGCATTTCGCTCGGATCCGTCTTCAGGTCGTACAGTTCATCAATATCGAATCGGTTCCGAATATACTTCCAGTGTCCGTCGAGAATCATCACATGAGCTGCGAGTTCTTCTGGCTCGCTCGCGTTGTGATAGATCGCATCGAGACTGGAGATTTCGGCGAAGATCGGCTGGTGTTCCGGTTCTTGCTCGTTCAAAATCGCCTCTGCAACGGACCGTCCATCAATTGGGATTTCTGGAGTATGACCGGCGAGCCCCAACAAGGTCGGCATCAAATCCACGCCCGCCAGAGGAGTCGTGACTCGCAGACCGGATGGTAAATGGTGCTGCCATGAGAGCAGACACGGCACCCGCACCGAAGCTTCATACATCAAACACTTCTCAGTGTAGCCGTGGTCACCGAGCAATTCGCCGTGATCACTCATAAAGGCGATAATCGTATTTGTCCCTTCAAGGGCACTCAGTAAGCGTCCGACTTGGTTGTCAATGTGTGTGATGAGGGCGTAATAGTAAGTCATCATTCGGCGAAATTCGTCGTCAGTCACCGTTGAAGGGACACGGAATTTTCCTAGCTTTTGAAATTCGGGCTTCCCATTGAGCGGATCGCGCAACGAAGGAGATAATGGCATCTCTTCTATGCGATAGCGTTCCGGTAGGTCCGGCGGCACCAAGACAAGCGGATGTGGGTCTTTAATACTCGCAAATAAGAAGAAAGGGTCATTACCTTGCTGCTGAACAAATTCGAGGGAACGGTCGATTGTCCAAGTTGTGCGTTGCTGCCGAGGGTCTGTGATCGTGCCAAATTCCAAGATATTTCCGTACTGCGTCATTCCCGGTGCACCTGAGCGATACAAGTTTTCAACCCCTTCCATATCGAAGTAATCAAAAAGTGGGTCTGGATAGCCTCCGAGATAACGATAGGTACACCAAAAATCGGAAAATCCGTGTTGTGGGCGATGGTCGTCCCCTAAATGCCATGGTCCGACGATACCACAGCGATAACCAGCACGTTTGAGTGTATCCCCAATAGTGACGCGGTCGTGAGGTAGATAGCCGCCGAACTCGCCCATGCGTTTAGGTCCATAATTCCGCAGTTGTAAGTGGGCATGCGGATAGAGTCCAGTTAACCAACTTGCGCGCGCCGGTGAGCAAACCGGCGATGCACAGTAAGCGTTTCCAAAGCAGACACCTCTCGCAGCCAACCGATCCAGATGGGGGGTTTGAACGATCCGGCTACCGGCGAACCCGGCAGCGTCCCATCGCATCTGATCACACATAATGAGTACGATATTGGGTCGAGATGTGGTCGTGTTACTCATTTTTTTACGCAATAAGTAGTTTTGGGCTTGGTTAATACTATTTTTACAGTATTTTTCTTTCTGCATGAGGTATTTTTGGTAGTTTGTTTTGAAAATAATCTTGTATCTGATAGTATTGCAAAACAGGGATGTCTAATATATAAGAGGGGTGTTCATAGATGCCTGCTCGTGCTATTTCTTGCTCTATACCACTCGTAGGAGTTGTAGTTGTAACAAATATACCAAAATCAGCATTCTCATTTTGCATAGCAGTCCTAAAATCTCGGATATGTCCAAGGGTATGATTACCACCTTTTATTTGTGCGACTCCTTTACCGTAAGCTTGCTTTCCTTTTACACTTCCAATTGGAAACTTTAGTGTACCATCTATTCCACCATCCCCTGGCGTTTTTGCAGTTCGCTTAAATTTCAGAACATGTGCAATACACCAATCTTCAAATCCTTGTGGATCTGATTGTGCTAATTGCAGTGCTTGATCTTCATTTTCAGGTGTGCCGATAATCTTGATTTGACCGCGAATGTTTGGACATAGTTTCTCAATTTGAAGTTTCGTTGCCCCAATAGTAAGATATGTCAAATCTATACCAAGCCATTGTCTACCCAATTGCTCTGCAGCAATAACTGTTGTGCCACAACCTGCAAATGGATCTAATACAAAATCTCCAACTTTTGAAGAGGCTTTAATAAAACGTTGATAAAGTTCAAACGGTTTTTGAGTATTATAGTCTGATTTTTCTGCCTTTCGGATTTTTTTAGGTATCTCCAACCAATCGTCGGGATGTTTTCCCAACTGATTCATGCTATAATTGTCGTAAATCTTTTCTCCTCTGAACGCTTTTGTCGCAGATGTTTTCATTCTATTTTGAGATCCTTCTGAGTATGAAGTTCGAACAGTATCCACATTGAAGACAATATTATCACCCTTGGAATATCGAAAAATAGTGTCGTGTTTTCTTGCAAAATCTTTTTTGGGTACGCCACCTCCACTGTAACACCAGATAATTTCATTTCTAAATCTTTTCTGAGAACGTCCAAATATAGCATCCAAAATGATTTTCAGATAATGGCCGGCGTGTGTATCACAATGAAGATATAAAGTTCCAGTATCTTTGAGTATACGCTTCATTTCTACGATACGAATTGCCATCATTACAAGATAGACCATCATCCGAGTGTTTTTGAGGAATTTTCCCAAGCCTTCAATCGTATCGCCTATCTGTCCACCAATATCGACTATCAATTCTGTTTGTGCTGCTTCCGATGCAGTACCCCAGTCCATGTATCTTTAAATGCTTTGACAAGAATATCAGGTTCTCTTCCCCTCTCATCTCTATAAGGAATGAAGTAATCTCGATTCGAGTTAAATGGTGGGTCTGTTGCAATCAAATCAACACAAGCATCAGGAAATTCCCGCATTGCTTCTAAATTATCAGACCTTATCAAAGTTCTGTTTGATAAATTCATACTTTTGTTACTCTAAGTATCTATCTCAAAACGGAGTCCTTTAGAAACTTCCAAAAGATAGTTTCTCGATGCCGATTATTATAGACATAACATCGTTCTGCGACATAGAGGGGTGTATACCCGGTGCTATAATGGTGATGA
>RKRR01000076.1 GCA_007571305.1 Candidatus Poribacteria bacterium | reverse complement strand
ATGATTAACAATACGTGTCTCCAAGAGATACAATACTACCGAACGCCGAATGGGAGGCAGCCTTTTATCCAATGGTTTGAATCCATTCGAGATAAAAATACGCAACGGAGAATTGACAAACGACTTGCGAGGCTTGAAGATGGCAATTTTGGTGATCGCCAATTTGTCGATGGAGGTGTCTTTGAATTGCGGCTCCACTTTGGGCCGGGGTATCGTATTTATTTTGGTCAAATTGATAACAGACGCATCCTTTTGCTTTGTGGTGGAGATAAGAAATCACAACAAGGGGATATAGAAACCGCAAAAACCTATTGGCGGGAATATAAGGAGACACATCAATGAGAGAAATGGGAAATTGGCGCGAGTACCAAATTGAAAGACTTGCTAACGATCGGGAGGCAGCGATTGGCTATCTTCAATTGACATTAGAGGAATACCTTGCTGATGGCGATCTGACCTTCTTCCTGAAGGAGCTTCGGGTTTTTATAGCATCACAAGGTGGGGTTGTTAAAATTGGCAAACGAACTGGTATTGATGCTGAAACACTCTCGGATGCTCTCTCTAACGAGGATGCCCCGCGGTTAGACATACTCAACACTATGCTAAAGGCCTTTGAGTGTCAGTTGCCAGTTGATGAACATAAGACAGATACAAACGTTAGCATTAAAACTGCAACTTTCAGTGCCGATCCTCCTAAACGTACGTCACTACCCTCGCTAATTGACCTGATACACACGACGCGAAAGGCTCAAAAAGTAGCCTGTGGATCTCCAGATTTAACAGATCAAACTACTGTAATAGTGTATAAGGAATCAGGGGCTATACTATGATTTGCTTTTCTTACTCGCTTTGATCAATGACTCTCTAACTTCAAATTGTGTCGCAACATTTTCGGATTAGTAGACCTTTGGGATATCTTCATCCGATATCCAATCTCCCAATAATTTGGCGAGTCCTGGATCGTATTTCTTGAGTGCATCCCTCGTTTCAAATTCACCCGCGTAGTACCACATCCTAACCCCTTCTGCCCAATATGATCCAACGTCTTGCAAGGACCTCGGATTACAAGCCCATGTTTTTGAGGCGACGCTTGCTTTGTAAGACTTTTCTAATGAATTATAAAAGTTTAGGTCTATTTGGCAAATTGCATAATTTATTGCACAGGCTAAGACAAAAACAAAAACCCCCATATCTGGCTCACCAGCCCATTCAATAACCGATGCCAGATATCCTGGAAACTCTTGATTTTTTTCTGGTAAGAAAGCACATCCATATTTATAGTTTGGATCGTTTTCATCCAATTCCAGATAAGCTGCAACACTTTCCCCTTGTGCGACAAGAATACATACAAAACCAATTAGTTCCGTGCGGATTTCAGGACGTTTGGAGGTGATTTTCAAAATTATTTCTTGTGCTACATAAAATGCTTTGTCATCCACATTCTCAGAACCGATTATCACCAGATCTTCGACTTCCAGGTGTTTTGTGATTTGTACTTTATTCTTTGCTTCCAGGGGCTTTGGCAACAGCATTTTAAATTTCCTTTTGTAGAACTTACTTATCCGTTTAGATCAAACCTGGACTATCTTATAGTCATTTTGAGGTAAATTATATCATTTTTCAAGTGCCGATGCAAATTCGGATTCATCTTATGCCTTGGTAATCTTTTGAAGATTTACTGTACCTGCGGGGTATCAATGTAGATGTTACGTGTTTCAGAACCGCTCCTCGAACCAGAATCTGTAAGTGCTTTCAGGATGGGATGCTCATTATTATTGCACCACTCAGTCACAATTTTACCCTTCCGATAGAGAAACTGAAAGAAGAAGTTCATGCCAATACTGCATTTTCACTACCACTCATCCTAAACGTACAGCAATTCGGGAAGGCAACTAAAAAGAGGAATGAAAGGCTGCTACCTCCGAAACAGACTCCAACCATTCAATAGCAGTCTGTTCGTCCTGCTCAATGGCGATTTCCACTGCCCGTTTGGCACACTCCAAGAGGTGTTTGGCGCGCTTGCGTAAGTTGAAGGCCTCTATGATTTTCTGTTGGATTTCCGTTTGTTTTTCCGATCTAAGGATTGGAACAGCAATTTTGCTGAATTCGTCTTTGTTAATGGCAGTTAGGATTGTTCCACTACACCCTTTTTTAAGTTGTAACTGCCCAATAATGCTTTTCAAAAGCACGAGCAGAACTTCGGATTCAATCGCATCTGATTGGATAACGTGAAATCCAGTTGAGCATAATGCATTATCATATTCCTCAGTTATCAGAGCGACGCTTTCCAAAGACCCCTCAACAGATGAAACAATCACATCTCCTGCGGCAACCTTCCGCCGGGCTCTGGTTGGCAAATCTTCTCCCGTTTCTACCATACAACCCGTTACTTCGCCACTGCTCCCAATATTGGCAAGTTCTATGTATTTGGATTCTATTTCAATATCAGGTGTAAAGTTCCTATCTTTCAAATCCGACAAATTCCCAAGTGTATCGCAACCGCCAGGGTATTCTCTAATGGCGTTGACGATCTCATCATATTTCGGTTGGAAATAGTCTGCATCAATGCGTCCAGCGGACTCTGTGTCGGAAAAGTTTTTGACGAAGGTTAACTGATGTTTGGGGTGCCAATCAGTGAGGCCGAGTTCGGAGAGAAGAATATTTTGAGCCTCGGTATATCGCATTTTTGATAACGCCGTTAAGTTTTTAGATTGGAGATAGATTTTTTCGATTACGGATGGCAAGGAATCCCAAACTGGTATAGGAATTTGAGATAAAAAAGGCGGAGCAATATGAGGTTGTGCACTACCATATTTTCCTCTTTCTATTAATGCTTTACCATGCTTGGTATTGAGGAAAATAGTTAGCAAGTAAGGGTTCAAGTTTCCACTTTGGATAATAAGGGTATCGGACATTGATAGAGCATTGTTATTTTCAAGATAGATAGCACATTGACCAACATTTGCTCCTGATCGCATTATCAGGATGTTTTTATAATGTATGGTGTTTTCGTTCAAACGTTCTGCATCTTCTTCCGATATATGAACAGGATTTGAGGTTAAATCAATGGATAGCGGACGAACGTTTTGCCCTCTTAATAACAGAATTCCATTATCTACGTAATTGCGCTTTATCTCTTTGGGATGTTTTATTTTAACCTGAAAATCTATTAACCTATGCGAACCGATTTTTTCTAGTTGATGTTGAATCTCCAGATAATCGGGGTGGAAAAACTCCGCATCAAACCGCATGGAGTGCGAAGAATCTACTACGGATTGGTAATCAACGATAGAATATTTCATAATTCCTTTTTGTGATGGTATGATTACGGCTGCTTGAATATTTTCTTGACAGGCTACCGAAATTTCTGCTATCCTATGTGATAGGAGGGTTTCCCGATGTCAAACCACTTCAACGATTTATTATTACAAACACTCAAAGAGGTAGGCATCCGATTGGAGCGGCTGGAAGGACGGGTGGATCACGTCATAAATGAAAAATCCGATAAAGCAGATGTCACGGACGTTAAGGCAGATGTCAGAAACGTTAAAACGGATGTCAAGGATGTTAGAATAGAACTCAAGGCTGTTGCCGAAAAGTTAGACCTAAAATCCGATAAAGCCGATGTCAAAGACGTTAAGGCAGATGTCAGAAACGTTAAGACAGATGTTAACGCGCTTCGCGACGAGGTGAGGGGTCAAGGACAACGGCTTGACCGAATTGAAACTGGGATCAAGACGCTCCAATGGACAATGACAGCTGGCCTCGCTGTTCTGGGTATCATTCTCGCCTTCATGAGAACGTGCTAACAGACTGCTGATTGCATGGATATTACCCCCAAAAACTTAATTCTTCAGTTTTTGCCCACGCAATAAACGTTTCTGCAATCCCATCCGGCAGTTCTCCTTCGTGATTATGTAGGTCGTGTTCAACAATCAGATGGCCGTTTTTGTCCAATGTGTATAGTCCATCGCTATTTTTGAGAAAAACATAATCGCCTGAATTATCTTTGCCGCCTTGTTCAGAGATAGCAAAAAAGATGGGATAATCCTCAACTTTCGGACACAGGTCCCCTTGGGCAGGATCATCGTTCCACTTTTGCACAAATAGGACGCTGGTTTTGGTACCTGTATGCGGTTTAAAAGTGTTACCGTGTAGACCGACCACAGCTAAAATGCGGGCATGTTGCGCAATAAACTCGCGGATGTGTTTGTCCGAAGTGTTGTTGAATCTGCCTTGTGGCAGCACAATTGCCATCCTACCCCCCGGTTTGAGAAAATCCAAATTCCGCTCAATAAACAGAATATCGCGCCCGACTTTCGTTTGTGCCTTACCATTTGGTTTCAAACCCAATGCGTATTGGTGAAGGATACGTTGTTCTTTGATGTCGCCGGCAAAGGGAGGATTTGCCATCAGAATATCAAAATTAAAAAGTTTGTTCTCCCCTGTTTCGGCTCTAAGGGCTTTGAGTCTGTCAAACCCTCTGCCGTAAGTGAGTGCCCACCTGCTACTTTTCTCTGTGCTATCGCTCCAACGTTCATAGTCAAGCGTGTTAAGGTGCAAGACGTTGGTCTCACCGTCGCCGGCAATGAGGTTAAGGGTTCGTGCAACGCGTACCGTCTTTTCGTCAAAATCAATGCCAAATATATTGAGGACATCTTCCTTATCTGATTCTCGGATTTCTGCATTGGTAAAAAGTGTGCCTGTGAGTTTGAAAATGGTATGCACAGGAAAACCGCAGCTGCCGGAGGCGGTGTCAATCATATATTCACCGCGTTGAGGATTGAGCATCTTGACACACATATCTATGACGTGTCGGGGTGTGAAGTATTGCCCTTTTTCGCCTTTAGCGGATTTGCTCACGAGATATTCAAACGCTTCATCTACGACTTGTAGATTGGAGTTAAAGAGTTTAACGTCCTGCAAACTGGATACACAGATGGACAGATGGCTGTCAGAAAGTTCAAACGTTGAATGGTCCGGAAAAACGCCTTTCCAGTGGTTGCGTGCATTATCAAAGAGTTTTTGAATTTTTGATTTCAGTTCGGTATCGGTTTGGCCAGTGTTTCTAAACTCCATAACTCGAAATCCATCATCCGAAATATCTTCTGCCTTTAACCACATAATCTCATAATCTGAGTGATATGCGCTGTCACTCTCGCGTTGCTGCTCAGTATCTTGTGCTTGCTGGATGAAATAGTCAATAATGCTCTTGTCCCTATAACTGAGCGATTCATCATAAAGTTTGGTAAAGATGAGTTTAAAAACTTCCTCAAAAACATCTACACCCGCATTGGCCAGTACCTCATCCTCTAACTCCAGAATAATGTCTTTTAGGGATTTCCGCTCCGCTGCGAGTTTGTCCTTGAGGATGAGGTGTTTGAGGGTAAACCGTTCTTTGAGAATCTCGGCTAAGGTTTGATGTGCGTTCGGAATGTCAGTGATCTCTTCAAAATAATTCGGGTCTTTTCGGTGGTAATGCGAAATCTGCTGTCCGTTTGTCCATACGGCGATGGGCGCGCCAGTTGCGTTGCAGTAGGAACGGAGTTGATCCTTGCCGTCTTGCAGTTTCGGTTTTTTTACTTCAACAATGACATAAGGCGTATCGGGTCTGTCTTTATCGAGGATAACAATATCCGCTCGTTTCTTTTCTCTGCCGAAGGTGATGGGATGTTCAAACCTCACTCGGTTTGGAGGATATTGATACTGTTTCAGAAGTTTTGCTGCATAAAGTTGACGGATGAGTTCCTCGGGTTTGAGTTGGATGGCCTTTCTGCGAATGGGGCAGCGAATAAACGGTACCGCCTTACCTCTGAGCGTTTGGGTGAGAATTTCTGCTTGCAAAGCTTGAACTTCAGTCTCTGTGAAGAGGTCGAGGTGATAATTGGTATCTTTAAGGACGGTTTGGATGATGTCGGGGTGTGGCATCTGTTTCTCGGTTTATTTTTTTTTGAACCGAACATTTTGAGGTGGGGTTACTCGCGAGGGAGCGTGACTTCCGATGGCACTACGATTTCACCGGAAATAATCTGTGATCTCAGTGCCTCAACCTTTGTTATAATTTCATCGGAGAGATGGGGACGGTTGTGTGCATCCAAGGCGTAATCGACAAAACTCCCTGTGAGTGTTGATGGGCGATTATGATGTGCCTCGTCGTGTTCATCCAGGGCGTGCCCAACGTCTGTTTCTTTGAGGCCGAGAGAAACGGTGCCAGGTGTCAACCGTCCTGCTGCGAATTCAATGGCGATGTCGTACACAGAATTGTCAACCCGCTTCACCATACTCGTCAGAAAAACTTCAGGGGCGGTAGCGTTGATATTGTCGTCCACCCAGATGACATGTTTTTGGCGTTCCTTCGCGGCTTCAACGGCACCACGTCCCGCACCAGATGCGACGGTATAAATGATGTCAACCCTATTTTCATATTGTTGGGCCGCGAGCCTTTTCGCTTCGGCTGTATTGGAAAATCCTGAGCCATCTTCGGCAATGTATTCTCTCACAATTTCGATATCGGTATTAATCGCATGGATTCCCGCGACATAGCCTGCTTCAAATTTTCGTAACAACGGCACATCCACTGCCCCGATATAGCCGACTTTGCCTGTCTCTGTTTTGAGGGCGGCGATGGCACCCACGAGGAATGAGCCTTCGTTTTCTCTATAGACAACCGATGTTACATTCGGTAGGTCGATGAATGTATCTATAAGCACGAAATTGGTATCAGGAAACTCTGGTGCTACACGTTGAATGGGTTCTGCCAATTGATAACCCGCAGTGATGACTAAGTCGGAACGTTGTGCGGCTTCGCGCAGCAGCGGATCCCACGTCTCTGAGCTGCTCTCCGCTTCTATGATATCAATGCCGAGGCTATTTTCAGCGGCTATAATTCCTTTTTGTAATTGATCACAATAAGCCATATCCCCGAGGCATTTCCCTGGATAGATCATACTGATTTGAATGGAGGTTGTCGGTTGTTCAGTGAGTATTGTATCTGAAATACGCTCACAGCTGCAGATGGAGATGAGAAGTAGTCCGATGACTAAGAAAATTGGATTTTTATTTTTTAGTGTGTTCACGTGTCTTATTTTTCTCCAATAGATTGTAGGCATGTTATATGTCGTCGTCTGGAGATCGTATTAGTGCGGTAAGAGTTCAAGAGTTCCCGTTGAAAATGATAGGTTGACATCGAAGTGCGATAGAAAATTCAACCCTAATACCCCGTCTATGATTGAATCCGCAGGCAGATCATGGCATAAGACATCAATGTTTTCGACAGTTTCACCAATTGCAGTCAACTTGTGTACGGTGATACGTTTCATGAGTTCAATGCCGCTACCCGTGATAATTTCTTCATTTCCTTTTGGGTTTGAGAGATCATATCCCAGATCCAAAGCAATTTTTGTTGGAATAACAGTCGTTGAAGCCCCGGTATCTAAAGCTACAAGCAGATCCCGAAAGTTGTTGGAGCTAACACCTTCTACTTTAAGAGGGAGTACAATTAACCCAAGCGAGAGATTAAACGGAATACGTGCCATTACAATAAGTAGCCCCTCCCATCTGGAAGTCTACCCGTATAACGTATTGCTGCACCACCTTTATAACGCCCCGAGGCGTTATGAACATCGGAGCGAAACTTGCTATGTACTAAGACGCGGCCCGATAAAAGCTCTGTATTTTCGCTGTGCTCACAGTCAACAATAAACAACCATTCGTCAGGGTATCTCTGCTCCATTTCTTCGAGGGTTAGACGTTGATTTTCCATTTACTTTCTCCTAATAGCGAAGTCTACTCAAGTTGATAGCATTATACCAAATTTTAGTGGGGTTTGCCAAATCATTTTAGGAGTGACCAATCGGGTTCATCTTCTGGATCACCGAGGGGACCGTGGGCGTTACGCACAATACGACGTTGCGCATCATACCAATCTGTATAACGCGTCGCGGGCTGGAGTCTATCGTTTCGGGCATCCATCAAATTTGCGAGTCTCCTCTCCATTTCGTCCGCTAATGATTTCGCTTCGGATATGTCAATCAGATTATTCATCTGCAGCGGATCCGCTTCCATATCGTATAACATCCGTTCACCATCGAGCCAGCGAGCGTAACTATGCGTTTTTGTCCGCACACCGCGCCATTCATTGCCATCAACAAGATAATCGTAGGTCGATCCGAAATTCATCGTCAAGACAGCATCTTGTTCAAAGGCATCAGCATTACCGCGCCAAGACGCGGAAAGGTCGTAGCCTTCGACGGTGCGAGGTGTCTGGATGCCACATAAACCGCAAAGCGACGGGAACAGATCAACGGGCGAGGTGAGCGTGTCACAGGTGCGATTCCCATCGAAAATACCGGGCAGACGCATAATCAATGGCACTTTGATGGATTCTTCGTAAGGTTCGCGCTTCGCCCAGAAATTGATGCCTTGTCCGCCCCCCTGCGTTCCGTGGTCGGATCCAAAAACCAGCAACGTGTTTTCGACACGCTCCGTCTTTTCGAGATACACCATCAGTTCACCGAGCATATCGTCCACCGTTAGTGTCATCGCGAGATAGTGCCGGTAAATTTCTAATGATTGTTCTTTGACCGAATCTGGAACATTTTCGGGGAGTTGAAGTTCAGTAGGCAGTCGATCATAATATTCTTGTGGTGCAAACTCATAAGGTGTAGAGTGTGCCTGATGTGGAGAGATAAACAGACAGAACGGACTATCGTCATCTACATCATCCATGAACTGAAAGGCGTATCGGTTCAGCGCATCGGTTTCGTAACCATCCCATTTTTCGTTCCGCCAATCGTCAAGGTTCACCGTTCCATTGAAATAGTCGGTGTGAAAATTGTAGCCGCGCCAGTGTTGGAATCCGAGACGGTCGCGGCCTTCAGGGACGTAGTCGCGTCCACCGATTTCTGGGAATGAGCCGGTGTGGAGATGCCATTTACCCACCCATGCTGTCCGGTAACCGTTTCTGCTGAAAACGTCACCGAGTCCGATTTCATCGTGTCGGGTTCTGACGAAATTAATGAGATGTCCGGTCGTTTGTGGATGCCGTCCAGTGAGTAGCATCGAGCGGTAGGGAGTGCAGACGGGGGCGGTGGCAATTGCGTTTGAAAAGACGGTGCCTTCTTGCGCGAGTCGATCAATATGCGGTGTCTCGATCTGTGTATCGCCATACACCGGCAACGAGCACGCACGGATCTGATCTGCAAGAAGATAAACGATGTTCGGTTTGTCTTTCATATTTGACGCCTATTACGGGTAATTTGGGGTAAGTTTGATGCACAACCTAACAGGTTATGCTACAAGGCGGTAACTTGGGTTATTCTAACTGCCGTGCAGAAAAGAATCAAGATAATTTTCTGCGGCAACCGGCAATAAATTGCCTTACTTTGTAGCATAATCTGTTAGATTGTGGATGTGTGTGCGAACTGAAAGTTTGCTCTACGAAGGCAGATATATAAGTGGTGGAACAGTCTTAGAACTGTAGCCCTAAACTCACCCGGTGTACCTGTTGTAGGCGTCCGAAGTCGGCGTACGCATAATCAAGAGAAAGAATCCTTCTGCCAAGGTTCAGGTGGATGCCCAAACCGAGTGTAAGTCCCTCTTCATCATCGGCGCGGTCTTCTCCCAATCGGAATTTGTACCCGCCCCTGATCGCTGCCATTTTTCTGTACCAGTATTCCATGCCGATGTTCAACCGCTCACTGTTGTCGTTAGGGTGGTTAGCATCAAGGGCAAGCGTGAGAAGATTGCTACCAGAATCAATCATGTCATAGGCGAGTCCGAGTCGGAAATTGGAGGGTAGTGGGAACTCAATCGTCTCTAATTCTGCTTTCCGTGCCGGATTCGTTGTGTCTGGAAACGGGCGGTAACTCCCTATCCTTGGGTCACCTGCAACTTCTGTTCCACTCTCTAAATCAGGACCTCCGAAGCGCATTTCCGGTCCAAAGTTCGAGAAACACATCCCGATCCGTAGACTGCGCCAGCCGGTATGGTACAAGGTGCCGACATCAATAGCAACCCCTTTGGCACTTTCTCTGTGAATCTGCTGGTGGATGTATTTGGCATTAATACCCACAGACAACTTGACTCCGGATTCCTGTTCGTAAAGTTGACGGGCATACGCCAACGAAACAGCGGTATCCCATGCGGAATACCAGAGCCCTGTACCGTCCGGTTTTGCCAGTGTGGTAATCTCCGTATCGGGGACATTGAGGAATGTGACGCTCGCTCCCAAAGTGCCGATATTTTTTATCGGAGTCGCGAACGCCAGATAGTTATAACGGACATCGGCAAGCCAGACGGTATGTGTGTCTGAAAAACTGGTTTTTTCGAGTTGACTTATCCCTGCTGGGTTCCAGTAGATACTGGTTACGTCATCGGCAAGCGCGCCAAACGCGCCACCAAGACTGTCTACCCGTGCGCCGGGGCCGATTTTCAGAAACTGGGCACCCGCCGTGCCCACATTGGTTGTCGCATGACCGGAAACACCCCAGAGAAAAAGAAGAATAAATAATAACGTATTTTTTAAATTTTCCTTGTGGTTGAACAACGTGAGTTTCAAATGTGACATGCCTTTCATAAATTCGCCCTCCATTTCATTACGGGCTATGGTGTTTGATGAAATATACTTCGAGTTGGAGCTCGCTCATACAAGGAATGTATTATCGAATGATGGCAAACCTGCCGATTTTGTTCCCGACGACCTCATCACTTTCGTCTCTGGCTTCAACATGATAGATATAAACGCCACTGGCGAGTGCTTGATTGTAACGATTGAGGAGTTCAAATGACTCTGTCCCCCCCTTGTCGCCCTGTGTTCGTTCCCCCGGGTTAAAAAGGGCAGTGCTCTCGTGATCAAGGGTTCGGACTAGTTCACCCGCTAACGTGTAAATCCGTATTGTACACCGTGGTGGAAGGTGTGTGAAGAAAATCTTGTCCGTTCCCTCGGAAAGTACCGCTCTGTTTGTAACAAAATAAGGGTTCGGGACGACCCGAATTTTTCCAAGATCGGCTTCAATATCTTCAGGCGAGAGCGTCTCCCCTGTTGTATTTACAAGAAACTGATCCCCATCCTGTGGTGCGCTGACCCCACCCATTTCAACAGTGAACACATCTCCGGCAGAGACTTCGCCGTTCGGATCTTTGATATAGATATAGCCGCCTCGGATGTAGATACGGAAGAAACCTGGTGTTTCTGTTGGATTATATGTATCACGCCAACCTGTCCCTGTTAGGATCGCGTATCCATCGGCACGTTGGTCGTTGAATTGAACTTCTTTACCGCTATCTTCATCCACCACCTTGACGTGAGTATCATCAATAAATGTGATCGGATACGTATGCGGACGGTAATACGTTGACCACCAGACGTTCGGCCATGTATTCTCACCAAAGCCGGGGGATTGGATATCTACCGACCAATCTGTTACTGAGCCTGCTGTCAGTTTAACGTCGTTAATCGGGTTTTCGGTCGGGCTTCCATAGGATACATCAACTCCAGTTATTTTCAGAACAATGCCATCAAACATAGGGGAAAGGACATCAATGGCTTCTTGATGCTCCGGGTCATACCAGTCAAATGATTGTAGTTCAACGACGGTTTCATCAGTCGTCGTATCTACGATCTCATAAGCGGGTGGCTGATATCCGGGACCGGTGATATATGCCGCGGGGCCCGTTTGCTTTGCACCGTACCAGACCATCTTGTATTGATGTCCTGTTATCTTGTTCGGTGCGAGCACCATCGGTTCAACTGTAACGATACCCTGTCCCTGCTGCTCTATATCGGCAGTAGGGCCTCGGTATCCTGCAGGTTCAGCGCGTGGAACAACGTGTACCATCGTTTCAATCTGGCTGCTCTCCATCGCGATCAGTCCCGTTTTCGGGTTGCCTGTATCATACGAGGTCACCGCATAAGTATACTCAAGTCCATTGGTTAAGCCTTCGTCGGTGTAAAAATTCTTGATACCTACGTCCTCACCGAGTGCTTGCGAAGGGGTCGAAACGACTTGAAAGATGTCGCCAGCGACAGGCGGTCCTGAGGGTCCGTCGCTAATTTGCACGTAGAGTCCACCAAAATAGATTTGAGCACCGGAACGATAGGCACCGTCAGGATACGGTTCACCTGTATCCGGATCTTTGATGACGACGTATCCGCCGCCATTTGCTGGGAAATCGAGGTTATACGCCATAACTTCCCACAGTGTTGTGTTAACCACTTCAAAATCTGTGCTGGAGTTAAATTTGATGACGTAGACAGCGTTTTTGAAGAAATCAGCGAAGAATGGCTCATCCCCCTCGCTTTCGATGGTGGCATCCGACTGCTTACCGACATGTGAGACCGTAAAGAAATTACCCGTTGCACTCGGTTTGTCGAACTCCATCAGCATTGTCCAATCTTCAACCGGATCGCCAGTGGATTCATCATAAGAAACATCGCGTCTATAGACCCGATAGCCTTCAAATATCTTCTCCGGGTCGGTTACATCAACGTATTCTTCGATGCGCTTGCCGACTCCAGCGTCAACCCAACGTCCCTCGCTTTCCCAAACGAGTGTCACCTGTCCATCGGCAGGATAAACCGTTACCAATGGAGAAGGCGGCGGTGCTGGTGCAACGTAACCATCGTCATATAACTTCTGTGCCCAGTCGGAAGACGCTTGCAAGCCTGCAAGTCCTTCACCAATTGCCACAGCGATAATGACGTTGAATGACTCACCCGGAGCAAAGGATTCAACCGGTCCATAGGATTGGATAAAACGCTGATCGTCGTAGTTTGCCGGGAGCGGTTCAACGCCCGGGGTGCTGATAAGCGCGTACATCTCCGCATCAGTCGTTGGGTCGGTGGAGATTGTAATCCGTTTGTGCGCTGCAAAAGGAATTTTTGCCGCTGGATCCCCAGCGTTTTCGCCCATATACGCATCCAATACCCGTAAGCCGATATACCCAGGCGCGGACGCATTGGAGAATCCGTAAGAGAGGTAACGGTTGGGATGATCTAGTGGATTGAGAGCATCCGGTGTTTGATCCAAGGCAACGAAGTCATCTGCGGAGTAACTTGCTGTCCCTGTTTCGTTACTGGAGATATCCACATCGTAACGGAACGCCATAAATACATCTTCAAGTGTGTCGCTACTAACGTTTTTGACGTTATACTCCAGAATAAAGAAATCGTAGAGCGGGGCATAACTCCATTGAAATCCGTTAACTACGATTTCTAAACCCAGAATCAAATCCTTATTTGCCTCAGGGTTTGTATCCGAGCATTTGAACATGATTGATTGGTTCGTCGGGGTTCCCTTTGTCGTCACACCCGGTTTGTTTGAGATAACCTCCGGCACGTCGTCAGTAGGCCAAATTTCGCTTTGCCTACCATCCGACTCAGCAACACCAACTTCACCGTTTTTCTTAGCACCTATCCAGATATCTCCCTCATAGATATAGGAATCGTTTGTGCCTGCGGGCCACCAACCTGATGGGTTAGCAGTCGGATTGCTCGGAAACCCAACGACTGCCGTGTTATAAATAGCAGATGATAGATTGCCCACATCCAGTGCTTTCCAATCTACGTCTGCCCTTGTCGATAACGCGACGAATATCAAAATTGTAGATAAGCATATAAATTGTAATAATTTCATTTTTTAATTTTCCTTGCGGATGAGTAATAGTTTCTGGTAAGTGAATTACTCAGTTTCTGTAATCTCAAAAACCCGATAGTGTTGCATTTTTCCATTGCCTATGTCCGCTTCGCCTTCAATGAACAATGGATAATCGTAAACTGTCTCTTTGACAGAAAAAAGATAAGGAATCGCACCTGCCTCACGCGCTGTCTCGGCTTGGCTCTTAAAATCGCGAGGCTCTTTCATGTGCTTATTATAAATCTGATATGTTGATCGGTCTGCGTAATACATCAAATCGAAGTGCGCCCCGACGCGTTCGTCGTCAAGAAAGAAGCAGGCATTCTCCGGCATCTCCCGTTGGAGGCGTGGTCCACTCGTCTCATATAGAGGGACTTGACTATTCCGTTCTGTGACTCTGTAAGCGGCGTGCACATAGCGTCCCGCGTAGAATAATGCAATTACCAGTGCCACCGTTCGGATCCCGAACCATAACCACCTTTGCACATTGTAATGGCGAACTAACATATACACACCCGCGAAAATTGCCAATAGTACGCTAAACCCGATCAGCTGCTCAACAATCCAGAAGTTCGTCTGGATAAAGGGCGCGATCTTTTTCAGGCCATCAAACTGGTCACGACTCTGGACGAGAGTGCGTCCACCAGAGATGATAGTAATCGCAAGCATCCCCGCCGTCCAAACAGAGGTGTAGCCCCAATCCCGTCGTTGCCATGCTCGGCTAATGACCGCTGCGAGACAAATCAGTAGTGGTGGCACGGCAATCATCGTCGCCGATGGCGTTTTCGTTTCTGCGAGTGTATGCGGGACAATCACACCGATACCCCATGCTAACACGAACAGTTCCGCTAACTGCCACCGTTTGAACATGACCACGATTAGACATAACACCGCCGCAACGAGGGCTGCATAGAAAAGCGGGTAAAATAGCGGCATGTAATCAAACAGCGGTCGATCCCAACTTGCCCCCCAACTCTCAACATCAGTGTTAAGGTGATCCAACACGCGTTTATGTTCCCAAAGGAATTCCTTGCGATAGTAAATCAGGCAATAAATGACCCACGGTGCCACTGTCGCAATTGCCGACAAAAGTTGTGAACCGATATCCCTGAGATGAATGTTTGGACGCACCGTCTCGCTTTGCGCTCTGTTATCTGATGCATATCTTTCGTGATAGATTTGCTTGCCTCGTGCGACACACCAAACGACAAGCGCAATACCAAAAGTGATGAGTGCGAGGTAACTTTTCGACAGATACGCGATACCCATCGCAATACCGGATAAGACGTAATTTCGCCGTTTGCCTGTTCGAATCGCACGGAGCAGGAACCAACACGAAACTTGTACCCAGAGCAACAGAGCAATGTCAATGTGATCCGAATAACGATAGCCGTGAACAGACTCAAAGAGAAACGGGTTAAACGCGTGGAGAAACGCGGCAATGAGTCCTGCCCGTTTGTCAAAGAGATCCGAAGCGATCCGAAACGTCAACCACGTTGTTACAACTAAACTGATTGCGGACGGCAATCGGAGTGCGAACGTATTGATACCGAAAATAAGGTGTGAGAGCCAGATTGTCCACATGGCAACAGGCGGTTTATGTAGCCAGATGTGGTTCTCACCCCACCCTTTGTAGTCATAAGGGAGCCAGGGTTGGTCGTAGAGCGTGAATTTGAGCGGATGCTTTGTCAAATTCCGTGCCACGACGGCGTGAAACCCTTCGTCCCAATAGGTAATTCCGCTGTGTCCGAGGTTTCGCAACACCAAAGCACCGGAGGCAATCAGGATGCAGAGTAGAATCCACGGTACTAAACGTGCTGTTTTGAAATTCATACGTTTATAGTAGGCTGTTGTTTGAAACACCTGTGTCTTATGTTTGAATGATTGTGCTAGATTGCTATGATTTGAGATTGAAAGAATGCAATGCTTGACAACTCATAGGAGAAACTTTCACCATGCCTATCTCATTGACTTCTGTAGAGATCGGTAAATTAATTTGTCGACAAATTTTCACTGCTTCAGCAATTTCCTGCTCTGACAAACCGAAAGCGAGTGTACAGTGCGGAGTCCACTTTCCTACAGCGTAGTATTCCCGCTGTTCGTGCCCGTGTTTCTTGAAAATTTCATGAAATTTGACGTGGACGTTCAGTAATTGCTCAGTGACGGTTACACCTAAGAAAACAACGCCCTCCGATGTAGAAAAAATACCTATGTTGGGGAATGACAGTGAAAACGCCGTAACACTTGCCGCAAACGTTGAAAGCTCCTGTGCAAATGAACTTGTTTCAAGACGGTCACACACCCCAAGCGATACATGCGGACGATAACCCCCTTTGGGCATAGAATCACTAATCCCTGCTTCATCAAGGGTTTTCCATGCATCACGAATGTTCGCTTCGGTTGCGGGGTCAAAATACAGTTCAACAACAAACGGCATATTAAGCTCAGCACTACAGATCAGATTCGTTAATTCTATTGTAGATATCGGTGCCCATGTCGACTAATTTCTGGCGGATTTCATCCCAATGGTCATGGTCCTTTTTGCCTTTGTCAAGAACTCGGAATATAACTGTTGTGAGTCTGGATGTATCTTTATATTCGTAATCGTAGTCAGATTCTGGGAAGAATGCCATGATTTTGTCTCGGTGCTCAAAATGGTTAGGGTTTAAGAAAAACAACCGGATATAGCATTGGTGATTGTTAAGATAAAGGCACACTTGGACCTTGCGAGTGGTTTTCATAATCCAATTTTCATCTCGGACAGGTACAGGTTTTCCTGCAAATACCCCATTTCCATCACGAATAGGCTGCCAGAATTCGCTATATTCAATATCAGTGTTCTTTTCCGTTTGGATATCTATTGCGGGACGAGCAATATGGTGAAAAGACAACTCCTCATGTGAATTTGCCTGTACTTGAATGAGATACCAATTGATGTTGCTGTCTTCATTGCGTAAGTTACACGTGACGAGCATTAACTCCTCGAAATCTTCAGCGACAAGCACAGCTACGTCGGCTTCTTTCAATCGAGCGTAAGCCTCAAGTCGTCCCCAGTGATCCCAGTCGGCTTTACCGAATTGGTTTTCGACGACAAGGGTGCCGTCCACGCCTGCACCTACGATGTCTGCTCTACGGGTCCCGACTCTGGATTCAGTCTCTGTATCCTCAAAGCTACCGACTCTGAGTGCCTCAAGATTATCAGCAAGAGCGGCTGAAAAATCTTTTTCTTCATCATAGATGGATGAGAGTGATATTGTTTTTTGAAGATTCATCTTTCTTCGGGCAGGAGACCCAATGCTTAGCTTTGGGAGGAATGCCCACTCCTATAATTAAAGTTTAAGCGCGTTAATATCCGGGAATCAGACCGCTTCGCTCCTGTGGTTAGACGCTTACCCATTAGATCGTAGAGCGAGAACAACCCTTTCGCGCTAATACCAGCGAGGCGCGTCAGACCATACTGCGAATGTCTAACGAGTGTGCTCTTGGTGAGCCCACTTGCTAACACGGTGCCACCATATCGCAGACGCCTCCCCTCTTTTTGCGCGGTTTGCCTGTGTAACTCACGCGTCCGTATCGGTATCGGGGATATACAGAATATATTTCTGTTATCCGGCAGGCTATCTCCACCTATCGTCTGATACGCCAGACACCAACTATCCACACAATGGGCATCAAAGGTTTCTGCCAACTTCTTCGATGACTTCCTAAGTCCAAGTCTGTCACGGAGCCCTTTCGTCTCCCACCCTCGCAATGTCAACAACTCCCATCGCTTGCGGATTTCGGTATAGAACCAATGTTTCCCCACTTCCAACGGACTGAAAGAGGTATTCCACTTTTTCGCACGCGCTATCGTTCTCGCTTTGATATCCTCAACACAGATATGTGTGAGGGGATACATCTTGGAAAACCACGCCAATATCCGAAGTTTCCACTCCCACCTCCCACGCGTGCCGGCGGGAATCCGTTCTCTATTGGCAAGACGGTTGGTTCGGTTCGGACGGTTCGGACACTGCCGAGAACGTCTACCCCTCCGCAACTCCCGACGCTTCTCAACTTTCTTACCAACCTTACTGTGAGCATCCGCTTGCACATTCAAATACGTATGGGCTGCAGACTTGACAGTGAACCCCTCCTTCTGGCTCCCAGGATCCACACCGACAGCTATCTCTTGAAAGTATCTCTCTGAGGGGTCCACATTCAAGCGGACACAGAAAATGCCATTTTTCCGAAAAGGGGTAGCGTGCCTCTCGCGTATCCACCGTCTTGCCCGGGAAGGCTTCGTAGGCATTAGTGGTTTTTGGTTTTTATCAACAACGGGCACAAACATCGTTTGTAAGTCCCTTTCGGGTGTGTATTGCCCCATCCAGATCACAGTCTCCGAGAGGGATCGGACTTGCGGAGCATCCGAAACATCGTGCTGGCTGCCACGCCAAGAGACTGCGATATATTACTGTAGAAAACCATTTAACTTGTGGGTCCCCGTGTGGCTACGGATGTTCACAGGTTTCCCACGTCTTCAGACGTGGGTAGTTGACTTGCTTCTTAAGATAACGTGAGTTTGATAAATATTTGTGTATTTTTTGTATAAAGAGTCCCCTTTTATAGCAGTTTTGGTAGTTACGTATACATCTTGATGATATTTTCAATGGATTCCTCGTGTTGGTATTGCCAGCGTCTCTTCAGGTTAGAAAAACGTGTTCAATCGGATTGAAGTCAGGTGAATAGGGGACAAATACAAAACTTCGGCACCCGTTTGGCTGATGAGTTCTTGGGTTTGATGTGTTCTCTGCCAAGGTGCATTGTCCATAATGACACTATGGGTTTCAGAGAGCTGCGGACATAAATGGGTTTGCAGCTAGTCGTTGAAACGTTGGGCGTTACAAGTGCCCTTGAAAAGCAGGGGAGCTGTAAAACCTTCAGGGGTTCTTGCTGCGATCAAGGAGGTCTGCCGATATTGCTGACTTGAACACTTATCTTCTACGCGTTGGCCTCGCGGGGTATAGCCATAAATACGGAGTGTTTCTGCTGTGAACCCACACTCATCAATAGAAACAGGTTCTCGTTTTTCTTCTCGGATCGCCTTGGCAAGTGTGGCTTGATAGGTCGCTCTTTTCTCTGGGCATCGCTCCTTAGACCCGAGACTTTTTTCCGGTGATGCCACACTTGCCGAGGGCGTAGTGGATGCCTTCTTTAGAAACACCGAAGACTTCCGCTCGCTCCGCAAGTGTCTGATCCGGGAAGTCGGCAACATGCTTTCGGAGGGCTTCAGAGTCAAGAAGTCTCGGTTTTCGGGGCCCGGTTTCTCGTAGGTCAAGGGGTCTGGAGCAGCTAACCACTGATAGATAGCCGTTCTTGAGACCTGAAACCTACGGGAAGCTTCGGCTTTCCTGCCACCCTGCTGAATAAAATCCAGCACGCGTTTGCGTCCATCCATAGAATATCTCATAAGACTTACACGATACCATCACTCGCATAAAATGTCAACTTATTTTCCACATTGGCTATAGTATAATGAAGGTATCAAATCTCTTTTACCAAAAGGAGTTCTCTGATGCGTATTGTATCACTTTTCTGTAAAAGAGACGACTTTTTTCAAACTCACGTTAAATGAGGTTGTTTCATAAATCGTTATTTTTTATCGGAAGACAGTTTTGATATGGGGCACATTTCGCGTCGGTATCCCCCAGCGAACATTGATTAGCAGTGCGAGTTGCAACAAGACGATGCCGATGCCTAAAAAGGTGGAAACATACGCCAGCCCTCTCACCGGTAAAGGTTTCTGCATCCCCGTGATGGATAAGAGGTTGCTGAGCAAATCAAAGACGGGTTCACTCGCTGTTTTTCGTGCTTTTTGCCATGTCGCGCCTTGTGTCGCCGTATAGAGCCGGTCTACTCCCAAGAGGGCATTGGCTTCTGTGAGAGATATCTTTGGGGTGAGCAAAAGCACGGCCTCTTCAGCAAAAGCGGCTTGGCGTTTTTTATCAACATATCCGTTATCTGCCACGATACATCGCACGCCTTTTTCAAGGAGCCGTTGTTTTTTCGTATCCAAGACTTGACGCTTGTTGACGTTGGTGGGTTCGACATCAAACATCATAGGAAACCCGCTGCGGATACTCGTGAGAGGGAGTCCATATCCATGAACGCTTGGAGTTTCGGGGTCAACGTTTTATAGCTGCGTCCGAGCGTCACGTGTGTCGGATACGCCGGGAGTTGACATCTCGCAAGAGAGATGGGATGCTGAAATAAATAGGTTTGCTGTGCCCGCAGGGCGGGGATCCCCTTGAGCGTCCTAACGGCGTAAAAGAAGCTGAGCGAAGCATCAGGATATGTCTGGGGTCTTCTGATGTTGAAGACTTTTCTGGCGAAGTTGAGAACTTATCTAACATGAAAAAAAGAAATCTGATATACTCTTTGATATCAGGAGAATACATGGGATACTCCTTCAATGGATTGTTTTTTATTATAGTAGATTCCGTAATTACTTGGACATTTATAGCGGCGTGTGGACTCTGAAGTTATCTGTTCTGACTGGCACCGCCTAACAGGCTATGCCACAAGTGTAAATTTGTTGTCGGATTCTACTATAAACGGAAACTCTCAATATTCTTAGCAGCCAAATGAAGCACGAGGTGATCAATCATCAAGAGCAATATGTAGAAGGTGATAAGCATACCAACACGATTGAAGGCTTTTGGAGTCTACTGAAACGTGCTTGGTGTGGCACACATCACCATTACACGACTGGATATACACCGCTTTATGTCGCAGAACGGTGTTATGTCTATAACTACCGGAATGTAGAAACTATCTGGTCTAAATTTGTAGAGAGAAGTGTGAGTTTACCCAGTCAGAAGACCTTTCGTGAGTGAAACTTTACAAACTGAGTTTGAAGTAGACAATCTACACAAAACTTGTAAAACTACATTTAACTCAGCCCGAAACTACTTATTACGTATTTTTCATTCTGTGTAGTTACTGGTGTCGGAGGACTGTTAATGTGTTGATCTATCTTTCACTGCTTCAGCTACCAGTGCTTCTAATGCTCTGCCTCTTGCGCGGTGCGAGATGGGTGTCCCGTCTCTGGCAAGGAGCCACGGTGCTGGTATTCCGCGAATACTATACTGTTGTGAAACGGGACTCTGCCATCCTTTCCCACTGAAAACCTGTCGCCAAGCGATGGCATTTTCTTTCAAATAGTTGCGCAGTCTATTTTCATCGGTATCAAGGCTGATGCCGATGACATCAAATCCTTTATCCTTATAATTCTCGTACACTCGCTTGACATTTGGCATCTCCGCGATGCAAGGACCACACCACACTGCCCAAAAATCGAGCAAGACGACCTTTCCACGATACTCCTGCAGCGAAATCGGATTTCCATCGAGGTCTGTAGCTGTGAAATCGGGAACAGATTGACCGACTATTGGGAACACTGGTGCCGCCTTGCGTTGGTATTCCTTTGCTTTATCGGTATTCCCTAATTTCTGAAAAATCTCAGCGAGTTTTTCAAGAACGCCGAGATCCTTGGGATTCTTCTCCTCACATTCCTTAAAAGTTTGAAGGACCTCTTCATTCCGGGCCATCATCTCAAGCATATCGGCGAGAGCAAAGTAGTCTCTATCGTCGTCAGGATCCATCACCGATTTAAACTGGTCAATAAGACTGTCAACGTCTCCATCTCTACCCGTTTTGATATAGAGACGCGCAAGCGCAGGATACACATAACACGACAAACTGGCATTATCTGGTTGTCGTTGAAGTCCTATCTCCAAGGCAGCAATGGCTTCCCTTTCGGTTTCATATAATTGTTCCGGTTGAAGTTCCCAGAAACTGATGGATATGGTGATCTTGTAGGAGAAACTCAGGTTTAAGCAATGAAATTCTCGATTTGCATGGTGTCGACAGCGCACAAGAGGTACAACATCTCCATAGATAAGCCGCCTGTCAGCGATTCTGTCCCCGCGATATTCAGGATGAAACTGGTATCCATAACTCACGGGCATATTCGGATCTACGCTCCGAAACATAATTGCCTTTCCACCGTTTTTATCTGAGGGACATATCAATATGTCGGGATCTGGTAAGTATTTGGGATGGTGGAGATCTGAGAGCCATTCAGGAAAATCTCCATTTTCTTTTTCGTAAGTTTGGATGGATCTACCGATTGCGATTAAATTTTGTGTGCAAATTTCGATGTTTTTCGCTTCTTTCTCCGCATCAAAATCTGCGATCTCTCTTTGTGCTGCCACTTCCACGCTCGCGAAGGGCATCAGCAGTCCTAACAGGATCCCCATTGTCAAAATTGCTTTCATTTTATTTTCCTCGTCTCTTTTTTCAGTGCGTTAGTCAAACAATAATATTGAGCGTTATCCTTACAGTCTATACTAATTGATAATATAACACATCGTCAAGAAAATTAACTGTTCATTCGTAGCAACTCGTGACAGGTCCAGTGCCTGATGTTACACCTTATATCTTCTGTGGTCGATAACGTGCGCGCTGGAATCAGAAAGTTTGAGGATGCTATGCGTAACGCTATCTCTCGGTGGCGATTCCGGTACACTTGCCGCCATCGCCGGTCCGATTGCCGAGGCACTGCACCGCATTCCCGACGAATTCATAGAACGTAGGACTTACGCAATGTTGAGAGAAATAACAGGTTTGAGAAGTTGTTGTCGGATATACTCATCGAGGAAACTTTCTTTGAGTTGATAAATCGTTTGACC
>RKRR01000102.1 GCA_007571305.1 Candidatus Poribacteria bacterium | reverse complement strand
CATGAAACGTACCCCATCTATTACGATGAGAACGTTCGGCATGTCATTGCGAATGCCTCTCGATGGGCAGCACCCGGCAATGCACCGACCCCTGTCTTTGGCAACGCAAAGCCCTTAGAACCCATCGAAGAGGAATAAACGTATAACGTAGCGTTGTACCGAAAGTCTATAAAGGGGTGCGTGCGGGTTTCTCTCGAAGCCCGCACGTTGTTATTGGGAATTGTTTATGCAAACAGAAGAGACACAAACGACTGAACCTGTTGAAATTCCACCCGTCACCTGTCCTTATTCCGAGCCGTGGTCCCTAAAAAAGATTATCGCGCTGGCATCGGTGTTTGGACCTGCAGCGATTGTTGCTTCCGTGAGTATCGGGGCGGGCGAAACGATTGTTGTCGTCCGTGCAGGGGCGTGGGCAGGATATAACTTGCTCTGGCTTGTGCTTCTCAGCTGTGTCGTCAAAGGCATCTTTGTCACCTACCTGCTCGGTCGCTATACCGCGGTGAGCGGTGAATATATCGGACACCGACTCGTCAAGCTGCCCGGACCGCGGGGATGGCTCCTCATTGCGATTGTTATCTTTGAGATGATAGGCGCGCCTTTAGCGTGGGTGCCGATTGCCAAACCATGCGGGGCACTGCTCCATTTTCTTTTTAAAGACACGCTATCTTCTGGTGTCTCGCAACTCGTTTGGGAAAACCTCATCACGTCTGGCTTCATCACCCTTGCCCTCCTTTTCGGTCTACGAATCTCATTTGAAAGGCTTGAAAAACAGCAACTCATTATCTGCCTGATTCTTGTTCTCGGAACGATTATTGGCACGTTGATGGTGCGTCCCGACTTTGGTAAGGCTCTCGTTGGAAGCCTCCATTTTGGGTATCTGCCGGAATTCCCTGAATGGGCACCGAAGGATGCTGTTGAGAATCCTTTGTTGACAATGGCGACGGCATTTGGGTACGTCGGTGGCTCCGTGATGGGATATGTTGTCTACGCAAATTGGGTGAGCATCCACCGTTGGGGGATGACAGCACATCAGAACATTGAGGCTATCCGTCAACGTGCCGCCAACCGTAATAAAGTCGATTATCTTCCTGAACAGCCTGAGCAGGTCAACCACCTCCGGAAAATCCTTGCCCCGCTCCGATGGGATGTCGGCATGGGTGCTATTGTGTTGTTTATCGTGACGGGTGCTTTCATGATCTCAGGTGCGGCTGTTCTGTATGGGATGCAAAGCACTTTTGAAGGATGGAGCTTACTGACCGAACAGGCGAGTGTCTGGAAAAATATTCATGCCTCACTGGTATGGGTGTACTACATTTGTATTATCGTTGCGCTGTGGGGAACCCTACAGGCACTTCCAGAGATTTACGCCCGCGTCATCCAAGAGTTCTTCCAAGCGATCTGGCCCCATCGCGAATGGAACTACGATACACTTCGTAGATGGATAGGTCTCTATATTTTCCTGACGACGATGGTGCTGATCTGGTCAAATATCCCGTTCGACATCTTGACACAGATTGCTGGCTTTATTTTGGCGAATTTCTCAATCGCTTTGATGATGCTCGCAGCACTGTACCTGAACGCGAAGTTGCCCGCTACGTATCGGACGCGTCCGTTCATGTTCATCGGTGCTCTAATTTCTGCGGTTGTGCTTGTTACGTTTGCAGGAATTAGCGGTTGGGGATTGTTCGTCAAACTGTTCGTTGGCAATTAAGGTTGACACCTTTCATATAAATGGATAGAATACCCTCAACAATCTTGAATCTTCAGGAGGCGATGGAACATGGCAGACATCAAAGATGAACTCAAGAAATTGCAACAGAACGGCTTCGTTTTGATAGAGGGGGCGTTGTCGCCAGATGAGACAGAGAATATCCGTCAGCGGATAAACCATGCCCGTGAGGAAGGCTGGGAGGAAGGCTTAAACGCTGTCGGTAATATGTGGTTTGATACCTTGCTCGACCGCGAACCCGATACGTACCAACCGCTCGTTGGGCATCCGAGTGTCCGTCCCTATCTTGAGGGACTAATGGGCAAACAGTGCCAACTTCGGAGTCTACGGGCACACATC
The DNA here is from genome assembly GCA_007571305.1 of Candidatus Poribacteria bacterium. Lineage (GTDB taxonomy): Bacteria > Poribacteria > WGA-4E > WGA-4E > WGA-3G > WGA-3G. The sequence continues at coordinate 20,453 of RKRR01000102.1, read as the reverse complement.
AATCCCGGTCCCTATCTCCAAGAATGGCACATGGATTTTTACGGCTATTGGCAGGAGCAGCGGTATGTTGAAGAACATCCGTTTGCAATGGCACCCGTCGGAATTAACACCACCTTCTACTTCCAAGACAACGACCCAGGTGAGGGACACCTCAAGTTTATCAAAGGCGGTCATCTATCAGAACCGCCATATCTCTATCCCTTGGATCGCCCTAAATTCGAGGCGTGGTGCGACGCACAAGAGCACGTTATCCTGCATCCGAAAGCGGGGGATTGTGTCGTGTTTATCAACCATATCCCGCATCAAGGTGCCAAAGAACGGGACGATATGGAGCGGAGCAATGTTGTGTGTCATTATCAGGTAACCCCAATGTATGAGGGCGTTTGGCACGTCTCTCGTCCGCGCGGGTATCAAGGGACATTTCCGTTTGCTTAGAGATATACGTGCAAGTGTTTAGGTGTTTATAGTAGATTCCGTAATTACTTATACACTTGTATCGTCGTGTGAACTATGAAATTATCTGATGCACAGGAGACTGACAGCCTATGCTACAAGTGTCAACTTATTTTCGGGTTTTACTATAACGGGCGGGTGTTCTTGACATCCGCCTGTATTGTTTAACGGACTACCCCTACAAAACTGGAGGATACTCATGCGTAACTTTTGGCTTAACTTGCAAATCAAAATCTCGTATACAAGAATGGTGTGCTTGTGTGTTGTGTATATGGTAGGGAGTTTGCATAATATGGGTACAGCGGAGGAACTGGAAGGTTTGGTCGTCTATTTTGCCTTTGAAGAAGGTGCTGGTAAGTCTGTCGCAGATCTTTCTGGTAACGGACAAGACGGCAAATTGGAGGGAGATACGTCGTGGACGGATGGTAAATTCGGGAAAGCCGTGAATTTCGGCGGGAAAAATGGGATCGTTAGCGTAGAGCATTCCGATGCCTTTGAATTTACCGATGGCATCACGATTGCCGCTTGGATTCTGCCCACTTTGAAGGCGGGCCCCGGCACATGGCAACTTATCGCGGCGAAGGGACCTGACGTTCAAGAGTTTTTCGAGGTGCTGCTCCATCCCGACGGTTTTATATGGATGGGATGGAAGTTGACAGGAGGGCGCGTTGTTCCCGCACAAAGCCCTCGCGATGTCGTTAAAGACAAATGGCAACATGTCGCTGTTTCATTTCAGAGTGGAGAGTGGTGGACCGTCTATCTTGATGGCGAGGTCCTGATAGATTACCCGAAGAATGGCAATGAACTGGTACCGATTGATGCACCTCTCCTACTCGGTAGAGAGGATCCCCCTGCTCTCAATCGGTACTACAACGGTGTTATTGACGAGTTTGCACTCTTTAACCGGGGGCTTTCACAAGATGAGGTCAAAGAAATTCAGGGTAATATTCAAGAGGCTTTGGCTGTTGAACCCGATGAAAAATTGCCAACAACCTGGGGACTTCTCAAACAGAGGTACGGCGTGCGCGATGGGTCAAATTGACAGATGCAATCGCAACCCTTTTAAGACTGTGCCAATTTGGCAGACAATCATCGGGAATTTCCTCTATTTCAAGCGGTTGCCATTGGCACAAATATTGCTACATTCAGTTTAGAGCACAAGATCGGTGGCCCATAACGAAGTGGAGACGGATATAAGTAAGTCCCGCGAAAATGCTAACCCATGGGGTTTCTTCACAAGGTAAAATTAAAAGAGGAGACAAATCAGAAATGAGCAAAGTCATTGGAATCGATTTAGGTACAACAAATTCATGTGTAGCTGTTTTGGAGAGCGGCGATGCTAAGGTGATTGAAAACACCGAAGGAAACCGGACGACCCCCTCGATTGTTGGTTTCACCAGCGAAGGTGAACGGCCTGTTGGACTGGTTGCCAAAAGACAAGCTATCACGAACCCGCAAAATACAATCTTTTCTATTAAAAGGTTCATGGGACGAAAATATAACGAAATCGGGAATGATACCGACCGTGTGTCTTATGAATTAAAAGCAGATAGGGATGGCGATGTCACTGTAAATATTGAGGGCAAAGATTACTCGCCGCCCGAAATTTCGGCTATGGTTTTGCGGAAGATGAAAGAAACTGCCGAGACATATCTCGGAGAGGAAGTCACGAAAGCGGTCATTACCGTTCCCGCCTACTTCAACGATTCCCAACGTCAGGCGACACAGGATGCTGGTAGAATCGCAGGCTTAGAAGTCGAACGGATTATCAATGAACCGACAGCCGCGTCCCTCGCCTACGGGTTACAAAATGAGGGCGATAAGAAGATTGCGGTCTATGACCTCGGCGGTGGCACGTTTGACATCTCTATTTTGGAAATCGGGGATGGCGTTTTCGAGGTGAAAAGCACCAACGGTGATACGCATCTCGGTGGTGATGACTTCGATCAAGCGGTTATCGACTGGATGGCACAAGAGTTTCTGAGTAGCCAAGGGCTCGATCTCCGCAACGATCCGATGTCTCTGCAACGCCTGAAGGAGGCAGCCGAGACCGCAAAGTGTGAGCTTTCCAGCACACAACAGGCTGATATTAACCTGCCTTTTATTACCAGTGATGCCAGTGGACCGAAACACCTTAACTTGACACTCACTCGCGCAAAACTGGAGCAGATTACGGACGACCTCGTTCAAAGATCACTTGAACCTTGTCGACAGGCACTTGCAGACGCTGAGATGCGAGCCTCCGATATTGATGAGATCATCCTCGTCGGTGGACAGACACGGATGCCTAAGGTTCAAGAAGCCGTACAACAGCTCTTCGGTAAAGAACCACACAAGGGGGTCAATCCGGATGAAGTCGTTGCTATTGGAGCAGCAATCCAAGGGGGCGTGCTTGCTGGAGACGAAGAAGTCAAAGACATTCTTTTATTGGATGTCACGCCGCTCTCACTTGGGATCGAGACGCTCGGTGGAATGTTCACGCGGTTGATTGACAGGAATACAACAATTCCTACAAAGAAATCCAATACATTCACGACGGCTGAAAATAATCAGACATCTGTTGATGTGCATGTCCTTCAAGGTGAACGGGAACAGGCGGTCTACAACAAAACCATCGGACGTTTCCGTTTAAGCGAGTTACCTCCGGCTCCAAGAGGTGTTCCACAAATTGAAGTGACGTTCGATATTGATGCAAACGGCATCCTCAACGTGTCTGCTAAGGATACGGCAACCGGTAAAGAACAGAAGATTACCATTACTGCGTCCTCTGGGCTTTCCGATGCGGAGATCGATCAGATGGTGAAAGATGCCGAAACCCACGCCGAAGAGGATAAGCAGAAGCGGGAGGAAGTAGAGGCTCGCAACCGTGCGGATTCTATGGTCTACGAGACTGAGAAGAACCTGAACGAGTTCGGCGACAAAGTGGACGATGCTTCCAAGGAGAAAGTGAACGCGGCTGTTGCGCGTGTCAAGCAGGCATTAGAAGCAGACAACCATGCAGAGATCCAATCCTCTACGGAGGAACTCACACAGGTCTGGCATGAGGTTTCTGCCCAGATGTATCAGCAAACAGCCGATGCCGGTGCGGGTCCAGGAGATGCTGCAGGAGATCCGTCTGCTGCCGGGGCGACAGCGGATTCCGCCGAAAGTGATGTCGTTGATGCTGAATATGAAGTCGTCGACGAGGACGAGAAGAAGGATCAGAAAAGTTAAGAAAGTCTAAACAAAATTCCTTGTGCACATTCCCGGAGACATGAGAACGTTCCGTATTTGACTTCTGACCCGATAAACTTGTTCCTATTGGTGGGCCGCTTGCCTGTAGGAGATGCATTTGAGGGCTTATAGCGAATTTACTCTGGAATCGGCGTTGCCAGCATTTCAGTTAGAAACATCTGATACCGCGGGGCTATTTGCGAAAGTAGAGCCTGTGGATCCGAGTGAACATCTGAGGGCTGCCTTCGCGAAAAAGGCCCTTAGCCAGTGCTATCGGTACAGAAAAGGCAAAGTCAGAAATGATTGTTGCCGATATTCTTGTTGAACTCCGAGAACATTTCGAGAGTCGTATCAGCCTTTTTTCTGGTATCGATTTTAACGTTGATGCTAAAAGCGGTTTGACCGGCGTGTGCGATTTCTTAGTCAGTTTGTCGCCACGCCAATCTTTTTTAGAGGCACCAATTATTCTCCTTGTTGAGGCAAAGAAAGACGACCTCCTGATAGGGCTCGGACAGTGTGTCGCTGAAATGGTTGCTGCGCAACGTTTTAACGCCGAAAAAGGCAATAGTATTCAGTTTATTTATGGGGGCACCACTTCAGAAACAGATTGGAAATTCCTCAAGTTAGCGGGAAAGTGTCTACATATTGATATGAACGCTTATACGATTGAACGGTGTGACAGAATCCTCGGCATCCTCACTAGTATGGTGTACAGATCAAAACAACTTGGAGTATATTAATTTCCGTGGATGAGTTATGATTCGCCTTACATACCATATCGGGATAGCCACATTCAAAGGCGACATTATTGACGGGCCTACGAAGTAAAAGTGTAGAATTGTGTTTAGATATTGGTATCTCTACAGATCAAATTTGGGGAATAAAGGATTGATATAAAATCAAGAATCTAATACAACTGGACTTACGCAATTTTGACCATAGAGCGTTTTGTGAGAAGGAGAACCCAAAACGACTTATTGCGAAATTAAAAAATGAACGCGCATAAAAACCCACTTCCAGTCACGGGTGTCATCCTCGCGGGTGGTAAGAGTCGACGGATGGGAGAAAATAAGGCGTTGATGCAACTTGGAGACAATTCACTCATCGAGCATGTTATCCGCCGTATACGCCTTATCACAGACGAACTCCTCATTATCACCAATAGCCCGACTGAATACGCACACCTCGGGGTGCCAATGCGTGGCGATATGCTCCCAGGCACGGGGGCATTAGGCGGTATCTATACCGGTTTAACACACGGTTCACACGATGCAGTCCTCTGTGTTGCCTGTGATAGTCCGTTCTTAGAACCGAAACTCCTCACCTATCTCGTTTCTGTTTTGGGTGAATATGACGCAGTGATGCCTGAGACTTATGCCCGGCACAACGACACACAGACAACCCTCCAAACCTTGTGCGCTGTCTACTCTAAGCGTTGCCTACCTATCATAGAGTTGATGCTACAGGAATCTGAGTTACGCGTCCATGCCTTGCAGGAACGGGCGTATATAAAGTGTATTTCACCTGAAGTCTGGCAGGATTTCGATCCAGACGGCAAGTCCTTTTTCAATATCAACACACCGGAAGATTTTGAGAGAGCGGATTCCTATATGATATCCCAAACTATATATTAAACCTTTTCGATGAAAATTTTCTTCTCTGTAACTACAGCAGGACTTACGCAATTTTGGCAATAATACGGTCTCTGATAGGGTGAACCGACAAAACACACGCGGTTCCCTGACACAACCTAACAGGTTATGCTACAAAAAAGCAGTAGGCGTAAGTCCTATGTATCTAAAGTGATGGAGTATAATTAATGCTAACAACACTCATCCGCAGGGAACTGCTCGACAATCTGATGACGTTCCGATTTGCGGCAGCTGTCTTTATTATATTGCTGCTTGTCGTCGCGAATACCGCGGTGCTTATTAAGGATCACGAGCAACGATTGGCAAGCCATAACGCTGCTGTCAAAACGCATCAGCGGCAACTTCAGGAGAAAAAAACGTATTCCGCAGGGATAGAGAAATTATTTGTCGACCGGAACCCGAACCCGTTGAGCATTTTCAATGTCGGGTTCGATAAACAACTCGGTAACGAGGTGCAGATATCACATACGTTTGTTCCATCGCTGTGGGATGCTGGAATGCATGGGGCAGATAATCCGTTTATGGATATGTTCGCTTCCATGGATATTGTTTTTATCTTCGAGGTGATATTGAGTTTATTAGCACTGATTTTCGCCTACGACACCCTTGCGGGAGAATACCAACGTGGCACATTACGTCTGGTCTTGACATCACACGTCCGTCGCGGGTATATCCTGCTTGCCAAATACATCAGCGCGATGCTCTGCTTACTGGTGCCATTGCTAATAAGCCTGCTCCTTTCAGTTATCTTGCTGACGACGACCCCTTTCATTTCTCTGAATACCGATGATTTTCTACGGATCGGGGGGATTATTTTTACAACCGTTGTGTATCTTTCCGTATTCTATCTCATAGGACTACTGATCTCGGCGGTGACTCGTCGAACAAGTACTGCCTTGATGCTCTCTATGTTTGTTTGGGGGTTTTTAGTTCTCGTCTATCCGAATATGATTCTTGCAGTGGTGGGGCAGCCGGATGCACCGCAGACACGCCGGGCATCCGCCTTTAATCAAATTGAACAGATATGGGAGGAATTTGACAGAGATCGGAAACACTTCCTCGCCACTGACGCTTTTCCTGGCGAGGATTGGCATTTTAAAATTATGGGATATGGGTGGTACGTGGCATATCTTTGGGGTAGCCCCAACTATCTTTACCATACCTACGAAAGCAAAATGGAGGCTGATAGTCTTAGCGAGGGAGCTGAACTCAAGGTTCCGCATGCCCAGAATTACTTCGGTTTCCTCGGGACACAGGTTGTCGGAACAGCCGACCAAACGTGGTTCATCCGAAAGTCCGCGTTGGAGGACATTTTCATTCAACCGGCAAATATAGGGAGACTCTATCTGAAACTCTCGCCTGTCGGGCTGTATGACACCGCAACACAAGCCTGGGCTGGCACCGATCTGCTCGGTATCAAAGATTTTTTCGACGCTGCGAGACAATATAGACAACACGTGATTGACTATTTCTATGACGAAGAAATTTTCAGATCTCGACAGTGGTTTTCTTCGGACAAAGGTGCAGCAGATTGGCGTAATCTACCGCAGTTCTCTTTTCAACGGGTTGATGTGAACACAAATGCTCAGCGGGCTTTGCCGGATGTATGCCTTTTGTTGATGATCAATGTCGCGCTTTTCATCGTGATATTTTTAATTTTTATCAAGAGTGAAGTGTGAGGCAAACCAATGTGGCATATCACAAAACGTGAACTTTACGATAACCTCAATAGCCTCCGATTTGCCCTGGCAACGGTGTTACTGCTCGGTTTGATGCTGACCAACGCGATTGTGCATCTCCGGGAACAGCCAGAACGCATCCAGAAGTATCACGATGCTGACACCCGATATCAGAATCGCTTAGCAGATTATGCCGAGGACAGCTTGTACAAACTCGCAGAGCAGGGGCCCGGATACCTCTACAAAAAACCCTCTGCCCTCCGTTTCTGTGCAGAGGGCGGTGAATCCTTCTTGCCAAACAGAGTGGAGGGAGGTTACCTACGTTGGGGACGTTCGGGAGCGGAAGGTGAACCGAGCTTAGAAAGTTTCTGGATATTGGCATATCACCCAGCTACCCCCGATCTACGTAACGTTCATCCAAATGTCACCGAAGTGGATTGGGGTTTTATCATCGGTTATGTCTTAAGTCTCATCGCGCTCCTATTTACCTTCGATTCGATTTCCTACGAGCGCGAGCAAGGTACACTACGATTGATGTTTGCCAATTCGCTCCCGCGGCACACCGTCCTGATTGGCAAGTTTTTAGGAGCATTAATCAGTATAAACATTCCTTTTACACTTGCCATCTTGGTGAACCTCTTAGTAATTTCCACGTCGAGAGATGTACACCTCGGTGCGGAGGCTTGGGGACGTTTAGGGCTCATTTTCTTTATTACGCTCCTATATACAAGCTTGTTTCTCGCGTTGGGACTGCTTGTGTCGGCACGCGTGCAGCGGAGCGCGGTGAGCCTCGTGATACTCCTTTTGGCTTGGGTCACGTTTGTCGTTTTCATGCCCAGTACACTCGTTTCTATTGCCGGACGTTCTACACCGCCAAAGTCTGCTCTCGGATTTTCCGAACGCAGGGCCCAACTTGAGGAGGAACTTGGGAGCGAATACGATGCACGTCGGTATGACCCGGATAAGAATTTGACTCGAATCCAAATATTACAAATGGCGGGCGAGTACGTCACTAAAGATGCGGCACAGCAGGAACGGCTGCACGAAGAACGTTTAAAACGGCGGATTTCTCAGGTCCTCCGAGCCCGTGCTATCACCCAAATTTCACCTGTCACCATTTTCCAGCATCTCCTTGAATCCTTTGCTGGAACGGGGTTTGAGCGGCATTTGCAATTTTTAGAGAACGTTAAATCGTACGCTCAACAATATCGGGTTTTCATCGTTGATACCGACCGAGATGATCCGGAGAGCCTTCATATCTTCGGGGTTCGTGAAGGGATGTCACAGAAACCAGTCTCGCCAGAGGCGATTCCGAAATTTGAAGACACCTTGAATTTCAGTAAGGACTTCAACACGGCGGCAGTGGATCTTTTGTTGCTAACCCTATTTGTCATCATCCTTCTATCTGGAGCATATCTCGCCTTTGTCCGTGTTGAGGTTTAGAATCGAATCCAAGCGACGCGCTTTGAGGTGTAAGTAGATGGCTTCGTCCAATTCACCTTCCTAACAGTACAAAACATCCAAATTGGTATGCTGTTCTGCTTACAGGAACCATCTGAAAATGAGAGCAGCCGGCCGTTCAGAGAACGCACCGGCTGCTCTCGGTTTGCCTTGTCTATTGCCGAGATTTGATGCTACCCCATGTGGTTGCAAGTTTACCAGAAGGCTCAACAGGCAGTAGTGTTAGCATTCCTTCATCCATCAATTCCTTTATATCTTCTGCTTCCAGTACGGAGGCAAAAATTGCGACTTCATAAAGTATACCGTCAAGGGTCTCAGACTGGTTATTCGTCCAACCGCCGATGTTGACATCAGTATCATTCCGCGGTGCCGGTTTCCCCATCCCGCCAACAGAAGCGATTTCCTCAGCATTTTCGTAGATCTTGATGGTATCCTTTGCGTCATAAGTTGCGGTCATATATAACCATTCATCTTTCTTCACTTGACTTTGATTCCAAGCACCTTTCCAGCCGCCGTTCGCAAAGTAAGCCTCCCAACCGGTGCCGGTGGAACTTGTCCTGAAGGCGTAATTTGCCACCACACCCCCCGCGGGTCTTTTACCGAGAATATGTCCGTAACCGTTCTCGGATTTGTTGACATACACCCATGAAGTAATTGACCACGCCTTTTCCAGATACATACTATCGGAATCTGGAATAATAACTCGGTCGTCTTGCCCGTTTAAACTTAGGGCGGGTCCATCTTGCCCCTTGACCCATTTTCCGCCCTGAAGTTCACCGTGATTTTCGTTTCCAGAAATATCCTCTATTTTATCGCCTTTCCCTTCGTCGAGTAGCCAAATTCCTCTTGCGGTTTCAAAGTCTATCTCCGCATAAGTATGGACTGTGAAGGTTAGACTGATAGTGATGATCGCTAAGCAGACTATAATGGATTTCATTTTACCTCCTAAAGGTTGAATTTACCATTAAGGGACGTTTTGAAAAAGAGTGTGTCACTCTAACGAAAACTAATCAACCTAATTGAGTTGTCCTCGATCAATGTTATCACATACTTGGTGGTTTAGCACCTATGCGTGTTCAATGTGTTCAGCCGTGCTATTTCCATAAGGTGAACGTCTGGAAAATAGATGCAGTGGGTTGTTCAGTGACACATCGCCTGTATCCAATTTGTCGAACTCTTATTGAGATTTGATGTCTGCCCATGTCGTGGCGAGTTTGCCAGAAGGTTCAACAGCAGTGAGTAGGGACGGCAGTCCGTCGTCCATCAGAGCGTTTATGTCTTCTTCTGCCAATGCGACACTAAAAAGCGCGATTTCATAGAGGATACCGTCAAGGGTCTCTGAGGTGTTATCTTCCCATCCCCCGATGTTGACCTCGGCCTCATCCTGAGGTGCCGGTCCCCCATGACCGCTGACAGAGGCGATTTCAGATCCATTCTCATAGATCTTGATAGTGTCTTCTCCATCATAAGTTGCGGTCATGTACAACCATTCATCTTTCTTGACAGTGCCTTGATTCCAAGCACCTTTCCAGCCGCCTCGCGAATAGTATGCTTCCCACCCTGCGCCGGTGGAGTTTGTCCTGAAGGCGTAATTGGCTATTGCTCCTGATGCGGGTCTTTTGCCGAGAATATGTCCATACCCGTTTTCGGTGGCATTCACAAAAACCCATGCCGTGATCGTCCAGGCCTTCTCCAGATACAAACTATCGGAGTCTGCAATGATAACTCGATCATCTTGTCCGTTCAAACTTAGAGCAGGACCATCTGGGCCATCGACCCATTCTCCGCCCTGGAGTTCACCGTGATTCTCATTTCCAGACATATCATTGATCATATTGCCGTCACCTTCGTCGAGTAGCCAAATTCCCCTTGCGGTTCCAAGGTCTATCTCCGCATAGGTATGAACTGCGAAGGTGAGACTGATAGTGATGATCGCTAAGCGAATTATAATGGATTTCATTTTAACTCCTAAAGATTGAATTTACTATTAAGGGACGTTTTGACGAAAGGGTATGTCCCTCTAATTGACACTCATTAACCTACTGTTCTGAATTTACCGCCTGAATCAGAGCAATGATGTATCCGAACTGGAATGCCCATGCCTGTCGAACTCTACCAGAAACACCAGGCGGTGACGGGTCATCTGGGTGCCCTGGTGCGTGATCGGGCATTAACATGTAGGGGTATTCTACATCTCGAAGCGTCTGGGCAACTTTGTGCATATCCAAGTGCCCCTCGTCGGGCCAGACCTCTTGGAAGTTGTGTAATCCCCCGCGAATGTTGCGAAAGTGAATGTTGAAAAGTTTCTTTCGCTCTCCGAAGTAACGAAGAATTTCGTAGAATTCAGTGCCGGGGTCGTCTAAACCCTCCGAAACTGTCCCGCAACAGAAATTGAACCCGTGATATGGACTCTCCGCGATATCAGCGTAACGTTTCATGCCCTCAAAGACTGGATAATTCCAACGTTCGACACCTCTCAAAATAGGGGCAGGTGGATCGTTCGGGTGGCACGCCATTTGAATTCCATTTGCTTCGGCAACGGGGATTATACGCTCAAGAAAATACGCGATCCGATCAAACGCTTCTTCACGACTCACCTCACCCGCTTCTGAGAGCGTTTCATTGTCGTATTTGGAGAAATCAAATGTACTGTAACGTGAGCCGCCGCGACCGAATGTACTCTCGGTTCGTTGATTGTTCAGGATGCAAAAGTTGTAGTTCAAACCTCGTAAGTCTGCCCTCGCAGCATTCTCAATTATCTTACAAACTGCTTCAATATCTTTGTCGCGCTGCGGATCTTGTGCAAGCGTAATGCTCCGCGGCATCCCGATATGAATCATCTCAAGGCTGATACCGGCTTCCGCTGCTTCTCCTTTCTGTCGAATCAGCGTTTCGGTTTCAGTGTTCTCGGGGGTGGTATCCATGTGCGTTACGCCGTGGCGAACGAGGAATGCCAACTCTTTAGGAGATGTGCCGATGCCTTGAACGCCGACGTGCATCGCAGCCTTTTTATCTGGTTGGTTCTCAGGTCTATCCATCGTTGCGTTCTCCTTTGACAATTGAATATGCCGTGTCAACTGTGGTACCAAAACGGTACCTGCGCATTGTAGCATACTTAAAAACTTAGGTCAATTGAAATAAGAATACAGGCAGAAACGTTCAGTTTTCAGTAAGTCGAAATCATGGTGAGAATCGCAATTGACAATTGCTGATAGGTATGTTAAATTAACCCAAATTGCTACGGACACAATTTTAGAGATTTATCTGCTATTTTTTATCATCCGCAGTCTTTCGTAGCGTAGGGTGTTGGTCACCTGCGCCCGAAGCTGCACACCCTAACAGGTGATGCTACAGAACTGGCAACTTGGGTTAAATTAACGCTATTTTTTTAGAGTCAATTTTGTGGGACAAACGCAACTACAAGGGAGAGATTCTCATGGAAAAAGAGATTAGAAACGACATCAAAGGTATCAATCGTTTTATATTTGAAGCCGGTTCGGATCGGGAACAACTCCACCTTCATATCTCCGAAGTCGGACCCGGGAACCGGGCGCATCCACCACATACGCACGAAGGTCAAGAAATTTTCTATGTATTTTCGGGTGAAGGCGAAGTCTTATTCGGTGATCAGACGCATCGTGTCAGCGACAATGAAGCCATCCATGTTGATTGTCAGGTTTTACACGGTATACGCAATGTTGGCGAGGTGCCGCTCCGCTATGCTGTGATTATTGCAAAATGAGCATGGCGCAATTAGGCGCGGTTATCAGCCTCTCTTTGTACAATCAGCATCTATTCTATTCGGAAGATTCTAACGGCAATCCCTCCGAGAATAACTTATAAATCCCATAGATACCAACAGCAATCAGGACAATCCCGACCCCGGCTAAGCAGCGTCGTACCCAAATCGGTTGTAAGAAGATCGGCAGATTGATGATGAACCAACGCGGTTGGAGAAGTTTTGACATAGCGATACCGAAATACAACGTTCCATAAGCGATAAGACCGACATCACTTGCTAATTCCTGCTTTCGAGGCGTAACTGGCAGTTTGAACGGATTCAGGAGATAATCGCCAGAGAAGATGAGAGCGATTCCTACGACCAGAAAGGTGGAGAGAATTGCGGCTGAGTATCCTGATCCCCGGAGTGTTATCAACAAACCGATGCTGAAACATCCCAATATCAGACTCATTACACCTTGCATAATTTGATAATTTCTATTTCGTGAGACCATATTTTATATTTACTTTGCGGTGATATTTTGACCTAACTGTGAAGGAAGTGCATTTACAAATAACTTACGAAGCGGAAGATCCAAGCCGAATCCGTGGGTCGACCAGTGTGTAACTGATGTCGGTGAGTAATAGACCGACAATATACAGGACAGACCCGATATAAACCATACTTCGCACAATCGCGAAATCTTGTGCGTGGATGGCTTCGATCGTAAAACCTCCAAGCCCTGGAATAGCGAAAAACGCTTCCATCACCAAACTTCCCATAAAGAGAAACGGAATTACTAAGACCACATTCGTCAGGATCGGAATCATTGCGTTCTTCAGGGTGTGTTTAAAGAGTACCACCGCTTCGCTTAACCCTTTTGCTCGTGCTGTCCGTACGTAATCCCGATTGACCTCTTCAAGGAATATCGTCCGGTAGAACCGAATACCGGTGCCGACACCGCCAATAATGCCGATCACCACTGGCAGAATAACGAACTTCAGCATGTCTGTACCGGAATCGTAGCCAGAGATTGGAAAGAGTCGCAATATTTTTCCGAATACCCACTGCCCACCAATAATATAGAACAGTGTTGAGACAGACATGAGAATAACCGCAAGGATTGTCCCCCAGAAATCGACATAGGTTGCGCGGTAGTAAGCAACGATCATTGAAACCGTGATGTTCACCAGAACGCCAATCAGAAAGGTCGGGAGTGCTATTGCGAGACTCGCCCACATTCGCTGAGAAATCTGTGATGTGATGTCAATGTTGTTGGCATCCGATGTCCCAAAATCCAAGAAAAAGAGCTTAACCGATTTCTGGAAGAAAATAGTCTGTGTAAAAGATTCAGTTCCAGATGCCTTGGTGTTGAACCAAAGGGGGAGGTGATAGCCGTTTCGCTTCTTCCAATTGTCAATATCTTCCTGCGTAATGTTCTTCTCACCGAGAATGCGTTGTGCCATCTGGTCAGGGGAACTGACAACAAAAAAAAGTAGAAACACAGTGATGTTCACACCGATCAAGATTGGAATTGCGTAGAGGATCCGTCGGACAATATAAGTGGTCATTTTTTAATTACACCTTACGAAGAAACGACGTAAGTTTGAGATTTTGACGTATCCTCCTCTGGAGTCGCCTGCGCCGTTGTTGCTGGCTTTGGGTTGTGTTCTACGCGAAAACCTCGGCGTAAAGGTAACGGAGCGCAGTCAAGGTGCCCATCAATTAAAAACCTCGTTCCCGTTTCCAAATTGTGATCACAGCCGGAATAGTGCCTAAAATGAAAAGAGCGAGACATACCCATAGGGGCCAGACGACGGGTTGATTCCACGCCTGCCGATTTTCTGACCGTTGATCAGCATCGATGCGAATATATTTCAACGTTCCACCCCCCAGGGAACTCGGCTTGCTGTTCTTCACCCATTGATGCGACAAACCGAAACTCACAGGATGGAAGGTGAAGACCCACGGTGCATCTCGTTGAAGCAGATGATTCATTTCGGTGATTATTGCCAACCGTTCTGGCGAGTTTTCCATATTTTTCATCTGCTCAAAGAGTCTGTTATATTCAACGTTATCGTAGTTAGCAGTGTTTTCGCCCCCGTGAATGGCTCTGGCATTCGGTCCATAGAGGAGAAACAGGAAATTTTCTGCATCGGGGTAATCTGCGTGCCATCCCCATGAGATGATCTGGAAGTTTCCGTTCTTCACTTTGTCGCGAAACCGATTGTAATCAGTTGTGCGATTCTCCATCGTGATGCCGAGTTGATCCAACTTATTCCGCATCCACGTTAGGTGCGATGTGGCACCTGCGGAATTCCAAGCGTTGTCAAAAGTCACGACGAGAGGATTTCCATCACTATCCTGCCCATCTGCGTAACCGGCTTCTGCGAGAAGTTGTTGTGCTTCTTCAATGGATTTGCGAACCGGACGTTGATTTTCGGTATCCCAATTATAGACATAAGGGTTCATACCGCTCTTTCCGCCTTCATATCCAAATATACCGGGTGGAATGGGGCTATGGGAACTCACACCGCGGCCATTGTAGAAAATTTCAACGTACTCCTCATAATCTAAAACGATTGAAATGGCTTGACGGAGTTTCTGCTTCTCTTTTGTGTTACCACCAACGGTATCGTCCAGCATATTAAAAGCGAGATATCGCGTCGTTGGTCTAACACTGGTGCGTAGTACGATCCCCTTCGCTTTCATCTCCTCACTTATTCTCGGATCGCCTGTATTGTTAAATGCGACGGCACTGTCGAACGTATCAGAGGAGATCGCAGAAGTATCATAGTATCCCTGTAAGAATTTATTCCAGCGCGGAATGTATTCCTTTTCCAATTTGTAGACTATTCTTGGAATAAACGGAACAATTTCCCATGCGTCGTCCAAAAGTCCGGCTTCCCTATCACCGGGTTCCCCGCTTGATGGGTAGCGTACCACTCGAAAATTCTCATTCTTGACGAGAACTATCTCTTTATGAGCAAGAAGGGTTTCTATCCGGTACGCACCTGTGCCTACAGGAAATCTGTCAATCGTGATGTTTCGACCCTTGACAGCCGGTTGCGTGTAAAAATCAATAGCCTCTTTAGGCATTGGTGAGAAGAACGGCATCGCTAACCAATAGACAAACTGCGGATACTTCGTCATCAGGGTAATCCGATAGGTGTACCGATCCACGACTTCGACACCCGGAAAGGAGGTATCGTTTTGCCCGTTAGCGATAGCGACTGAATACGCTTCCATGCCGAGTATATAATCCTTCAGAGTACTGAGAATAGGGCAGGCAACGCTCGGATCCGCCATCCGTTTGATCTGATAAACATAATCCGCAGCGATGAGTTCACGCGTGCCTGTCATCGGGAAATCTTTGACCTCGTTAAACCTCTTGACATCCGATTTTGTTAAGTTTCGGTAACGCCACTCTCCATCTCCAGTCTTCGCAAAACAAGGGTGTTGCTGATACATAATTCCTGGGCGGATGCGAACTTCATAAACGGCACGCGCTACTGATTCGGCAGGAGCATTTGGCGATAACTGTTGCCCGTTCGCATCGAAGTAGCGGGGTTGTGGTACCGCCTCTGCTGTCAAAGGGATGAGTTCATAGGGTCTTTTCAAGTAATGATATTGCAACGGGGGTTCATAAATCTGCTGAATAAACCTGTATTCGTCCGAACTATAGGAGATCGCTGGATCGAAATGTTTCGGCTCTTCATCGAAGGTGTTATAGTAAATCTCTTGATCGTGATCAGATTTAGGATACGGATTATTTGGTACACCACAACCGAAGCAGAAAAGAACCAGTGTTAAGGCGAAGCTACATCGAATATCTGAAAATTTTAACAATTTCGTTCGCATCATTTTCACCAGTGATGTTTAGACATTCAATATTAAAATGAATATAAGATTGTTAACGACACCAAGGGCCCAAATTCAAAAGCATCGCGCTCCTCATATACACCACCCAGCAGAGCAGAAGTGTCATCGTAAAGCGTCTCTTGGCTCAAAGGCAGCATGAGCGTCACGGACAAGGGAATATTGTAAGGTGTTACAATAGACGCGCCCAGGGATGCCATACTGAAACGAAGTCCGCTATTGATGTCTTGTTCCCCCGCCCAATAGGCATGGGACCGATAAAAACCGAGGTACCCCGCTTGGAGCGATAACCAGTCACTGAAACGGTAATTCACACCCGCTGTATAGGTCAGTTCCCTGGAGCCGCGATAGGTTTTACTGTTTTTATAGAACGGCAACTTCCCACGGATACTGGCGTTCGCACCCAACGCTTTATAGAGCGGGAGGCTGTAGCGCAGGTCTATGATCGGATTAAAGGTACCGGTACCGAACTGGATATGGAGGTGCTCAAGTCCAGCATCGCCTAACTTCCACGGATCTTCTTCGGTTTTGCCAAATGGAATAGTGGTTCCGATGCGCCCGACTAATAAATCGTTGTCCTTGAAGAGGCGGACGGTATAGTATCCCAGAAAAATATCCGCGTCAGCAAGTCCCGTGTAGGTTTCATTTCGGTGGTGGTTGTTGCGGTTGCGTGTAATCGCTTCACGTTCTGCTTGCGAGACTGGCTCAATTTCTTCAACAGTTGCTTCTTGGACTTTGGCCTCGTAGGGTATATTCGATTCGAGCATCCATTGAGAACCGAATTGATACTTCAACCCGATGTCAACTCGAAAAATGTTCAGGGTAACATGGTGTCGATGTAGCGGAACATCTATCACCTTGCCGCCTGGGGAAACCCCTTTTGTTTCGAGGTGTCCGCCCTGTGCATCGAACCATCGTATCATACTGACAGTGCTTTCAAATCGCTTCATCTCTTCTGAAGTCAAACTGACTTCACTAATCCCGCCCCGTGGAATTGCGGGATTGCTTCACGCGCCTCAGCCTCCTTGGGAAAAACCGAAGGGTAAAAAGATGAATTGGAAGCAGAACAATAAGAAAAACAATCTTGCGCTCATAGAGGATCACCATCCATTTCCAAGTTGAGCCACTCCATTTCAGCATCGGAAAGCTCAAGTTCCGTAGCACCGAGCGAGGAATCCAGCTCCGTTAAGGTTATAGGTCCAACAATTGGAAAAACGGGAAACGGGATATTCAAGCAGTATGCGAGTGAGACTTGAATTGCGGAATAGCCGTATTTGTCTCCTAATTTCTTCGCGCGTGTGAGTCTTTCAAAGTTACCGTCGTTGTAATAGACGCGCACCATATCTCCGTTCTCTCGGTTCTCCTGTGTAAATGCGCCGCTAAAGAAACCGCGTGCTTGCGATGACCAGGGCATCAACGGAAACTGACTTTCCTTATGCCATTCGCGAGCGGCATCGTCGACACAGACACATCCTCCCCACATCGGTTCCATTGGGACTGCGAGACTGATATTATTGCTACAAGAAACAAAACCTGCTAATCCGTTTTCGGCTGCGTAGGTGTTCGCATCAATGATGCGCTGTGGTTGCCAATTAGAGGCGGCAGCTGCTCGGATGCGTCCTGCACCGATCTCATCGTTCAGGTAATCAATGATGGTTTCAACGGGAATCACGGGGTCGTCGCGATGGAGCATGTAAAGGTCAATATAATCGGTGCGGAGGCGGATGAGACTTTCATCAAGATCGCTTTTGAGTTCTTCGGGGGAGAGACGGGGACGCGGTACTCTACCTTGTGGATGCCCTCCCTTGTCAATGAGAAAGACATCGTCTCGGTTACGGCGTTGCCGCATCCAGAGACCGATAAGCATTTCACTATCACCACCGCCATAACCGTGTGCTGTGTCAAAGGCATTTCCACCCGCTTCAATGAAAGCGTCGAGCATTTCAGTGCTATCGTCGAATTTTATAGGTGAAAATATCATGGTCCCCAGAATCAGATGCGATATCTCTTTACTGACTCCGGGAATTTTTATGTGTTTCATTACAAACAGTTTCCTTTTTTATCTGGGCAGGTAGTGCCCTTTGCGATTAGGGAATATAGAGAAATTATAACAGATTTCCAATCCAAAATCCAGCAGAAAGTGCATCAATAATATGTTTGACACCAATCCTATAAATCGCATAAAATTTCAGTTACGAAAAACCAGAGATTGGAGGGAAACCGATGAAAATTACAGGCTTTGAATACCGGACCATTTCCATCCCTTTTATTCCTGCGATCCGGGAACATTCGGGTATGGATTACCCGACCACCTTGGTCTGGGTGCATACAGATGAAGGACTGACAGGGTTAGGTGAGAGCAATTCCCTGAACAGCGATATCACAGATCAGGCGAACCAGATTGCTGAAAAATATGTCGACAAGAATCTGTGGGATATTGATCTCGCCTCGGAGCCATTTGTTTTCCAATGCGCCTTTTACGATTTGGCAGGACAGGCATTGGGAGTGCCTGCGCATAAGTTAATCGGTGAGAAATATCGGGATAGCGTTGAACTTGCCTATTGGTCACCACCGATGCCAGCAGAAGCGACAGCGGCAGAGGCGGAACGCGCAGCGAATATGGGTTTTCGGGTGCATAAGCTCAAGGCTCGGAAGGCGAATATTGTCGAAACCGCTCGTCTTATAGAAGGAGCGTGCGGCCCCGATTTCCAGATCCGTGTTGACCCAAACACGGAATTTGGAGATTTGGAAACCGGGATCCGACTTGCCGAGGAATTGCTCCCGTATAACATTGAAGTCTACGAAGACCCAATTCGTTTTGAGGATTTGTCTTGGTATCGTCAGATGCGTGAGGTGGTAGAGGTACCAGTCGCCCGGCATTTGGGGGCACCACAAGGAATTTTAGAAAACATCCAAGCAGGTGCTGTGGATGCGGTTAATATGGGTGGAAATGTCGCAGGACTCCGCAAAAGTGCTGCCGTTGCGGAAGCAGCGGATCTACCCATCTGGGTGCAGATCTTTGCGTTCGGCTCATGTGTCGCTTCGACGTTCGCGGCACACATTGCATGTACACTGCCAAATTGCACAATGCCGATAGACGAACTTCCACACATCCGCATTGACGATCTTTCTGGCGGTAGTATGGACCTCTCGAACGGTGCAATCAATCTTTCGGATGCGCCGGGATTGGGTATCAGTCTTGATATGGACGCTGTCGAGCGGTATCGAGTTCGTTAGAGTAGCAGTCAGCAGGCGAGATGTTTTGTTTAGATGTCTCCGTAGGAAGTTCTGCCAATGGAAGTAGGAGAGCTCAATACCCTGCGGAGACATCATAAAAGATTGCAATAGCATGCGAATTGTGATAAAATAAAAGGTGATCTTTTGTCATAAGTCCCCATTTAGGAATCCGTAAATCAAACGATTAAGGTTATATTAGACCCCAATATTATGAGTATTTCCCACCTACGTTATCTACGCGTTGCACAGGACGTTTTGAAACAGATCGAAGCGACACAAACCGATGCGATTGCGCAAGCCTCTGAAATGTGCGCAGAGACTATAGCAGAAGATGGTCTCGTCTATCTATTCGGATCCGGACATTCCCGTATGCCGGTCGAAGAAATTTTTCCACGTTACGGCAGTTTTCCGGGCTTTTTTCCCATCGTTGAGTTAGCAGTTACGTTCCACAACCAAGTCGTCGGTTGTAACGGTCAACGTCAAGCCCTCTTTCTGGAAAACGTATCAGGGTATGCAGAGGTGATTCTACGCAACTTCACCTTCGGTCCGCACGACTGCATGATGGTGTTTTCTAATTCCGGCACAAACATTCTTCCCATCGAAATGGCAATGGGGGCAAAGGCACGGAATTTGCCTGTCATTGCAGTGAGTTCAATTGCACACAGTAATGCATCGAGTTCAAAACACACGTCTGGCAAGCGCTTGTTTGAAGTCGCGGATTTAACGATTGACAACTGTAATCCGCCGGGAGATGCCGTTGTAGACATTCCGAATTTGGCATACCCTGTGGGACCTACGTCCAGCATCGGCACACTTTCGATAGTCAATGCTATTAAATGCCGGGTTGCTGAACTCCTGACAGAGCGTGGGAAACCTCCTGTTGTGTTGACCGGTGCTCATTTTCTCGGTGCGGAAGAATCAGCAAAGCAGATTGAGAGGGCTTATGACGATTATAAAACTCGCGTTCAGGGGAGTTAGCGAGCCTCGATTTTTCCGTTGACTTTTCACTCATAAGTCTATATACTTTAAGAAGGATACAGAAGGCTGGGTTCCCTGAAGTAATACCAAATCTAATTGAAAGTTCTTCATAAATGTGTTATTGTATGCTTCATTCTTTGCTAAGGAGTCAAGCATCAATGAACAAAAAAGTGCCAGAGA
>RKRR01000181.1 GCA_007571305.1 Candidatus Poribacteria bacterium | reverse complement strand
CACGTGTAGCATAGCCTGTTAGGCTGTGCCAGTCAGAACAGATAACTTCAGAGTTCGCACGACACCATGAATGTCCAAGTAATTACGGAATCTACTATATTTTCGAAAGACGTGTGAAATTAGGAATGCACTGCGCATGTGGACGCGTACCCCGTAGACCTCGCCTGCAAAGATAGAGGTTTCTTGATTGCCCTGTTTATTTTTTCAGGACTTACGCAATTTTGACCATAGGAAACCTGTGAGAGGGAGACCCAAAAACATAGGTGTTCTCGTAGCACAACCTAACAGGTTATGCTACAAAGATTCTGGCTAAAAACTTGTCCGTACCAACTTGGGTAATTTTCAGTTGATTGAGGCGTGCGATGAAAATTACCTCTACCAATCCTCATCAAAGAAGGGTGTGCTCGGGTAACTATAAACGTTGCCTTCGTAGTTGCGGAGTTGGATTTCATCGTCATCGAACGCTACAACTGGGTCAGGCATCAATGCGATCTTACCACCGCCCCCGGGTGCATCGACGACATAATGTGGCACACCTAACCCAGAGATATGTCCACGCAGTGCTGCGACAATGTCTAAGCCTGTCTGGACTGCTGTCCGGAAGTGATCGGTACCGACAACAAGATCTGCTTGATAGATGTAATATGGCTTGACCCGAATGCGCAACAGTCCTTTCATCAGTTCCACCATTACATCAGGGTCGTCATTTACACCTTTTAGGAGTACTGTTTGGTTACCGAGGGGGATACCTGCATCGGCTAACATACCGCATGCCTTCTCGGTTTCGGAGGTAATTTCGCGTGGATGGTTGAAATGGGTATTGATATAAAAGGGGTGGTGCCGCTTCAAAATTGCACATAATTCGGGTGTGATACGTTGCGGGAGTGTTACAGGAACACGCGAGCCAATCCGAATGATTTCCAAGTGTTCAATTGCCCGCAAGCCACCGACAATCATATCAATTTTCTTATCTGTCAACATCAACGGGTCACCACCGGAGATAATGACATCACGGATTTCAGGGTGTGCCTGAATGTAGGCGAGACCTCTTTCAATGTTGTCTTCGGAAATGGAGTGTGGGTCTCCGACTTTCCGTTTACGGGTGCAGAAACGGCAATAGATTGGACACATGTAATTGACATAGAAGAGTGCCCGATCGGGATATCGATGTGTTACGTTTGGCACTTCACTATCGTCTTCTTCGTGCAGTGGATCCTCTACGCCGGTACTCACCAGTTCTTTTGGATCGGGAACGACCTGTTTCCAAATCGGATCACCGGGCTTTTCTATAAGACTCAGGTAATAAGGGTTGATACGGATCGGGAATTCTTTGTGAATATGCCGCATCTCCTCTAAGTCAACATCAAATGCAGCGGCAAGTTTTTCTGGTGTGTTGACCGTGTCTCTCACGAGACGTTTCCATTCTTCCATTTATTATGTCCATCCTTTCCAAATTTCCGTGCGAATACGTGTTGTGCTGTCGGCGCGATGTCCGATATAAAAACTCGAGAGCAAGTCCTAAATTAGGGACCCTGGGACGTGAAATTGATTAGAGATATTAGGGTGTGACTGTGTAATTTTCGATCGTCACTTTGGTCATGACATCACGTTCGCGGAGTGCGTCTACCACATCCAGTCCTTCAATAACTCTCCCAAACGTGGTGTAGCTGCCGTTTAGATGTGAATAAGGTGTTGGATCTGAACTGATGCAGATATAAAACTGACTTCCGGCTGAGTCGGGATTTTGTGTCCTTGCCATCGCGACAACGCCCTTTTCATGAATTGGCATCTTGTCCCGGAGTTCTGGATCTTGGAATTCACCCGGGATTGTCCATCCAGGCCCACCTCTACCCGTTCCCTTGGGATCGCCGCCTTGGATAACAAAACCCGGAACGTATCGATGGAAGACCACACCATCGTAGTATCCTGCTTCGATCAATCTGGCAAAATTCTCTACTGTCGTTGGAGCCGCCTCGGGATAAAGTTCAATAATGATGTTTCCTTTTTCAGTTTCAATCGTTACATTAGGCAGTTGATTGTTATTGCCTGAAACAACAGCTGCCAAAAACGCGCTTAATAGATGAAATCGCATAATTTTGATGTGAAAAATCGGGGATATTCACGAATTCCTTTTTGAGTTTTGTCATAAAATTTCCGACGAATCTCCGTTTGATACGTTATGACAAGGGGGTTGTGCATAAACTACGTTCTCGTCGAAGGTGCAAAGTTGATATACATTATACATTGATTTGCACGTAAAGTCAAGCGGAATTTTGAAGGTATAAGGAACTTCTGACGATAAGCGTTCACCTTGGCACCGCCCATCAAACATGGTATTCTATTAATGTAATCCAGTTTCCAGTTATGTAGCATAGAAAACCGTGAGTCTGTGCATATCGGTGCGAAGCTGTATAACCTAACAGGTTATGCGACAAGGTCACTGCTTATTCTTCTATCTGTCAGCAAACCCATTACATGCACAACCTAACAGGTTATGCGACAACGTGGCAACTTGGGTTAGTGTAGAAGGTGGTTGCAGTGCAAAGCATCTCAACGAAAAATAAAAAACATACGAACTCTTTATTAATTGTCCATATACACTGACATCTGAGGAAAAAAGAAAACTGCAATTGAACCAACCACGTACAGGAAAATAAGCAAAAGGAGTTAAAAAATGAAACGGTTCATCGCTTTAGCACGAAAAGGCACCCTCGCATCCAGTGGGATTTTATTCATTGGGGTGCTTCTCGTTTCGTTCAGCTTCGTAGGCTGTGGCGGGAAACTTGGAAGAATAGAAACATCAGCAGTTGACACGGCTATCGCCGATGCTGAGGCGGCTCTTGCAGCGGCAGCAACTGTTGATGCACAGACGCTTGCATCTGGTTTGTTTGAGTCCGCGGAAGCCAACCTTGAATCTGCAAGAACAGCACTCAAGGAAGGAAAGGGAAACGATGCACTCCGCCTCGCGTATCAAGCAATAGCTGATGCAACATTGGCACAAACGAATTCCATGAATATCACTAAAAACTCGGAATTGAATGCATCTATACTCCAGAAAATAACTGAAGCAGAATCACTCCGCGAGACTGTTAAGAGTAAAAAGGAAGAACTCGCAGGGCTTCAATCCGAGATGCAAGACATTCAGGGCGAGCATAAGCAACTCAAACAGACCGTTCGGGACCTCCAGAAAGAGAACCGTGAGTTGGGCGATACACGGGCAGCCTATGGGGATCAGGTAGCGCAACTCTCTAATACGTTGGAAGAGATTCGGGGACGTGCTGGAAAGGCAGAAACCGAGATCCGCAATTATGGCAGAGAGGTTGCAGAACTCCGTCGGAAACTTGAAGTTGCTGACAGAAGAGTGAAAGAGGAAGGGTATCAGAAACGAGCGGTTATTGCTGAGATAGATTCTCTTCGGAGACAACTCCGCGAACAGGCGCAAATCTATACGGAGAAGCTCGCAGAAGCCAACCAGCAGAATGCGGGGGCAAAGCATGCCGAGTATCTCAAACAGAAAGCACGAGAGGCGCGAGCGTATGTTGCCAGTCAACCTCCGCTTCATCCTGTGAAGACGGGGCGCATTTCCCTCTCCGCAGAACAGATTGCCGCAGGTAAGATGGCACTTGGTAATTGGGAGCGTGCATGGTATGCGAATAACCTCAATGGACATCTTGCCTCCTATGAGCCTAATATTATTGCCGATAAAGTCGTGATCCGCGAGAGTAAAGAACATCGCAGTAAACTCGATCTCCAGCAACTTGAAGCAGATCTTCACCAGATGAGCACGCACGCGTGGAACAAAGCGAAAGCCGATACCGAGGTCGAAGGAGAAAGCGTGATCGGTATCCATCGCCTGACCCGGTTGGCGACTCCAGTAGCAGACGAAAACGCGACAGCACTCTACAATATTTGGATTCGCGAAGTCTGGATGCATCAAGCTGGTAACGACTGGAGAATACATCATGAAATCTGGCAAATCTATGAGAACGTACCAAATTTTTAAGGGTTGTCGGTTTTAACCCTCAACTCGCGCCCTAAAAAGATGTGGAAGACGAGTTGAGGGTTAAAGTTATCAGGTGTCGGTTAAAGAGAGATTTGTTAACCGAAAACCGAAAACCGATAGCCATTCTGCGGAGGTTAAATTGTGAACGACGCACAGAATCGGCAAAATAGCCAACAGAAATTCACTATACCCCGGAACCTGCTGTGGGGTGGTGCGATTGCAGCAATTGTCATCGCTTTTGTTTTATTTCTTGTGATCTTCATGAGCTCCAGTGAGACCCCTACAGCCTTTTTGGTGAGGTGGAAAAGCGCACTCGAATCTGGCGATGAGACAATGTATAAATCCCTCTGGGTGACAAATGCACGCCAACGTCCTGGTACGGGCTATCAGGAGACGGTGAGACTCTTTAGAGATGGCGTAGATTTTGAAATAGACCTTGGCGGTGCCAGTCAACCCTATCGAGTTCCTCGCTATACGAACCGCTTCCGGATTGAGGGGATTCCGCTCACGGTTTATTACCCGGGCGAAGCACAACAGCAGCTACGAAATCTTGTTATAGAAAAGAAAGGGATTATTCAACAGCGGTGGAAAATTGTCCAGGAGGAGGTAGTCGGTAGTGAATTCGCACCCACGGTGTCA
Organism: Candidatus Poribacteria bacterium; assembly: GCA_007571305.1. GTDB lineage: Bacteria > Poribacteria > WGA-4E > WGA-4E > WGA-3G > WGA-3G. The sequence continues at coordinate 17,882 of RKRR01000181.1, read as the reverse complement.
ACGCATCCTGCGCAGCAAACTGGGATGACAGAACAACCTAAGGGTCCTGTAGCCCCTCTTGTGTTGGCTTGGAAGGTTGCCTTGGAATCCCAGGATTTAAAGGCATATACCGACCTATGGGATAAATCTGCCCGCAAGAGACGAACCTCGATTTTTGCGCGTGCTAAGGACCTGATGTCGCAAACCCATATTGTGGATCTCACAGGAGCGAGGTATACGGCTGTTCCACGACACAAAAATCGGTACTTGGTTGATAACATTCAGATAACTTTGCAAAATGGTGGTGATACCCTTGAGACCCACACCCGCACGCTTACGATTGAGAAAAAAGGGTTTTTCAGACGTAGATGGAAACTTATAAACGATCAGATCAATGTCGTGTCTGATGCTATCGCACTCGCGCCGGAGGTGTCTGGGGTGGACACTGTCTCTGGCGAAGCGTCTGGCGGCACTTTCGATGGGAATGCTCCATTGGATACGCATCTCAAAGTGAGACAGGTGTTGGGAAAATGGCAGGAGGCTTGGGAAGAAAAGGACCTGAAGACCTATATGACTATCTATTCGGATGAAGCACTCATTACTCGTGTGAATGTCCGAGATGGAAAGGAAACTTCGGTTTATCTTACAAAAAGGCAACTCCGTGCCAAGATGAGGAAACTCAACACTATGTACGCTGACATCCAGGTCTCCATCTCCAACTTGCAGATTAACGGAGATCGCGCAGTTGCAGATGTCAAGTTTCTACAAAAATTCACTGGCACACCAGCGAGTGGTAGCCGACCCGCTTACTCCGATTACGGCACTAAAAAACTCAATCTCATGGTAGATCCAACTGATGGACACTGGCGCATTTACGCCGAAACGTGGAGTCGCTATGAGGATGTACCGGATTTTCCAAAAATGTAATCGTGCAAATATTTCTCAATAGCAGCACTTGCGAAAATGACGAGTCTATGGAACGTTTCGCAAGTGCTGTTTCTTTTTTACAATGCTGCTGTAGTAGGAAGGTATTTTCTTGGCATTTATTTGTAAATGCACGTATAATAATGATATGTAACGTGAGTTTGATAAATATTCAGGGTAGACGTATTGCCGGTGAAAGTCCGCCTGATAAGAGAGTTTTAAGGGGTTATCTCCCTAAAAATCGCCTCATTTTGAATGAATGTCCTGCTTTTTTGCTCAATCTGCGTCCGCTTTGGACCTCTAATATTTTTTTCAAGCTGGCGTTATGTACTATAAAGGGCGAGTGTTTTGTTGGGATATTCCTCTAACTCGCGATCCTCACAGAAGGCTGGTGGCATAGAAATTTCGGAGCTCACCCTCACAGTGTCACAATTGATGAAATTACAAAAAGTCGCACACAAATAGTGATGGGCTGTGGTGAATGCGATTCAAGTTTCTCTTGATTTGTCTACCGGGTGAATCCCTCTGCGTTTCACCCGGTCAATACTATACTCTCGTGAATTTGAAAAAAGTTTCATTCGTAGGTCCTTTCGCAACATGGAGCACAAACTCACAGTTTCTGCTACAATCATCCCCTGTTTCGGACAGGAAAAACGTTTTAAGCGAGCTCACATTTTTTTTCAAACTCACGTTATACGAAACTTTACATTTGTAACACTATAGAGGAGCGAAAAAATGCGTACTCTAACGATCGTGGTAGTGATCTTTGTCATCGGAGTCGTTGCGGCCAGCGTGTATGTGCACAGAGACACACGGCAGTTTGTTGAAGATCTCAGGAAACCTATTTCCAATAATATAGTGAGCATTGAAGACTCACATCAACACGGCAAAGACCTGAACTCTCAGCCAAAATCACAATCAGAAAAAGTCTCAAATCCTGCTTGGTGGGATAATGCTGAACAAGATGACCATGCGGACACAGCAGATCCGTGGGCAAAGCACCTCCCGCAGGAACTTGAAACTGAAGACGATAATGAGAGGAAAGGGGAACCCCTCGTTGAGGTATCTGGAAGGAAGCTAGATCCACATGATCCATACGATTTATACGAAATCATGCTCGAGGCGTACCTTAATGAACATGGAGATATTCCTGAGGTTCATACAGTTGCGGAGGGCTGGTTAAAATTAACACTTGGACAGAAGCAGACTCCGGAGGAAAAACTCACTTTGATGGAGGCAATGTACCACTTAAATCAGGATCCATCAACACAAAGATCTATCGAGATGCAGAAGTTGAGAATAGCTGGAGATTTTGATACGTTATTTTTAAAGTATGGTGAATCGCAACCGGAGTCGGAGCAGCCATTTTATGATGTCGCACATTTTTTTGATGGACAGAATCACGCGGAGGGGTTCCGTCAACTCAGAGCAGCAGATCCGAAGCGATCCATAGAATTTGAAGAATTCATCAGGCAGGAAGCACACAGACCTTCGTCAGGTATCAACCCTGAAGACATCGAACGGGCCATACAACGTTCTTACGATCCACCTCAGGAAAACTAACGTTATTCCTGAGTGCTGAACCTAAACACTCCTCTGATCGTTCTACACAGAGTCGACAATCCAAGAAGGGACCTCAAGAAAGGTTTTCGAACAAACCCGTAACTTTCTTCACCGATACATCGAAGAACCTAACATGTACACTGAGTACCAGACCAAACGCAAAATCGAGTTCGCCGATACCGATATGGCAGGTATCGTCCATTTTACACGGTTTTTTGTCTTTATGGAGACTGCGGAGCACGAATTCCTACGAAGCTTAGGTACAAGCGTTGCAACCGAATGGAACGGGAATAAGATCGGATGGCCCCGGCTAGCAGCTTCGTGTGAATACTTAAACCCACTCCGATTTGAAGATGAAGTGGACGTTCACCTCCGAGTTACGAAAAAAGGGACGAAGTCCCTCACCTACCAATTTCATTTTACACAAGAAGGAAAAGACATCGCTCGTGGGCAAATTACGACAGTTTGTTGTATAACCAACCCTGGTGAAAAATTACGCGCAATTCCTATCCCAGATTTCATTGCAGATCAGATACACACTCCATCGTAGGTGCAGTCTACGACTTGTCCCTATTACTGGCATATATGCAATCAGGTCTATAGGAGTATCATAGATGATGAATCAAACCGAAACGACCCTTCCCTTGCTGAAAGTGTCCGATGTATCCAAAGACTATGGGGCAGTCCAGGTTTTACGGCATATTTCGTTTCGCCTCACTGGTGGAACGTCTGTTGCCATTACGGGGCCCTCTGGCTCCGGCAAAAGCACACTTCTACACATCATCGGCACCTTAGAAAAACCCTCTGCTGGACAGGTTGAAATTAATAACACCGATCCATTTACACTCTCTGAGCCCGAACTGGCGCGATATCGCAACGCGGATATCGGATTTGTATTTCAAGATCATCATCTGCTTCCACAATATTCCGTGCTTGAGAACGTCCTCGTCCCCACGTTCGCCTTCAAGCAGGAACCTGACGCGACCCAACGGGCACATGAACTCCTCGAACGGGTTAGGCTCACGCATCGGACATCGCATCGACCGGGAGAACTTTCAGGGGGGGAGCGACAACGCGTCGCGATCGCTCGTGCCCTTATCAATCAACCCGGTATTCTTCTCTGTGATGAGCCGACCGGAAATTTGGATACTGCTACTTCTGAAACCATTGCTGATTTGCTCTTTGAGTTGCATAGTGTAGAGCAGAATATGCTCATCGTTGTTACACACAACCTTGCATTCGCCTCACGTTTTCAGCAACACATGAGGCTCTCAGATGGAACTTTCACTCTCAACGGTAAAACCTAACACCCGCAAGGTTTTTTAATAGTTTCAGGACTTACGCCTGCTGCCCTTTTGTCGCATCACCTGCGAGGGTATGCCATGAGAACATCTGTGTTTTTGGGGATCCCTCTCGCAAAACGTTCTATGGTCAAAATTGCGTAAGTTCTGTTAGAAATAACCTAAGTTGCTACAGACACAATTTTAGAGGTTCATCTGCTATTTTTCAGTGAAAACGCTCAGGAGTCGCAGCAGTTCGCAACTTAAGAAACCTTTGGTTTCCTGCGTCCGAAGAGGCACAACCTAACAGGTTATGCTACAAAGGTGAACCTGTTTTCGGATTTTACTATAAAACGCAACCACAAACCCATAAGGATTCAAAATTCCCGTGGTTTCTCCGCAAGGTATCATTAAAAATTTCAAATACTTTTGGCAGATGCATCTCGTCGTCGGGCTTTGCACGGCTGTCGCGACGGGGGTGCTGGCTGGAGCCTTGATTGTTGGGGATTCTGTGCGAGGAAGTCTGCGGAGTTTAACAGAGGAACGGCTCGGCACAATCCAACATGCCCTTCTTGCTGACCGTTTTTTTCCACCAGATATATTGGACCGACAGAACACGGTCCCCGCAATCTTGCTGAACGGGACAATGGTCGCTCCGCAAACACAGACACGAGCCTCAAAGGTGAATATCCTTGGTGTCCCCGAAAGCTTCTTCACCTTTTGGGGAGGAGAGACTGCTCCACGCTTAAACAAAACGTCAGACCAAACCTTTAACGCCATTGTCATCAACGAGGCACTCCAGAATGAGTTGAACGTCCAAGCAGGCGACACACTCCTCGTAAATATACCCCACGCCGCCGACATCCATCCAGAATTCCTTCTCGGTGAGCGCGACGCATCTGCAGCGATCCAAAGCTTGCGTTTGATTGTAAGCGAAGTCGTTCCCACTGAGAACGCTGGAAGATTTAGTCTTCGCTCACATCAAAGCCTCCCGTTGAACGCTTTCATCGCACTCCCAGTTTTACAAAAAACCCTTGGGCAACGAGACAGGGTAAACGTCCTGTTCACGGCGGAAGCAGTCCCACTTACATCCGACGACCTCGCGTTGCGTATGGACGCACTCGACTTGGACATTCAGGAACACGATGCTCACTTTGATCTCCGAAGTCAACAGTATCTCCTGAAGCCTATCTTTTCTGATCTTTCGCTTACCGTCGCGGCTGAAAACCGCATCCCGACGCTCCCAACTCTCACCTATCTCGCGAATACAATCTCTGCTAAGGGTAACACAGTTCCATATTCGACGATCGTCGCACTCCCCACTGATGAAGGGAAGTTTTTTGAACTTTGGAAGAAAAATACGACCGAAAATGAAATGGAGAAAGACTCGTACGTAGAAGACTCTCATACTTCAGATGTTGTTGATCTGCAAGGAAAATCAGAAAGTCTTGAGATTATGCTCAATACATGGACGGCGACAGACCTTCGCGTGGGAATCGGGGACGAGATCAGCGTTACATACTATCGCGTTGGAGCCGTGGAAGAATACATCACAGAAACGGCTCTGTTCCGCCTGAGAGGGATTCTACCCATCGAGGGGATCGCCGCGGATAGAGACCTCATCCCTACTTTCCCTGGTATCCATGATACGGCGGATATGTCAGAATGGGAATCCCCATTTCCGATTAATTACGCATTGATTCGTAATAAGGACGAGGTGTATTGGGATGAATACGGAGCAACACCGAAAGCATTTATTCCGCTGAAAACGGGTAAGCAACTTTGGAAAAACCGATTCGGAGATCTCACTGCCATTCGGTTCGGGATTGCCCCAGGCGAAGACCTTCAAGCAACACGCACCCTTTTTGAGAACGAGTTCCTCAAAAAGATTCAACCAGAACAGATTGGATTTCAATTTTTAGCCCTTCGATCTGATGGACTTCAAGCCTCCACGGGTGCAACAGATTTCGGGATGCTCTTTAGCAGTCTGAGTGCCTTTATCATCATTGCTGTCGCCTTATTAGTGGGGATGCTTTTCCGCATCGGTGTAGAGCAGAGGTCGCGTGAAATCGGCATATTACAAGCGATCGGTTATCCGCTTAAGAAGATCCGTCGCCGATTCCTTTCTGAAGGTGGCATCATTGCTGGTATCGGGAGTATATTCGGATGTCTGCTCGCGGTCGGGTATGGGCAATTGATGATATATGGATTGCAGACGTGGTGGTTACCTGCCATCGGGACCCCGTTTATGGAACTTCATATTGGTGGATGGAGCCTACTGATTGGAGCGATTATTTCGCTGGCTGTTGTGATGCTCTCCATCCGACTCACTGTCCACAAAGTCGGAAAAACTTCTACCGTGTCGCTCCTTGCTGGTAAAACCGATTTCATTGATGCAACTGCAGTAGGCAAATCTAAGGATCAGAGAATGAGATTCCTCCGCTGGTTGGTCGCCGCGATTGGATTCGGAGTAGGTCTATGGATGGAGCAGCCTGTGGTCAGTCTACTATTCGTGGCACTGTTCGTCATCGGCATAGGGGCAGAGGTGTTCGATAAATGGTTAAAATCACAGAATGTACCGAAACAGTTGAACAGAATGCGGTTCTCTGTCAGAAACGCTGCGCGGCAACCGGGACGGAGCAAAACGTGTGTTATCACAATCAGTATCGCGTGTTGCATCATTGTCGCGGTGGGAGCAAATCGGCACGATACGCCACCAGAGACAGAATACGCCTTTGTTGCTGAATCTTCGCTCCCTTTACATCATAACTTAAACACGCCGGAGGGTAGGTTTGAACTCGGTTTTTCCGAGAAAGCGTCTGAATTTCTGAGTGCATCAGAGGTCATCCCGTTTCGTGTATTGCCGGGTGAAGATGTCAGTTGCCTGAATCTTTACCAGCCGCAAAAACCACAGATTTTGGGTGCTTCTGATGCGATGTTAGACAAAGCCCCTTGGATGAACTTGGATCTCATGTCCACTGAGAGCGGTAAAATTCCTGCCATCGGCGATGAAAAATCGCTCCGTTGGATTTTGCATCACAATCCGGACGACGATTTTATCGTTCAAGATGAATTTGGAAAGTCGCTCCATCTCGAGCTTGAGACAGTTGTGAACAGTCTTTTCCAAAGCCAGTTGATTATTTCTGAATCCAATTTCACGAACTATTTCCCGAGTCAAAGCGGATACAGGTTTTTCCTCATCAAAACGCCGCCTGCTTTGCAGGACGAAACAGCACAAATATTAGAGAAAACATTGGGGGATTACGGTTTTGACCTCGCGTCTGCATCGGCACGGTTGGCGAGTTATAGAGCGGTTGAAAATACCTATATCTCCACTTTTCAAAGCCTCGGTGGTTTAGGGGTCCTACTCGGTACTTTCGGGTTAGCACTAGTGCTGTTTAGAAACATCATTGAACGTCGTGGCGAATTAGCGACCTTACGGGCATTCGGTTTCCGGCGGCGATTACTCTCGCGGATGCTGTTTCTTGAGAGTTGCTTCCTTCTTGTTATTGGAATGCTTCTCGGGATTGCCGCTGGACTTGTCGCAATCTTCGCTTCGCAGGGGCATCTCCCCTCCTTTCCGTGGCTTTCTCTCACAATTACCTTGCTTTTCATCTTCGGTTTTGGTATAATTGCAAATGCTGTTGCCGTAACGATGGCACTTCGAAGCCCGCTTTTATCAACGCTTAAGTCTGACTTTTAATTATGCCTGAACGTAGTGAAACACAGGGTAGAAACTGAATAGTAGAAAAATGTCTTACACCCTATACCTAACTCTACTCGCCTCTTGCCTCCTGATCCTAAGCGGTTGTTCCAGTGACCCCGATCCGAATACGTCAGGTGCGTTGAATCACATGGAACGCGGATGGGATTCCTACGCGTCAGGGAACTATGCACAGGCATTGCTCAGTTTTGAACGTGCTATCAATTTCGATGAAAATCTTGCCGATGCCTATAACGGCGTGGGGTGGAGTCATCTCAGTCTGTCGCCTAATCCGCCGCTGGCACAAGAAGCTTTTCAGAACGCCGTGCAACTTGATCCCTCAAATGCGGACGCATGGGTCGGACTTGCGAATCTGCTTTTTTTGCGTCATAAAGATACAAACGATTTCCGCTCTGCTATCCGAGCGATTGAGAATGCCCTACAAGGTGATGCCCAATATCTCTTCCGGCATGACTATCGATCCAAAGCCGAACTCTATGTGCTTAAGGCGGCATGCTATTACTATCTCGGTGAAGATACGTCTGCAAAACAGGAGGTTGATAGGGCACTCCAAATTGAAACTACAAATAGAACAGCCATCGTGCTACGAGAGCTGCTGAAAGAATAAAGGGCAAGTTGCAGTCGGCTAAAATGAGGAAATAGAGAATATCGTCCACGAAGCAAAACAACAATTGGAACTCACTTTTGGCACTCCGACCCCACAAGATAGAACTCAATCCGAATAATAAGCAGTCCACGTTGATGGCGAAACATGCCGGTTATGCCCGTGTTGCCTTCAACTTCGCCTTATCGTCGTTCAAAGCCGGACTCGATACCGACGAATGGCGTTCCTATGTGGACATAAAGCGTGAGTTTAACGCCGTCAAATATGATAAGTTTGACTGGTGTAAAGAACTCTCGCAAAATGCGTCCAAGAATGCGATTCACAATCTTGGAGACGCTGTTACGCGTTGGAAAAAAGGACAAAACAAGTTTCCCGTCTATAAGAACCGATCTGGTAAGTGTTCATACCAAGCAGATAATGGAGAAGGCACTATTGAAGTCCATAAAAAGCGTATCAATCTTCCTAAAATCGGTTGGGTTCGCATGCGTGAAGAACTGCGGTATTCCGGTGAAATCACAAAGGTTGTGATCTCTAAACACAACGACAAGTGGTTCGCTTCTATCACTGTTCGTAGGCTTGATAGTAGCAACTATCAGCACCAGTCTGCTATGTTTGACGATACGAAAGCGCCTATCGGTATTGACGTAGGTATCAATACGCTTGCGACATGCTCTAATGGTGATACCTACGATAATCCACGCCCACTTCAACGATATTTGCGGAAGTTAGCCCGGGCAAACCGTCGTTTCTCGCGACGGCAGAAAGGCAGTCAGAACTGGTATAAAGCGAAGAAACGGCTCTCTGGCGTGCATGATCGTATTGCGAATATCCGCTCGGACGCTCACCACCAAGCAACTCTCAGGATAGTCCGTAAAGCAAGTGCTATCGGTATTGAGACGCTGAATATATCGGGTATGATCAAGAACCGAAAAATCGCGAAAGCACTCTCTGACTCTGCACTGGGTGGTTTCTTAACGAAACTCAAATACAAGGCAGATAGACGTGGCATACCGATAGACGCAGCAGATCAGTTCTTCGCGAGTTCAAAGACCTGCAGCAACTGCGGACACAAGAAAAAAGACTTGACGCTCTCTGACCGGACTTATCACTGCAACGCGTGTGGTTTTGAAGCCGACAGAGACCTCAACGCTGCTATCAATCTGTGTCCTACTTCACCTTTTAACCGTCGCCACGAGTTGCGAGGAGACGTAAAACGCCTGTGGAGTCCGTGTGAAACCTCTTTTGGAGGCAGTGGACGTTGAAGCAGGAAGTATGGCAACACTCCACATGCGTGATAGATTTGTATAGATACTCATACATTTTACCACATTTGTGAGATTTGTTTAAGTCCTACACAACGGTTATCAGTCCGCCTATTGTGCAGGCTTTCGCTTAACTGCGATCGGTTACAAGTGGGTGTTTCCCATGTGAAACGAAAATCTCTCAACAGATAACTGACAACCGATTATCAACAACCAATATAAGGAGAAGCGAAATATGTCCGAGAACGTTATCACGTCTACAGACTTAACGAATTATACACCCGCCCACCGTGGAAAAGTCCGAGATATCTATGACCTTGGGGACGAACTTCTGATTATTTCCACAGACCGTATTTCTGCCTTTGATGTTGTTCTGCCGAACGGCATTCCTGATAAGGGTAGAGTCTTAACCGGTCTATCCACATTCTGGTTCAAATATACTGAATCTGTCGCCGACAATCATCTCATTTCAACGAATGTCGAAGAGTACCCCGATGATTTGCAACCTGACGCAGAACTTCTAAAAGGACGCTCGATGCTTGTCCGCAAAGCCGATCGAGTTGATGTTGAGTGTGTCGTGCGTGGGTACCTCGCAGGTTCTGGTTGGTCCTCCTATCAGAAGACGGGAGAGATCTGCGGTCAGAAGTTACCGGACGGACTACAGGAATCTGACCGGCTCCCAGAACTGCTCTTCACGCCAACAACCAAAGCCGAACAGGGAGAACATGACGAACCCATCTCTATTGAGGAGATGCGTAACGAGGTCGGCAGCGAACTTACAGATCAGTTGATTGAGACGAGTTTCGCGCTTTTCAGAGCCGCCAGTGAACACGCTGAAAATGCTGGGATTATCCTCTGCGATACCAAGTTTGAATTCGGACAGCGCGATGGAAAACTCATCGTCATTGATGAAGTCTTTACACCCGACTCTTCTCGGTTCTGGCCCGCGGATCTCTATAAACCGGGTGAACCGCAGCAGAGTTTCGATAAGCAGTTCGTGAGAGATTACCTTTCCGAAATCGGCTGGAACAAACAGCCCCCCGCGCCTGAACTGCCGGAGACTGTTATCTCCAAAACGAGTGAGAAATACCGCGAGGCATATCGCCTCATCGTTGGAGAGACGTTGTAGCACACACAAGAGAGGTAGCAGATGCCTGGCCCCCTTGATGGAATAAAGGTTTTGGATTTAACACGGGTACTCGCAGGTCCGTATGCGACCATGCTCCTCGGTGACCTTGGGGCAGAGGTAATCAAAATTGAACAGCCCGGGACAGGAGACGAATCTCGAAATTTCGGTCCCTTCAAAAATGGGTTCAGTCTCTATTTCATGAGCGTGAACCGTGGGAAGCGGAGCGTGACGCTCAACCTCAAAACCGAGCGTGGACAGGCAATATTCAAGCAATTGTTGGAGCAGACCGATATCCTTGTTGAGAATTTCCGTCCAGGGACGATGGAAAAATTGGGATTGGATTACGACACGCTGAAAGTCCAACATCCATCGCTTATTTATGCTGCTTGCTCCGGTTTCGGACAAACCGGTCCCTATGCACAGCAAGGCGCATACGACATGATTATCCAGGGCATGGGTGGTATCATCAGCATCACGGGTGAACCCGATGGCCCCCCTGTACGTGTTGGCACCTCTATTAGCGACATCACCGCTGCCCTCTTCACGGCAATCGGTGTCCTCTCTGCATTGCACCATCGTAATCGAACAGGTAGCGGACAGTTTGTTGATGTCGCGATGTTAGACAGTCTCGTCGCTGTTTTAGAAAACGCCATTGTCCGCTATTTTGCGACAGGTGAAGTTCCGAAACCCCTCGGTGCGAGACATCCAGCGATTACACCCTTTGAAGCGTTTGCTTCTGCAGATGGACACGTCATTATCGCACTCGGAAACGATACCCTTTGGGCAAAGTTCTGTGAACACGTTAAGCGGCAGGAACTCATTTCAGATGAACGGTTCCGTACGAACGCTGATAGAACGGCGAACCACGATGAATTGTTTCCTATTCTCTCAGGGATCATGTTCCAACGTAAGACTGATGACTGGATCGATGCTCTTGGTGCTATTGGTGTACCTTGTGGTCCTATCAATGCAATGGACAAAGTCGTCAGTCATCCGCAGGTGCAAGCACGGGAGATGATTACGCGCATCGCACATCAGATCACAGGAGAGGTAGAAGTGCCGGGTGTTCCAATTAAACTTTCGGAAACACCTGGGAACGTAGACGCTCCCGCACCGAGTCTCGGAGAACATACGGCTCAGGTCCTTACTGACGTGTTGAAAATGCATCCAGATGAAGTCGAAGCGTTAAAGCGAGACGGCGTTGTTTAATTTTCTTGGGTTCGTTCCTGACAGGATTTCGTAGGAGCGGGTGGAAGTCGGAAGAAGGAATAATTAAAAAATGTCACATGAAACTGCTCAAGTGCTACACGGGACGGAAGCTTTAACTTTCGAGGGCGATCTTGCCGCACAGATGGTTGAGGTTCTTGATGGTTATGTTTCCCGTGCGATAACTGGCTCTATCGACGGTCGGATAGAATTGTGGAATCGCGATTATAGTTCACACACTGCCTATACCGAGTCTGTCGAACCAAACCGCGCACGGTTTCGCAAACGGATCGGTTGCCTCGATTCACGGTTACCGATAGAGGAGCTCTCCTATATTGCCACAACAAAGGCCTCCGCACAGCTCACGGAGGATGAGAGTTACACTGTATCACGCGTCCGCTGGCAAGTTTTCGATGAAGTAGAGGGCGAAGGACTTTTGTTGGAACCGAAGCATAACGTCCCAATTACTGCGCAGATTGTTGCTCTGCCTGATGCCGATTGGACACCGGAGATGATAGCAGGGGTAACAGATAAATTGCCAGCGAGTGCCCAGTTCGCGAGACGTTTGGCGAAGGCAGGATGTCGTGTCGTTGTCCCACTCCTCATTAACCGTGCTGATACTTATTCAGGAAACCCGACCCTCGGCGCGATGACGAATCAACCGCATCGCGAATTTATCTATCGAATGGCGTTTGAACTCGGCAGACATATCATCGGGTATGAAGTTCAGAAAGTGTTGTCGTTAGTGGATTGGATGTCCCTTGCCGATGCCCCGATCGGTGTAATTGGATACGGCGAAGGTGGATTGATTGCGCTCTATAGTGCGGCAGTCGATACAAGGATTCAGGCGACGGCTGTTAGCGGCTATTTCCAATCTCGGCAGGAAGTCTGGCGAGAACCGATCTATCGAAATGTGTGGGGACTCCTACACGAATTTGGCGATGCTGAAATTGCGAGTCTTATTGCACCGCGTCCGTTGGTTATCGAAACAAGCCGTGGTCCTGAAGTCGCCGGACCGCCATCTGTTCGCGAGGGACGTAGGGGTGCTGCGCCGGGACAGTTGGTCTCGCCACCGATCTATGCTGTGGAGCAGGAAGTTGAACGCGCCCGTGATTTTTATCAGCGGCTTAACAGTGATGATGGCTTACGCCTAATTTCTCCTGTAGATGGATTGCCGGGTTCTGAAGAGGCGTTAACCGCGTTGCTTGCTGGGCTCGGTGTTGAAAACGCAAGTATTGACAGTTCTTCTCTCCTCTCCGCAACCACGGTTGCGGGTTTCGATGACGAGGCACGTCAGCAGCGACAGTTTATGCAGTTGGTGAATCTATCGCAACGGTTTTTGAGAGAAGCAGCATCGCGACGACAGCAGTTTTTCTGGGAGAGAACCGATACCTCTTCACTGGCACGTTGGGAGGAGACGTGTACGGATGCAAAAACCTATTTCTGGGACGAAGTTATCGGTAGGTGCCCGCCCCCTGATGTGCCTGCCAATCCGAGGACGCGGCTCATCTATGATGAACCTCTCTGGAAGGGATACGAAGTCGTCCTTGATGTTTGGGACGGTGTTTTCGCCTACGGTATCTTGCTCCTTCCGAACGATCTCCAACCGGGTGAGCAACGTCCCGTTGTCGTCTGTCAGCACGGTTTAGAGGGAAGACCGCAGGATACTGCGGATCCGAGGATAGAATCCGTCTACCACTCTTACGCCGCAAGTTTGGCGGACAGGGGGTTCATCACTTACGCACCACAGAATCCCTATATCGGTTTGGATGCCTTCCGTGTTATTCAACGTAAGGCGAATCCAATAAAATGGTCACTCTTTTCGTTGATCATTCGCCAGCATGAGCGGACACTTGACTGGCTCGCGGAGCAACCCTTCGTCGATGCTGAGCGGATTGGTTTTTACGGATTATCTTACGGTGGCAAAACGGCAATGCGCGTCCCAGCTGTGCTGGACCGCTATGCCTGCTCAATCTGTTCCGCGGATTTCAACGAGTGGATCGTCAAAAATGCGACCTATCATTCTCGGTACAGTTATATGTTCACGGGCGAATATGAGATGCCAGAATTCGATTTGGGGAATACCTTTAACTACGGTGAGATGGCGGGGCTGATTGCGCCGCGTCCGTTTATGGTGGAACGTGGACATGATGATGGGGTTGCACCAGATGAATGGGTCGCACACGAATTCGCTGTCGTTCGTCGGCTTTACGTTCAGTTGGGAATCGCTGATAGAACAGAGATCGAATTTTTTGATGGTGGACATCAGATTAACTCCGATAAGACATTCCGGTTTCTGCATCGCCACCTGGATTGGCCCGAACCCCAATAGGTATCGTGTATTGGGGCTTGTCTGAATAGCGGATTGACGCGGATTATCGCAAAAATCACTGTGTTTTTCCGCAGGGTAAGTTTAAAATAATGCTTTATGCAATCACCGTAAGTGCAGGACTCGAAACTATCGCACGCGAGGAGTTATCGGAACGTTTTGCCGACACAGGATGTCTGAAAATCCTTGAACGGAAGCCTCAGCGGCTCCTCTTCCAATACACTGGTAACCCGCGTGAACTGCTTTCGCTGCGAACATCCGAGCATCTCTTTCTCATTTTAAAGCAGATGCCGAAGATGACACGTTCACGTCGCTCTTTATCGGCATTAAGCGGTTCCCTGGCGCGTTTCAATTTCAAAGAGGCGTTTGAGTGCTGTCGACAGGTAGGTATTCATGCACGGAAACGGATGCCGTTTCGGGTAACAAGTCGGCTCTCAGGAAAACGCAATTTCCGTCGAGTTGATCTCCAGCGCGTAGTTGAACGTGCACTGTTAGAACGAGGGTGGTATTTGAAGCCATCAAGTTCGGCTATAGATATTTGGGCAGAGGTGCATGGAGACGATGGCTACATCAGTATCAAACTTTCCTCAAACGATATGGCACAACGTTCGTATAAACAGGCACATATCCCCGCATCCCTCAAACCGACACTGGCATACAGTATGGTGCGTCTTTCACGACCGCATCCGGATGATGTCTTTTTGGACGCGATGTGCGGTGCTGGAACTATCCTCTTGGAGCGCGCACTTATCAAGCGGTACCGTTACTTGATTGGTGGTGATGTCTCTACAGACGCTTTAGATGCGACTGTGGCGAACTTCGGGAGGAAACATCAGCCGCGCCAATTCTTTCACTGGGATGCACAGCGTTTGCCTGTAGGATCGAACACTGTTGATAAGATCGTCTGTAACCTTCCGTTCGGGGAGACGATCGGAAATGTGCCGCAGCTTACGTATCTATATCGCCAGTGTCTCGGAGAATACGAACGCGTCTTGAAACCGAGAGGCAGGATGGTGCTATTGACTTCTCAAGACACACTGCTTGGTGATGAACTCAGACGGCGGCGATCTCTCAGGGTTGCCCAGAAGTTGACAGTAGATGTACGCGGTGTGCGGGCAGGGATGTCCGTTGTCTGTCCTAAAACAAGATAGACGCGGTTTGGAAATAGCGATCGGTAGGCGGCGTTTCTAACCGCACCGGACAACTTCTGACCTCATCTCTTGTTTGACTTCACTGATGGGATCTGGAAACCTCGTTAGCAAAATACGCGCGACCTTTTTTATTTCCGAATGGTGACCTAAATTTCCGGCACTCGGACCGCAATCTCTTTCCCTGCTGCATGTGATCGGAAGATACCGTCCATAATTACGTTTGTGAGGAGAACACCCTCCGGCGGTATTGGCGACGGTGCGTTTGTTTTGATGGCTTCACGGAATGCAATCATTTGTGCCGCCCAGTTATCTTCCTCTGGGAATCCTGAGAAACGGATCGTTGTCATCCCTTCCGGTGGATTCGGTTCCCCTGTTAATCCGTGTGATTCCACAAATTTCTTGAGATCCCCGGCATACGCATCGGCGTAAATAACCGGACCACTCAATGAGAAACCTGCTTTCGTTCCAAGATGGAAGTTGTCGCCGAGTGAATCCTGATGCACTGCCCAAGAGATTTTGAACACCATTACACCGCCATTTTCAAAGCGTACCCACGCCGCTCCGAACTCTTCAACATCCATAATACCCCGGAACCTCGGATCTTGCTGCGAGATATAGTCCTCGGTAATGGCGGAGACGCGCACGGGTTTCGGATACCCCATCGCATACAGTGAGGCATGCATATTGTAGACACCGATATCTACGGTTGCCCCAGCCCCCGCGGTCTTTTTGTAGATGAACGTGTGCCCAGGGTTCCCGCGTCGCCTGCACCCCGCAGATTCAGAGTAGTAGATGTCGCCGAATAATCCGGCATCGAACGCCTTTCTTAGGAATTGGAGTCTCGGACTAAACGTCGGATTGAGCCCGATTTGCAAGATTTTGCCTGAAGTCTTTGCTGCCCGGACCATGGCAGTTGCGTCCGGGAGTGTCGCCGCCATCGGTTTTTCACAGAGAACATGTTTACCTGCGTTCAATGCCGCAACCGTCGGACGCCGGTGTCCTTGGTTGTAAGTGCAAACGCTTACAGCATCAAGTTCGTCCATTTCAAGCATCTTATTGTAACTTGAAAATGCGTGTTTTTTGGGGACACCCCACTGATCTGCAGCTTGGTTTGCCTTGCTTTTGATGATGTCGCATACTGCGACGATCTCAAATCCGCCTACTTTCTCATAGGTGCTTTGGTGTGCACGTGAAATGCCACCTGTGCCAATAATACCAACTCGGACAGTCATGTTGTTCTCTCCTTATAACATATTCACCGTCGTATCCAACCTAAATCTCCGGCACTCTCACTGCAACCTCTTTACCCGATTCATGTGAACGGAAGATACCATCCATGATGACATTTGTGAGGAGAACACCCTCCGGGGGTATCGGAGAGGAAGCATCCGCTAAGACGGCTTCTCGAAATGCTGTCATCTGTGCCTCCCAGACATCTACCTCAGGAAATCCTGCGAAACGGATCGTTGTCATCCCTTCTGGTGGATCGGGTTCTGCTGTCAATCCTTCCGATTTCACCAGTTTTTTCAGATCATCTGTATAAGCATCGGCATAGACCACCGGTCCATCCAAGGATATCCCCATTTCTTTGCCGAGGCAAAAACTGGGGCCGAGCGAATCTTGATGAATTGCCCAAGAGATTTTGAATACCATCACGCCACCATCTTCAAACCAAACCCATGCCACACCGAACTCTTCAACGTCCATGATACCACGGAATTGTGGGTCCTGCTGCGAGATGTAATCCTCGGTAATAGCGGAGACGCGCACGGGTTTCGGATACCCCATCGCATACAGCGAATTGTGCATGTTATAGACACCGATGTCTACAATTGCCCCTGCGCCTGCTGTCTTTTTATAGATGAACGTGCGAGCAGGATTCCCGCGGCGTCTGCCCCCCGAAGACTCGGAATAGTAGATATCGCCGAGCAGACCTTCATCAATCACCTTCTTCGCGAATTGAAGTCTTGGATTGAACGTGCTGTGGATACCGATTTGCAAGATTTTTCCCGAGGCTTTCGCTGCCCGGACCATGGCAGTTGCATCACGGAGATTTGCCGCCATCGGTTTTTCACAGAAGACGTGTTTGCCTGCGTTCAGTGCCGCAACTGTCGGACGCCGGTGTCCTTGGTTGTAAGTGCAGACACTCACCGTATCGATTTCGTCCATTTCAAGCATTTTATTGTAACTTGAGAAGACGTGCTTTCTGGGGACACCCCACTGATCTGCGGCTTCATTCGCCTTGCTTTTGATAATGTCGCATACTGCGACGATCTCGAAACCGCCTGCTCTTTGGTAAGCCTTCTGATGCGCGCGTGAAATACCGCCTGTGCCAACAATACCGACTCGGATAGTCATGTTCTGATCCCCTCGTAAGCAGAATTGAATTTCTAAATGAGTTTAGATGAAATCGGTTTGTAATGCAAGCGAAATATTCTTTGACGTTAATTCTTAACGCAAGTTGCTACTCACAAGATTTTAGGCATCCTGTCCCATCTTCACTGAATTCGGAGGTATGTCGGAAGTAGGAAACCGTTGGTCTCCTGCGTGCTTAAGAAGCACACCTTCATAGGTTATGCTATAACTTGGCAACTTGAGTTAATTCTTGGCCTAATATCGTCTCATAAAAGAATTATAGTAGATACGGAAAAAAAGTTCCCATTTTCTGAGATTTCTGTTAGCATTTAGCATTATGGCATATTCCACAGATGGACGCAAACGCGTGCTGGAT
>RKRR01000048.1 GCA_007571305.1 Candidatus Poribacteria bacterium | reverse complement strand
GTCTATATCGCTAACAGCCTCTGCCGATGAAGCAGCCACAGAAGTTGTTAAGATGGAAGAGGTCGTGGTTACTGCCCGTAAGCGAGAGCAGCGGTCTGTTGAGGTGCCGCTCTCCGTTTCGAGCATGTGGGGTGAAAAACTTGACGCTTTACGGTCGTCGGGTATGGATGTCCGTTTCTTGTCGAACCGCACCCCCAGTCTACAGATGGAGTCGTCATTTGGACGTATCTTTCCGCGTTTTTATATCCGAGGTCTTGGTAACACAGACTTTGATCTCAACGCTTCACAACCAGTTTCAGTTCTTTACGATGGGGTTGTGCTCGAGAATGCTTTGTTGAAAGGATTTCCCGCTTTCGATGTTGATCGGGTTGAGGTATTGCGGGGCCCACAGGGCACACTGTTTGGACGCAATACCCCTGCGGGTATCGTGAAATTCGAATCGGCGCGTCCGACACAGACATTAGAGGGGTACGGACAGTTCAGTTATGGACGGTTCAACACCCGTAATTTTGAGGGAGCCGTGTCGGGTCCGGTCGTACCGTCTGTGCTTTCGGCTCGGCTTTCACTCCTTGCGCAGTGGCGGGACGATTGGGTAGATAACACACACACAAACGAAGAAGGGGCATTAGGAGGACACCTTGATTTGGCTGGACGACTACAATTGCTGTGGACACCTCTGCCGGAACTGGAAGCCTGGCTCAAGTTTCATACCCGCGACCTCGACGGCACTGCACGCCTATTCCGCGCCAATATCTTGTCAAAAGGAGAGAAAGGTCTGATCTCGGATTTCACCCGTGACCGCATCGCTCACGATGGACGCAATGAACAGAATTTGAGCACGCGTGGGTTGGCAATTGAAGTCCGGTACGATATTGGGGACTTCCAACTGGTTTCGTTGACAGGCGCGGAACAACTCACCAACTTTTCACGCGGAGACATCGATGGCGGGTCCGGTGCCGTGTTCAGTCCACCGAGTGGCCCCGGTGAAATTCCGTTCCCTTCTGAGACCGCTTCTGGGATCCCTGCGCTTCACCAATTGAGCCAAGAAATCCGTTTGATGAGTCCGGGAGAGCGTCGCCTTGCTTACCAGTTCGGGTTGTACTATTTCCGTGAGTTCGTAGAGATGGAGGATTTTAACTACAATACGCTGGCTGGAGGCACTTTAGACGGAATGGTACGCCAAGAACAAGAGGCTACAGCACGGGCAGCATTCGCGGCACTGACTTTCCAATTCCTCGACGATCTGGAATTGGGTGCCGGCATCCGATTGTCTGAGGATGTGAAGAATTACACAGCATGGCGAGAAACAGCACCCGCTGTTACAGGAGCGGGACCTCTCGGTCCCATCCACCAGAATCCTCAAGATACGGTATGGAGCGGTGATCTGAGTCTGCGCTACCAAGCCGCACCCGGTGTACAGACGTATCTGCGCGCGGCGCGAGGATTTCGCGCACCCAGCATCCAAGGACGCTTGCTGTTCGGAGATGTCGTCACGGTGGGGGATACAGAAACCCTTCTTTCTGTTGAGGGTGGCACGAAGTTACGCTTATGGGAACAAAGGTTGCACCTGAATATGGCGGTGTTCCATTACTTTATGCGAGACCAGCAACTCACTGCGGTAGGCGGAGAGGCGAATTTCAATCGATTGGTGAATGCCGACAGCACCATCGGGCGAGGTATCGAAGCAGAATTGACCTTCTTACCAATTACAACGCTGGAGGTTTCAGCAGGACTCAGTTACAACCAAACACGCATTGACGATCCAAATTTGGCAGTGCAGGGTTGCGGTGCACCGTGTACGGTGCTTGATCCGCGCGCCCCTGCTCAAGGGACATTTTCCATCAATGGCAACAGTTTACCGCAGGCTCCGGGTTGGATTGCAGATGTAGCCCTGCGCTACATGCTCCCACTTCCGGGAGGTGCGCGGCTGGTCGCATCCACGGACTGGGCATATCGCAGTCGCGTGAGATTCTTTCTTTATGAATCGGTGGAATTCGCTGATGATCGGTTATTAGAAGGCGGTATCCGGCTCGCTTACCTATTCCCAAATGCCGACATAGAGGCGGCACTTATAGGACGCAATATCCTGAACGACACATCTCCCACGGGTGGTATTGACTTCAATAATCTAACGGGTTATGTCAACGAACCGAGATTTTGGAGCATGGAATTGGTGCGGCGTTTTTGAAAACTATCAAGTATCGGTGTGTAAGTTGGGTTTCACTCGCCCCTTGAGCGCATATCAAGGTATAAAGGACAATTCCCGCGTTTCTAAGCAATACACGTGTAGGATTTCGCATTGATATATTAGGCGATACGCTCGGAGCGGTTTCAAACCACTCCTACCTCGGTTTCCCGAAGCAAAATTTGACAAAAACCCATAACCCCTTTAGAATAGAAAAAAAAATGAAAGTAGGGCAAAGAATGAAAAGATTAACTAACAATCCCAAGCCTTTAGACTTGGGACCAACCCATATCGCTCGTACGAATATAAAAAAAGACTTGACATTGCAAGGAAAATGTAGTTTAATATTACCAGCATCGTGGATAGGGTTTCCACCCCAATCAATCTCTGATTGGGTCCTATCCCTCACCCGTGGAAAGGTGTGTGGTGCTGGTGCGAAATCACTCAAAACATTAGAATGCATCAGAACACTCTATTTTTGTAGACACCCTCTACACCCCTGGTGCATTCGCCTAAGATCCCTCGCTGTCGGATAGACAGAGAGGTAAAACGCCTGTGGAGTCCAAGTAAGTCCTCAATCAGAGGCACGAGAGACGGAAGCAGGAATCACAGAGGAGAAGTTGTGAGTTTCTAAAGAAGCACACGGCTTTAGACGTAGTGAGTATCACAATCGCAATATGCAACGAGATGTTTGAAAATTGGAAAATCGAGGATGTTTTCACCTATACTGCTGAACTCGGTTACGAGGCAGTCGAGATCGCACCGTTTACTTTAGCTGATTCGGTTTTAGACATCAGCAAGACCGAGCGTACACGTATCCGTAAAGCGGCAGAAAGTGCGAAGGTAGAGATTGCCGGACTTCATTGGCTACTCGTTTCACCTCCCGGACTATATATTAACCACCCGGACGCAGATATTCGAAAAGAAACGCGGGATTATTTCCTCGCGCTGATTAACCTATGTGCCGACTTAGACGGAAAGGTGATGGTGATCGGTTCACCACAGCAACGAAATGTGATGGAGCCGCTCTCGTTTGAAGAAGCTTGGGAATACGCGCGGGCGACGTTCTCAGAAGGTGCCGAACTGGCAGGCGAAAGAGACGTGATGTTATGCATGGAACCCTTGTCTAGTGATCAGACGAACTTTATTACGAACCCAGACAAAGCGGCTGAAATGGTGAACGCTGTCAATCATCCGAATTTCCAGATGATCCTGGATGTATGTAGCACTGCGAAAGAAGGGTTGGATATGCCAACGCAAATTCGTAACCATGCATCCCATGTCGCACATTTCCATTCCAACGACGATAACGGCTATCTCCCCGGTTCCGGCAATGTAGATTACCCGCCGATCATCGAAGCCTTAAAAGAAATTAATTACAGTGGCTACGTCTCGACAGAGGTTTTCGACTTCAATCCGGATCCGCAAACGATTGCGAAACAGAGTATCGAATTTGTGAAGTCGCTGCTATAGGAGAGAACCATGAACAGGACCATCCATGAATGCTACGAGTCGTATACCACACTCAGAAACGAAATGGGACGATGGCTGAAACAGAGCATGGTGCTTGACCCTCCAGGTCCTAACGACGGTGGCGAAGACGAAGCGAACTATGCGCTTGCATGGTTCCCACACTATTTAATCACGGGCGATGCGACCGTCCTACAGCACTTTGATACACTGAAAGCGGCGTTGCTCGGTTGGGTGAAACGTGACTGCTTCCATGGATACGAACCGAAGGCGGAAGCACATCACGGACCGGAACCGTTTCTCCTTTTCTTGCCTCGATATATCGGTCTGGTACCGGAAGATACGGAAGCGACTTCGCTCTTGACAGATGCGGCAGAACACATTGGGAATTGGGTGCCAGAGATTCCGCCTTGGTACGACTACGACCGCGATACGTTTATCGGGTACAACATTGGCAGTCGAGATGTGACAAACGATGAAAAGAACGCGTATGAAATGGCGGAACATTTTCGATTCATCCATATAGCAATTGCGGCGTATCGTGTGACGAGTGAAGAACGCTATCTGACATGGGCGCTGCGGTATGGAAAAAAACGCGCTGAACAACTTATAGCGGCACCAGATCCGATGCCATTGCTTTGGACACTTGACGGAGAGGGGCTTGACGAAGCCGCCGTCAACGAGAAGAATCTACAGCGACTCGTGGCAAGTACGCACCATATCCCAGGTGATCCATTGGCTGGTATTGAGGTATTGTTGGCTTCTGGTGCCATCTACGCGTTGGGTGACCTCTATCTATTGTCTGGAGAAGAACTCTTCAAAACGGCAGCAAAGCGGATTGTAGAGCCGTTAGTGACATCGTTGCGCGATCCGTTTAACGACCCTGCGGCGGCGGCACTCAGCTACCACCGTTGGACTTTTGAGGATATTGGATTTGACAAGCAGATTCGCGCAGGATTGGCGGAACTTCCCGACGAACCACCAGAACTGTTGGCGTTGATTTTCCCCCAAGAGACACGCCGTCGGGAGCCCGGTGTGGGTAAGCGGGCGGACATGGCATATTGGGGTGAATGGTCAGACGATGGTTCAGTGAAACCGATTCAGGAACCCTCAACTGCCACTTTCACGCTTGCCTATCAAGTAACAGGGGAGATCGGTTACGCACTGCGAGCATTGCGAAGTGCGGCGACGCGTTTACATATTGCCAGACGTGTGTTGCGCGGTGGCAGGGAACACGCCGACATGGGCGGCGCGGTGTGCTCGGTTGCGGCTGGACATGGGCGAAATTGGGGACAAGGCGCGGTCACAGCATGCTATGGCCCTTTGCTTCTCGGCACGCGTGAAGTCCAAAGTGAAGTCACACAACTTTTAGAGGTCCGACACGCGGGCAGACACAGCCATCCACCGGCGCTTCTCTCTTTGGTGCGCCCTATTCTCGGAACAGAAAAGAGCACAGAAGTCGTCTTCTACAATGGCAGTGACACGCCATTTACGTTCTCATGGCGATTGCAAACTGGTGGAGAGTCAGTGTGGAATAAAACAACGCTCGATGCAGGCGAAATAAAGCAGGATTCAGCGTAATCGTCTGAAGTTCTGGTGTTCATCGATGCTCGATAGTTGCCCATTGTGTTGTTATAGTAAAATCCGAAAACAGGTTCACACTTGTGGCATAGCCTGTTAGGCTGTGCCAGCCATAACAGATAACTTCAGAGTTCACACGACCCTATGAGTGTCCAAGTAATTACGGAATCTACTATAACAACGCGATTTGAGGTTGAATAGGTAAGACCTGTGGGCATCATTGAACGCCCCGTGTGTAAGTCCCCCGGATATTCGGCTACGGAAATTGTTGACCATTCCTCTGATAAATGAATTCGTCAGCGATCATGAAAATTCTTCTAAGTGGCCACAGCGGCAATACAACCGTCCCTTTACACCTCTAATTCCCAAGATTTTGAACAATAAGCGTCAAATCAAGAATGTTAACAGTGCCATCGGCATTTACATCAGCCTTCGGATCCGTCTGCCCAAGGCGAGAAGCAACAAAGACAAGGTCCAAGATGTTCACAACGCCATCGGCATTTACGTCATAAGCCCTCTCAGTCACGGGCAGGCTTGAACTGACCAATTCAAAGACGATGTTCTGATCCGTTGTAAATTTAACAGGTCCATGATCTGGTGCGAGCCACTGGTGGGAGATTGAACGACTTATACCTAAGGCAACAGTCGTTTTTGTGCGCGCTTGAATCTTTAGACAGTTTTCAAATGTTCCCGCTGGTGTGACGACATCCTCAATAGCGACGACCTCATTCACACTGGAGACCGAAGCAGCACCAACTATATTGACTTCCGTTTCCGCTTGTGTCTCCCATATTTCACCAAGTTGCAGTATCAGTGGGAAAAATATGGTGGGTGGTGAAAATTCCACACGCGCCACTCCGAAGGTATCCCCAAGTTCGGCGACAATTCTGTGGAGTTTCATACCTTCCTCGTCCACATGAAGGAGGAACGTGCTCGTTCTGACGGTGCTTGTACCTAATGCTTCTGTTGTGATTTCAAGGATACGTCCCTGTTCACCGTTGACAGGTTCATCGGTCGCCTCAATTGTATAAGTGGTGCGCTCAGCACCATCTGTGCTTTCTAAAACCCAAGTATTCCCGATATCAACAGGGTAATAATTCTGAGCATCCGCTATGTTGGTGAAAGCACAGAGCAGTGCAACAAGCAGGACGGTATTTCTGACCATTTGATCTCCCTTTGTCAAAGTTAATACTGTTACAATTATAACAGGAAAAATAGCGAAATGCCCAAAAAAACGCCTTGATGAAAACACCAAGGCGTTTGAGTGAATTATGTTGCTGTGTCCTCTACTTGAGGATAACCATCCGTCGGGTCGCAGTAAAATCTGCTGTCTGCAACGTATAGAAGTAGATACCACTCGAGACACGTTCGCCTACAGCATTCTTACCATCCCAATACGCAGCACTCGACGGTGTCATATACGACCCTGTCGACTGCCAACCCAAATCCAATGAACGAACT
>RKRR01000077.1 GCA_007571305.1 Candidatus Poribacteria bacterium | reverse complement strand
ATAGTATATACTTTTTTATTTTCTCTGTCGTTAATCTTCCACACACGATTGGCAGGCATCTCATGATTCTCAGCGAAAGCGGACATTGTATCTTTCACAGCAATTGTAGCAAATTCTGAAAATTGAATATTAGGGTCACCCGTCGCTGATTGTAAGTTTTTCTGAATAAAAATGTGCAGCTCTATTGACAGGTTTTCTTTGTCGAGTTCTGGCAGGAATTCACACGGAATTTGGAAAAGTTTGAGTTCTAATTGTCCATCGTCGTTAAGATTTCCGAGGATCTGTTCTCCGATGGTAAGTTCTGGCTCTGATGCTATAATTTCGGGTGGGGCGAGTGCCAATTGTTCAGCAAGATGCTCGTGCAGCGAGCGTTCATGGGCCGGTTCTGACTGCAGTTCGTCAGCATCCGAATATTTGGAATTTACCCGTTCGCTCACCGATAGGCGGTCCTCAAAGGCTGTTTCCCAATCGATATCAATAGTGCTATCTTCTCGATCAGGATTTTCTTCTGGTTCATTCCATTCGGATGGGGGATCTGACTCTTGGGCAGGGAGTGTTGTCTGTTCCTCTTCTTCGAGTTCTAAGAAGGGGTTCTGTTCCAGTTCTTGGGCGATGAACTGTGTGAGTTCCTGCAGGGGCATATTTAGCACTTTAAGTGCCTGTTGCAACCTCGGTGTGATGGACGTTTTCTGTGTTAATTGGGGTACTTGGGTAAGTTGCGCTCTGTACATTGCATCAAGTCTCCTTTTATTAGTTATCGGTTTCAGAGAAAAACTTTTCTTCGTGATAACTAATATTCCGTCCGGTAATCCTGCAGCGGTGCTACCCTACCCGATAGGAGAAATTGTGTCCAAAATAGAGGTCTCTCGCTGTTTCGTTGTTGATAAGTTCTGTAGGCGTTCCAGCGAGTGTAATTGTTCCATCAACGATGATATATGCCCTATCAACAATATCAAGTGTTTCGGCGGCATTATGATCCGTAATGAGCACACCTAAATTGCGGTCACGCAAGTGCGAGATGAGTTGCTTTATATCAGCGACAGCAATCGGGTCTATTCCAGAGAGCGGCTCATCAAGCAGAATGAAATTAGGTTGTGCCGCAAGGGCACGCGCTATCTCCGCTCGGCGACACTCTCCGCCTGAAAGTGTATATGCCTTGCGTGGTAATAGGTTTGAAATGCCGAGTTCGTCTGTTAACTCGCGGACGCGAGGTTTCCGTTCTGATTTTGGCACCCCTTGTACCTCAAGGATTGCCTCGATGTTCTGTTGAACCGTGAGTTTACGAAAAATCGATGTTTCTTGAGCGAGGTAACCGATGCCAAGTCTTGCACGCTTATACATCGGGTAGAAGGTAATGTCTTTATCCGCATACGTAATTCTGCCTGCATTCGGGCGAATCAGTCCTACCACCATGTAAAAGGTCGTTGATTTTCCAGCACCGTTGGGACCGAGCAGACCGACAATTTCGCCCTGCTGTACCGACAAACTCACCTCGTTAACAACTATAGGACCGCGCCGCGTATAGCGTTTCACGAGTCCATGTGCTTGTAGTTCTATTGCCACGATGTTTTAACTATGATGCCTCGTTATGATTAACCTGCTGCGTCAATCTATTAATGCGAAAGTTCTCGAAAAAGGTGAAACCCTCGTGCTACACAATTGCCTTAATTGCTCTCGGATTCTTCCGTTTCAGTGTTTGAATCTGGGTCATCGGAATTTCCAGTGTCTGTATCAGTTTCTTCTGCCTGGTTTGTCTCTTCAGAGTTTTCAGCATCCGTATCAGATTTATCTCCTGCGTCACCCTCAGCATTACCAGTTTCAGTGTCTCCGTCACTTTGAGACTGATCTTCTATCTCCTGAGGGATACCTGAAGAAACTTGTTCTTCTCCAGCATCCTCCGTGCCGCTCTCGGCATCTTCGCCCGTCTCTGCCGGTGCTGGCTGTGTAACGGTGACCTTAAATCTAACATCGCCCTCAGCAGTCTGTTTTCCAGTCACCCGATTGAAAGTAAAGAATTTAGTCTCGAGCCGATCTTTGTTTTGTAAGACGACGACGTTATCCGTAAGAATAATGGTACTCGTCACGTTGTTCATGATAGCATGGTCACAGGTAGCAAAAATATCCTGGTCTCGGATTTCTACGTTGCCCTCGGCGACGATTTCTTTTGTTGTGCCAGTCTCTATGTCGCGTTTGAGGGTGATCTTATCCGCGTTGAGAAACCCTATTTCAATTCCTTCCTCGTCCTGCCGGACCGTTTTGGCTTCGTCAATCAGAATCGTTATGCCTTCCTGCTCATAACTTTCCATTCTCTTCGATGTCCCAGTGATTATTTCTTTTGTCGTTGCTGGTGTTGTATCCGTATTTTCAGCAGTGCTATTCTGCTCTATAGTATCCTCTGTGTTTTGAATTTCCGCAGCCTCGGTGGATAACGGACGTTCTGCGCTTTCTGTCTCCTCTGCACTGAGCGTGAGTGAGGCAAAACAGAGAAAAAGAGTTAGAAAACCAGCGTACACACAAAAATTGCGAAATTTTCGAAACCGAAATTTGTGCTTATGTTTATTCTGGTTCAACTGGGGTTTGATGGTATTCATGTTTTGTTTTCTCATCTTTTGAGTAAAGTTCAAATTGATTGTTTTTCATTTTCACGGTTTTGAGTGTCGGATTCGCGAACATTTCTGTTCCGATCCATGTGGAATCCCCACGGACAAGTGTGACCTCGTCAGGTGCGTACAACCTACCTGCCAAGTTTTGCCAATGGAGGATCTCGCTATACAAGGTGCCATTTACGCTGACACCGACGACATCCCCTGAGAGATGGAGATTGTCCTTCTCGCTACCTGTGAGGAACTGCTTGCCTTTTCGACTATTTAAGGTGATAGAGACAACACCGTCTTCAAAAATCTGAACAGTCGGATTTTGCACTACAATGTAACTTCCGTGAAACGTTGAAGTCTCTCCAACAAGCGTCCATTTGATAACACCCGCTTCGGTGTGTTGTGTAGAAAACCCTTCCACTTTCTGTGTCGGGACCGTTTCTACAGGATCATCAGTCGCACCGACGGGGGTCTCTGTGTTTCTACAACAAATTACGCAGAGTAACAGACAGAGATACAACAGTGTGATGATTTTACGATGGTTGTGTTTTCCACCGACGATGCATCCAAATCCACTGTGTGGGATATCGCCGGATGTATGATTCAATGATTTTTGTGAATTTCTGCGTGTTAACAACAAGATCTTTCTCTTTTGCATGTGTCCGTTTCAATGCTAAAGGTGGTTCGATAATGGCATGATGTGAACCGTCAGGTTGACGAATAATGAACGTCGGCAATATCGCCGCACCTGTTTTGAGCGCAATAGCAACTGGACTGTATGGTGTATAGGCATGCCTACCGAAAAAATTGACAAAAACGCCGCTCACGGCTGTATCTACATCGGCAACAATACCGAGTAACTCATTACGTTTGAGACATCGAAGTGCGTGGCGCACACCGGTATCTCTGTCGATAGTCGCATATCCCGCTTTCTCACGGTAACTGGAGACTAATGCGTTTAAACGGGGAGAACGCAATTCACGAACAATAGGTGTGAGCGGAGCCACCGTAGCAGAAATGCTGGCAGCCAGAAGTTCCCAGTTCCCGAAATGTCCCGTTAGAATGATTGCCCCTTTCCCAAGTGCAAGGGCATGTTGTACATGCTCAATCCCTTCAAAAGTGACATATCGTTGAATCTGCTTCCTATCCAAACGTGGGAACTGCATGAACTCTATCACAGTCTTGCCTAAGTTTTCAAAGCACTGCCTCGCCACTGCTTTGACTCGGCGTTCATCTCGGAGTGCCAAACTGCAACGCACGTGCTCACATGCCAACTCCCTTTGCTGTGGTGCCAGCCAAAATACAAGAGCACCCAACCAGCCACCCACAGCCAATGTCATCGAGCGTGGCAGTCGGGATACACAACATCCGATTGATTTGACAGCAAACGCATAACACCAGTCTTTCATCGTTAAATAGTATACTAAATTTCTCGTGAAATTACAAAGAAAAATGTAGAGCACACAGATCCTGCCGTGTGTAGATCAGGATTTGTTATTTTGTTGCATTGTAGATAATTTTTCTTTGTTTTTTGGAGATCCTTGATTGTTCGTAAGAAACACAAAGTGTGAACATTCAGTTCACAATCTCAGGCCACAAAATGTTGTTTGCTCTCTATCCGAGTTCATGGTAAATTATAACATGGAAATAGAACGGAACTCCCTATGCACAACCCTCAAGAAATCAATAAGCAAATCTATCGGCTGGCACTCCCGAATATCATTAGCAATTTTTCCATCCCTCTTTTAGGTGCGGTGGATACTGCCTTAATGGGGCGGTTAGAATCCGAACACTACCTCGGTGCAGTCGGTATCGGTGGTATCCTCTTCAGTTTTATCTATTGGGGATTTGGGTTTCTCCGAATGGCAACCACAGGATTAACAGCACAAGCCTTCGGAGAAAAAGACCTCCGAGAATGCGGATGTTTGCTGCTAAGAGCGATATGCATCGGCATCACATCAAGCCTATTACTCCTCATCTTCCAGTGGCAGGTAATTGATCTCAGTTTCCTCCTCATTGATGCCAGCCCTGATGTGGAGCATCTCGCCCGCATCTATTTCCATATCCGTATTTGCGCTGCGCCTGCAACGTTGTGTCTGCACGCCTTCCATGGTGTATTTTTGGGGTTACAGAATGCCCGCTATCCAATGTTATTGACGATTGTGGTGAACCTCGTCAATATCGTCTTAAATCTGGTATTTGTGCGGCTCCTCGACATGAAGGTAGCAGGAATCGCTTTAGCGACTGTTATTGCGCAGTATATCGGATTGTTTGTAGCAGTTCTACTCTTTTCGAGATACTATCGTGGTATTTTGCCAAAATGGAATTCACCGGAGATCTTGGCATTTTCTAAACTCAAGCGGTTCCTTGACATTAGTGCGGACATCTTCATCAGGACGTGTTGTCTTGTGTTTAGCCATGCCGTTTTTACAGCGAAATCTGCAGCTTTGAGTGATGCTCTGCTCGCTATTAACACGATTTTGCTTCAGTTTATCAATCTTTTATCTTATGCGATTGATGGATTTGCTTTCGCTGCAGAGAGTTTGATTGGCAAGTACAAAGGCGCACAGGATATACAGAATCTGAAAGACACAACGCGTCTCATCTTCCTCTGGGCATTTCTGTTGGGTGTGGTGATTATGTTATTCTTCGCGCTGTTCGGGGGGCACTTGCTGCATCTTTTTACCAATCAGATGCCGCTTATTGAGCGTGCGAAACCGTATCTCATTTGGATAACCGTCGCTCCTGTTGTCAATGTCGCTGCCTACATTTGGGACGGCATTTTTCTCGGAGCGACTGCTTCAAGAGCCTTACGAAATTCTGTTATTGTGTCAACACTGCTCTATTTAAGCGCGGTTTATCTGTTGATGCCACTTGGGAATCACGGGCTATGGGGTGCACTCACACTGCTTCTGGTCACCCGCGGTGTGTCGCTCACAGTATTAGCACCCAAATATCTGTTTAAACCAAGTGATTTCTCATAGGTATACCACCTTCAAACATAAATCGGAAAATTAAAGAAGCCTTATCAACACGGCAAAAAAGTTGAAACGCTTTCCAATTTGTGCTAAACTGCAAAAAATCGTACACACATAAGCACATGTTATTCAGTTATTAAGGAGAACGATACAGAATGCCAAAGTTTGGTGTAAATTTATTACTCTGGGCGGATAAGTTTGACAGAGAAACCGCAGATCTGATCCCTAAAGTCGCTGAAATGGGGTTTGACGGTGTTGAAATCCCCATCTTCGATCCAGATACAGTAGATATCCCTTATACCCAAGCATTGCTGAAAGAGACCGGCTTAGACCCCATCGGGTGTAATATCATGGCAGGGGATAGGAACCCAATTGATGAAGATCCTGCGATTCGCGAAAACGGAAGAACCTATCTCAAACGTTGTTGTGAAATTGTTGCTGAATTAGGAGCTGACACACTCGTCGGACCGATGTATAGTGCTGTTGGTAAACTCGTTGGACGCGGCAGGAACGAACAGGAATGGGAATGGTGTGTTGAAGGTTTGCAGGATGTTTGCGAATTCGCTGGAAAATCCGGCGTTACGCTCGCCAGCGAACCGCTCAACCGGTTTGAAACCTATTTCATTAATATTGCTGCAGATGCTGTTAAACTTTGTGAAGCAGTAGATAACCCATACTTCAAGGTGCATCTGGACACATTCCACATGAACATTGAGGAGAAAAATCAAGCGGATGCTATCATCGCGACTGGCGATTTCTTGCATCACGTTCACTGCTGTGAAAACGATCGCGGCACTCCCGGCACGGGACTTGTAGATTGGGAGGGTGTGTTCGGCGCGCTTGCTAAGGTGAACTACGACAGATGGCTCGTGATTGAATCATTTACACCGGCGGTCAAGGAAATCGCCGCAGCGACTTGCATCTGGCGCGACATCGCGCCGAGTGCCGAGAGTCTCGCGACAGATGGGCTAGCGTTCCTCAAACAGAAAGCAGTACAATATCTATAGCATCAACCCGTTTATAGCCGTGCGACATCACACGTTTATAGTAGAATCCGAAAATAAATTTACACTTGTAGCATAGCCTGTTAGGCTGTGCCATCAGATACATATAACTTCAGAGTCCACACTCCGCTACAAAT
>RKRR01000112.1 GCA_007571305.1 Candidatus Poribacteria bacterium | reverse complement strand
CTATAGTAGTTTTGGTGGTTAATGTGAGTTTGATTAAACCTGAATCTCCACGTCAATGGGAACGCGGCACCCTTTTACCCCCCTTTATCCCCCCGCAAGCAGGGGAAAATCAAGGGAATGGGAGGAAAATGTTAGAATGAGAGTGTCTCAAATTTTATTATCAAACTCACGTTAGTTACGTATACATATTTCGGAGGGCTTCATAGTCAAGGAGTCTCGGTTTTCGGGGACCCGGTTTCTCGTAAGTCAATGGGGTCTGGAGCGGCTAACCAATGATAGATAATCGTTCTTGAGACCTGAAACCTGCGGGAAGCTTCGGCTTTACTGCCACCCGCATCTATGAAGTCAAACACGCGTTTGCGTCCATCTATAGAATATCTCATAAGATTTATATCCTACCATCACTTTCATAAAATGTCAACTTATTTTCCATATTGACTATAAATGACCCTATTGGGGTCGTTTCTCAATGTCGTCCAGAATACTAAGCATCTCCTGAGGACCAATAAATCCGGTGAACCGCTTGAGAACAGTGCCATTCGCATCCATGAAAATGACAACAGGCAACCCGGGAATCTGATATTTTTCGGTTAATTCCTGAGTCGTTTCGGAACTGCGGGTAAAGTCGAGTTTAACATTCACATAGTCATCGAGTTTCGCAGCGACCGCGGGATCGGCATACGTTTTATGATCCAGTTCTTTACACGCAGCACACCAAGAGGCATAAAAATCAAGCATTACGAGTCTGTTTTCCCGCTTAGCGATTTCAAATCCTTCGGTTTCGTCGTAGACCCAATCCAAGTGGGGTCCAGCAGGCTGTTGGATACCTCCAACGAACATATAGGCACCCAGCACCGCCAGCAAAAGCCCACACGCCTTTTGGAATTGCATCCGTCGAGAGATGCCGCTGAAACGTTGGGTTAACTTACCGAGCCACACCCCAATGAGCACGAAACCACCCGCAATAGCGAAAAATGGAAGCGAGTTCTGCAGGAAATCTTGTAACGGTGGAAACACATCTTTGAGGAAGTAGAATGCCATTGTAATAATAGCAATGCCGAAGATGTTTTCCAAAACATACATCCACCCGCCTGAACGTGGTAGGGCGGAGAGTAACCCGGAGAAGGTACCAATGCCGATAAAAAGAAGTCCCATTCCGAGAGCGTAAGTGAACATCAACCAGAATCCGAGAAAGAGACTTCCGGTCGTGGCGATATAAGTGAGCACAACTGCCAACGCTGGTCCTGTGCAAGGTGCGGCGATAACGCCAGCGACTGTCCCCATAGCAAACGCTCCTGCGAATCCGGCACCACCAACGGTGTTAAGATGGTTCTGCACCGCATACGGCAACCGAATCTCAAAAACACCGAACATAGATAGCCCTAAACTCACAAGAATTAGGCTGATGAAGCCGACAACCCATGGATTCGCCATTATCTGACCGAAGACTGCTCCCGTCGATGCCACCGCCACCCCTAAAATCGAATAGGTCACAACGATCCCCAGCACATACACAACAGAGAGCAGGAAGGATTTGAGAAGACCAGCAGACTCATTGGCACCGAAGACAGAAACGGTGATCGGTATAAGTGGATAAACACAAGGTGTCAAACTAGTCAAGATACCCCCTGCAAACACAAGTAGGAATGCCAGCCAAACTTGCCCACCAGAGAGAGCACGCATGAGGGTACCTTCGTCTGCACCATCACTCGGCGAGGCACCGAATTGGACATTGGCGAAAACCACTTCATTAACCCACTGAATAGTGTCCTCTATACCCACAACTTCAATAGGGATCTCAAACGTAAGGATTTCGGGTAATAGACACTGCTCATCGTTGCACGCTTGATATCTCAGTTCCACATCCAGTATCACAGGGGCAATCGGAGCACTTTGACTTAAATCGGCTTGGACTCCAATAGTAATGGTATCGTGATATACCGGGGCTTCTCCTATCGAACCGAGTGCCAATACTTCACCCTTAGGGTATATGACTTCATCGAATGTAAGATGCGGCGTATCGGGGAAAATGACCTCGGTCGCGATCAATCCTTCACCCGCTGGATTAGCGTTGACATGCCATTCTTCGGCAATCTCAATGACGACAGCAATTTGGAATTGGCTACCGGGTTGCACCTTGTCAAGCGAGAGGTACCCTTTTGTCGAGAGTTTTTCTACAGATGGTTTTTCACCAAATCCAAAATCTGCGAGCTGCGCCTGTATATGAGCAGGATAAATCATTGCGATAAGTACGAACAGCCCACAGAATAGATTTTTAACGACGGGATTCTGCGTATCGTTCTGTACGGGCGAGAGGCCCTCGTCCCTACGCGTTTCACGACGGCGTTTGGTGAATAGCACCCCGGTGAAGGATATGTTTGGTTTTAAGATTGTTTTCTGTACCATGAGTTAATTCTCTACAATTACCTCGGTTCAAGTACAACGCACGGCAGAATCATCTCCTCAAGTGAAACACCACCATGCTGGAAACTGCCTTGAAATATTTCTTTATAGACATCAAATTGTCTTTGATAAACAAAGTAGTAGTCCTCTTTTGCGAGAACATAACTTTTTCGCGCCTCTTCACCCGGTAAGCGATATGCGCCTGGTTCCTTTATGACCCATCCGGCTTCAGGTGAACACGAGATATTTTTTCCTTCTTTAAACCGAAGGCCAGTCGTGAGTTCAGCTTGGCTTGAAATTTTCGCGGGATTTTGGCACAGGAGCGAACCGTGGTCAGACGTTAAAACGACCGTCATATCGCGTTCGGCCGCAATTCTGAATACCCTATAAAGATGCGAATGTTGAAACCATGCCTGAGCGAGCGTCCGAAACGCGGCTTCATCTGGAACGAGTTGCTGTATTAAACTTATCTCATGACGCGTATGTGTCATCATATCAAGGAAATCAACAACAAGTGCCGTCAAACTAATCCTGTCGGTAACGTTTAGCCAGTGCAGATATTGAATTTCACCGCGTGTATCAAAAATCTTGAAGTAATGGAGAGGTGGCTTGAGAAGTATCCCATGCCGATCGAGTTGTAAGCGCATCAGATCTTTCTCATAGCGGTTGATACTCGTGTGTACTGTGTTAGGTTCTGCGTATAGGTCGGGGTGCCTCTCAGCAAATTCAAGCGGAAACAACCCACTAAAAATAGCGTTCCGTGCATAACGAGTAGCCGTTGGCAGAAGAGAATAATAGTAGTCTGTAGTTATATTAAACAGGGGGTACAGTAAGGGTTCAATTTTCAACCAGTGGTCCAACCGCATACAATCCATCACAACAAACAGGACCTGTTTCCCTGCCTGAACTTCAGGGATGACGTATTTGTAGACGACATCCACAGACAAAGTAGGTGACACTCCACTGGCAAACCAATTGTGATAGTTGGCTTGAATATAGTCAGCGAACCCGGCATTTGCCTCTCGTTTCTCTATCTCATGGATAGATTTAAGTTCATCGACGTTATGAAGCGTGTCGAGCCGTAAATCCCATTCAACAAGACGAACATACGTATTGATCCATGTCTGCCATTCGTTAACGGAACCGCGTCCTCGCGTAGCACTATCCGATGTTTGTCCCCTGTTAAAGTTCTGAACGTACGTTTGTGGTGTATATGCTTCCCGTGTTCTCTGTCTTTCAAGTACAAGCTCGAGCAATGCCTCTAACTGTTGAGAGGAAGTTTCGTCCTGATCATTTGCCGTCGTTATGAAAATACTATCAACGTCGTAAAGGCTCGCCTGCTGAAGCACTTCCTGCCCGCTTTCGAGTGTTAGAAGAATAATAGGAATATGCCCATCCACACTCCGAATATACGAAAGCAAATTCTCCTCTCGCGTCGCTCCATCATAATTCAATAGGACAGCATGATACTCTTCGTTTTGGAGTAAGGTAATGCCTTCAGCAATCGTGTTTGTTAAAGAAAGGTCGTATCCTCGATATTCCAGAAAGCGAATGTAGGATTTGGATGTTATATTGGTCTGCCTCTCAGAGTGTTGGTCCTTAAGTTGCGCGTCAGATATCTGGTTATCGATCCACAGAATTCTCCATCTTTTTTTCTCCATATTATGCCCCTTTTTGGAATGTAGGTTTGCAGATTCGCCCTACATTTTGGTAGACGGGCAACCTATTATTTGCCCGATGTTTTCGGGGTGAGCAGTCGTGAATTCTCCAACAAAAATCAGAAAAGCATGTGGTGCTATCCTGCTGGATCAAATAAAAACTAAATACTCGAAACAAATCTTCCTGGGTTCAACAAACCAGCCGGATCGAACTGTGCTTTAATCTGTTTCATTAAATTGAGCGTTCCTTCGGTGGAACCCCAAACGTCAATGTACCGTTTGAGTTCAGGTGGCGCAACTTCTATGATAAGATTTCCCTGCTTTGACATTGCGGCTTGACGCAGTTGCGTTAGCATATTCGCAAGCGATGGATAGTCGGTATCGGACGCAATAGGAATAATAACATACAACACACCATTCCCGAGCAACGCCATCATTTGGACATCAGAAGTCCAATTCGTCTCCACAATTTGCGCAGCAAATTCTGCGATATCGGTACGCCTTAGGTTCAATTTGGCAACTACGATTTCGGTATTTCGATGAGCTGCGGAAAATTCCTGCACAGTTTCTTGAAGGTGCTGTACTGATTCGTCTTCTATAATTGTGACACCTATCGCACCTTTTTGTTCCATAATTCCTTGGCATTGCGTCAACTGCCACGCTACAGTTTCGGGATCCCCACCAAATCCAACCACCAGCATCGGTTTATTTTCATCTGCGGGTGACTCGTTTCCGGCACGCGTTGGATCTGAATTGACGAACAGATTTACAAACATCGGCAATGTTTGTGAGCCAACAATATCTAAACCCGTGTCCGCGGCATCCTGAACGTCCTGAAAGTCTGCTGTAAGTATCGCTTGCTGCATGGGTATCGGCGACAACTTGAGGGTTACTTCGGTAATGATACCCAGCGTTCCGAACGCACCAATATAGAGTTTGTTAAGATCGTAGCCAGCGACATTTTTCACCACTTTGCCCCCACTTTTGACAACAGTGCCATCTGCGCGAACAACCCGCAAACCTAAGACTTGGTTTCGGGTGGTCCCATGCCGCAAACGGAAAGAGCCACTCGCGTTTGTTGCTACAACCCCACCGATGGTACACCGATCTGCATAGGGTGGATTCAATACCAGATACTGACGGTGTTTCGCCAATTCGGTCTGGAGATCCCTCAAGCGGATACCGGATTCCACGGTTACAGTTAAATCCGCGGGTTCATATTCTACCACACTATTCAGGGACGTTGTCGCCAGGACCACATCTACTTTCTGCGGCAAATTTCCAATACCCAGTTTCGTACCCGCACCCGTAGGCACAACCGACAAACCTTGTGTTACCGCAAATTGGAGGACTGCTTGCATCTCGTAGACAGATGTCGGTAAAACAACCGCCTTCGGGACGTATCCATCAAAACCGTAGGCTGCGACCTGCTCCTCCGAGAGGAGGCTGGATTCGCCGACAATACCTTTAAGTTTATCGTACAATTTTCTAATTTTTCCTTGTAGTTAGACAACGCGCGTCAAATACATTCCTTAAATCTGAAGAAATTGAGGAAACACTCCACGGAATGCCACACGCGCATTCTACGTTGATTCGCAAAAGTCCTTCCAAACCCTTGCGGCTCTGGATAGCATATCACTCAACAGTTCTCCGCTCTATGTTCTTAGTAGCGGTGTCTCTTAGCGAGGCAATGTTTGTAAGTGTCTCAAGTACATGACCGTCATCACTCGTGGCATATTTTTTCTTTGCTTCATCAGCAATCTCCAACACGAGGGCCCACCTACCGGTATCAAGATAGACACGTGCCAAAGCATAGTACGCATGCGGAGTAATGGGATCCTCCGGGTAATTGTCAATCGTTCTCCGATACCACTGCAAGGCGAGTTCTGACGATGCTGTCGCTTGAATCATTCGCTCTGTGTTTTTCTCATGGGTGCTCAACTTGTAATACGCTTCGCCAACCCGATAGGAACTGTAGGGGACGAAATCAATCGCTTCCGTATGTTCAGAGATAAGGTGCTCGTATGCTTCTATCGCCTTGCTCCAATTCTCCATACGGAAATAACTATCAGCAATACCGAGTTTCGCCTCGGCGATAAAGTCGCTATCTGGAAATTGCTTGATAAAATTGGTATAACGTCTGATCGCCTCATCATCTCTACCGAGTTGACTCAAACTATAAGCGGCTTTATACATTGCTTCGGCTTGTAGCTCTGGGTAGTTCTTGAACTCTTCTGCGGCGATTTTATCGAATTCTTGATACGCTTGTTCGTAGTTCAATTCATTCAGAAAAGACTGTGCGATGAACTGTTGCGCCTCATCTTTGAAATCGGAATCTGGAAAGGCATCAAGAACGGTTTTGAATGCCTGCCGAGAGTCGTCATAATCCCCCAATTTGTAATTGGCTTGCCCAATCATATACCAAGCGTTTTCGAGGAAGATGCTATTCGGGAAGTTCTCAACGACCTGCTTAAACTTCAGTTCCGCCTTTTTAAACTGTTCCATTCGGTAGAGGTTGTATGCCCAAAGATAAATCAACGCTACTTGATATTGCGGAACAATTGCTGCTGTCAGGACAACTTTTTCAATATATTCAATCGAAGTTTTGTAGTAATCAATATTACCTGATTTTTGGGCGAGACGTGAGTAACTCAACGCGATCCTATAATTGACACGAGTTGTGAAATCCTTGTCAATAACCAGGGGATTCACACCCTCCTTCATTGATTCTTCAAGTGCCTCAGTATACTTGACAATAGCCCCTTCGTAATCTGCCTGTACATACAAGTCTTCAGCAGATTGGAAGAGTTGCTGCAATTTTTCCTCGGAATTCCCCATCGCAAAAGGTGCCAGAAACCCAACGTATAAGACGATACAACCGATAATGCTCAAAATTTTTGAGTTTATTCCATTTCGTTGACGCATTCTGTCCTCCTTTCGGAATTTTGGTACGCCTGATACCGCGCGTGTGAATAATGGTAGTTGCCACTTAACTTATAGGCGTATCACCCCTACAGGGTGGGGAAAGTGCTTAAAGAATCTTATGAAAACGTCCAAAATTTGGTAGTATCAACTTAGATCATGAATATAGAATCCTACTCGGTGGTAGACCTAACTTCTCATAGGATTCGGCTGTCGGGAAAATCTTCCCAGGGTTGCAGAGCCCCGTAGGATTAAAGACTTTCTTGACCGTCGCCATTACTTGCATATCAGCAGGACTGAAAATGAGGGGCATGTAATCCATCTTTTCAACACCGATTCCGTGTTCTCCTGTGATTGTTCCCCCGACTTCCGCACATACCGTCAGGATTTCTTGGTTGACATGCTCCACACGTTCACACTGATCAGCATCTCGCTCGTTAAAGAGAACGATAGGATGAATGTTACCATCACCAGCATGGAACACGTTCGCGATGGGAATTTGATACTTCTCAGAGATTTCGGATATCCGCCGTAGCACCTTCGGCAGCGTTGTCCGGGGTACGACACCATCCTGAGTAATGTAGTTCGGGGCAAGTCGTCCGAACGAACCAAACGCGCTCTTTCTCGCCTTCCACAGTTGCTGCCGCTCTGCTTCATCTTTGGCGTAATCCACCTTCCGTGCGTTGTGCTGTTTGAATATTTCCAAGATCTGATCGGTCTGGTTCTGCATTCCGGCTTCAATACCATCAAGTTCCACAATCAGAATCGCTTCAGCATCAAGCGGGAAACCGAACTGGAAGGCTTCCTCTAAAGCACGAATGACAAGAGTGTCCATCATTTCAAGTGCCGCCGGAATAATACCTTCACCGATAATCGTTGAGACGGCGTTAGAAGCGTCATCCATTGTCTCAAAGACAGCGAGAGCGGTTTGGTAAGCCTGCGGATTCCGGGTAAGCCGGACGATTGCTTTTGTTACGATTCCAAATGTGCCTTCGGAACCGATCATTACACCGCGCAGGTCGTAGCCGGGTGTTTCTTCAACAGCACCCCCCAATTCAATAATTTCCCCATCCGGCAATACAACTTCCAACCCAAGCACATGGTCGGAGGTAACACCATATTTCAAGGTATGGGGTCCACCGGAATTTTCGGCGATATTTCCGCCGATTGTACATGCCTTCTGACTTGATGGATCCGGCGCGTAGTGATAGCCTTGATTTTGCACTGCTTGTGTCAACAAGAGGTTCACCACACCCGGTTCAACAACCGCCCGTTCATTTTCAAGGTCTACTTCTAAGATACGATCCATCCGGTTGAGGGCGATGATAATTCCGCCTTGGACAGAGAGCATCCCTCCACTCAAACCTGTACCGCCGCCACGAGCGATAAACGGAGTGTCGTATCTATTCGCCAACTTTACGATATCCGATACCTGCTGTGCCGTATCCGCGAAGACAACAACATCCGGCATCGCCTTAAAAGAGGGCGCGGCATCGCATTCGTAGACCGAGAGTGCGGTTGCATCGGTTAAGACGTTTTTAGACCCAAGGAGCGCAGTCAGATCGGCAATAAGTTGTTCTTTTTGGTCCATCGTCTATATCCTTCCATAGGGCAATTCCTAAGTAATATTGTAACGCAAGTTGCTACTCGCAAGATTTTAGGCATCCTGTCCCATTTTTCGTTGAAAACGTTCAGGATCCGCAACAGTTCGTAGTGTAGGTGACCGTGGGTTTCCTGCGCCCAAAGCTGCACACCCTCACAGGTTATGCGACAAAGGTGACAACTTGGGTTAAGTGATATCGTAACGCCAGTTTTAAAAAAATATTAGAGGTCCAAAGCAGACGCAAATTGAGCAAAAAAGCAATACATCCACTGAAAAAGAGGCGATTTTTAGGGAGATACCCCTAAATCCCCCTTATCCGTGGGACTTTAATCGGCAATGCGCCAATATTTATCAAACTCACGTATAACTAACGATTTTGCTTAATATCTGCCCAGGTGCTTGTCAGTTTTCCGATCGGATCAACTGGAAGCACACCACGAACTTCATTCAAGAAACTTTTCTGGTCTTTCGCCTTGTCCGGATAGATTTTGCAATCTTTGTGGGTATCATCATCAAAATGGAGGTTGATATACGCTGAACCACCAGATTCACCAACCCGGTAGAGCAGGACATTCCCACCTTTTTTCAACTCGACTTCGACATTGTGCAGAATCATTTGTGCCGCACCTGTCCACCTGGAGTTGTTATACCATTTTTCGCCGTTAATCCAAATTTGGGCGTGATCGTCATGGGCCGGGGACATGATGGCTTTTCTTGCCGACGGGGCGTGAATAACAATCATTCCGTAGGTATCAATGTTATCAACGGGACCATCTCTGTTCATATTGTTTCCATCAGCGGGATCCAATTCAAAGACCGTCCATTTTCTCGTGCCACCGTTTCCAGCCTTCCATTTCATGTCAACGGTTTCTGTCAGCTGCAAGCCAGCAGCTGTTGAGAGTTTGGTCTCTGTGAGTTTACCGTTGGTCCCCTCATCAATAAGGTCTCTCCTGGAGGAAACTTGAAAGCTGCCGTTGTTTTCATAGTTACCATCTGGACCATACCACTTGGTAATCCAGTTTTTGTTGTCGGCGTGATTTTCTCTCAGATTGTCCCCATTGGGATTCGGATCTTTGAGGAGCTCGTCTTTCCCCAAGGGCCCACCCTTGATATCGTTTGCCTGTGCGAATGCAAGATGAGAAGTGCTCACAATCAGGGCAAATATAGTCGCTATTGTGAGCGTGAACTGATACACTTTTTTCATTAGTTTCTTCGGTCGTTCCTCTCAAGACTTTAGTCTATGGAGATAATAACCTCTCCTTTTTTTCAGAATTAATTTTATTTTTTCAATAAATATTGGAGAAATAGTTAAGATCAATGAGTTAACGTGAGTTTGAAAAAAGTTTCACCCGTAGGTCCTTCCGTGAAATATAGCATAAACTCACAGTTCATGCTATGATCATCCCTTTTTCCAGACAGGAAAAGCGTTTAAAGCGAACTCACGTTTTATTGCCAAACTCACGTTAGTCTACCATAATTTCGGTTGCATGTCCAATTAGAATACGGGACGCATCTCCAAAGTCTTCCTTTACTTGTTAGAGTCTACTATAACATGTTATAATTATAAAAAATATGATATAACCTACCAAAATTTGGGGATCGAACAACCTTTGAAATATAAAAGTAGATGAAGGAGATATAAATGCGAGAAATAATCTCAATTTTAGGAATTGTCTGTCTCATTGCTTGGATGTTACCACAGATATGTTCTGCTGAAATTGACCCTGAAACAGCAGTTGGTGTCTGGCTCTTTGATGAAGGGGCAGGCAAAACAACCAAAGATGCCTCAGGAAAAGGGCACGATGGGGCAATCAACGGTGCCAAGTGGAAAGATGGAAAAATTGGGAAAGCACTTGAGTTTGATGGTGCACAGTGGGTGTCAATAGACTCGACACCGGAACTGCAACTCGGTGAAGAACTCACGATGATGGCATGGTTTTTTGCCACAGATATTTCCACTTGGAGGCAGCTCATCGCTAAAAGCAACGAGTATCTTCTACGTATTGATCCACCACAAGAAGGGAATAAAATGTCAGCGTTCGTCAAACCGGGTGGCAGTTGGGAACCGAGAGCCTCTTCACACGTTCCTGATGAAAAGAAATGGATCCACTTCGCAGCAACTTACGACATCAACGAGAAGAATGAACAACTTGTTGTATAT
Organism: Candidatus Poribacteria bacterium; assembly: GCA_007571305.1. Classification (GTDB taxonomy): domain Bacteria; phylum Poribacteria; class WGA-4E; order WGA-4E; family WGA-3G; genus WGA-3G. The sequence goes on along the minus strand of RKRR01000112.1, from coordinate 51,476 downwards.
GTAAATGGCAAAAAAGCCGGTGTGAGTACACGCCCCGGAAAAACCGCTGTCACCGGAAATCCCGTTGAGATTGGTAAATGGGGTGGGGGTTCATACTTCGTCGGCATTATTGATGAAGCTGCTATCTTCAACACCGTGCTCAGTGAAGACGACCTGTCAATCATTGTGGAACATGGATTAGCAAAAGCACTGGGTGGGTTAGATGTTGAACCAACAGGCAAATTGACCACAACTTGGGCAACGCTCAAAGTGAATCGATAACCCGCAGTTGTGGGAGTGCATCGTCTTACAATACGAATTTTCCTGAGTATTTTCAATCAAAAACGGCATAGATCTGTCTAAAACCTTGTAAGTAACAACTTTGGTTATATGTTATAATGTCTCAAATCAAGAGGAGAATTATCATGCGAATTATGATTCTCGTATGCGGAATCCTGTTGTACAGCACCCTTGGGATAGTCTCCGCCGGTGTATGGACGGATCCCTTTGATGGTACCGAACTTGTTGAAGAATGGGAATTTCGCGACTATCGCGACAAAGTTACGACGTTCGAAGTCAAAGATGGCTTTTTACAGATGACCAATCCGAAGGGCGGTTGGGGGCACACAACTCCTGACAAACCGATGCTTGAACGGGAAATCCCGAAAAGCGCAGCAAAAAACATAACAGTGAGTGGTATCTTTTCCACCGAACCGGATAAACCCGCTGATTCATGGATCGGCATTTTCCTCTACAGTGACGAAGACCTGAACTATGCTTGTCTGCTATTTGGTGGGGAAGCCAACCAACCGCAAAAAACGTTGATTGGGAGTATGGTTCAAGCCAATTGGCAGGACAAAGGACACTTCCAGACCGGCTTCGATGTCCCACTTCATCTTAAGATCGTTAAAGAAGACGATCTGTTCTCTGGCTACTACCGTGAAAGTGAAAAAGATGACTGGACGCTCTCTGGCAACAAAACGTGGAACCACAAATTCGATGTAGAACGTGTTGGCATCGGCTTTATGAACAGTTGGGGCGGTCAAACAGTTACGTTCCTTGTAGACACACTCTCCATTGAAGGTGAAGGGATTGAGCCCTTGTCAGTCGCCCCAGATAGCAAGGTAACGACGACATGGGGTGCTCTCAAAGCGAGTCAATAATCCTCAATAGCCTGTGTTTTCCTACAGAGAGCAGAGGAGATACATCCAACGCACGAATGGATTTAAAATGGGGTGGTGAAGACACTACCCCGATAGCACTTCTTAATCAAAACCGAATCTTTCCAAAAGACAACCCTTAAATGTGTTTAGGCAATATAACACCGAAGGATAAGGAGAAATTTTACCGCATGTCCATCCCCAAAATATCTGTGAATAACCCGGTTTTAGCGAATATGCTAATGATTATTATCATCGCTTTCGGGGTGTACGCATGGATAAACCTACCACGGGAGCTCACTCCTGAAATCGATTTACAGAGTGCAACCGTGACGACACTCTATCCGGGGGCATCCCCTGAAGAGGTTGAAAAACTCGTCACCGCCCCCATTGAAGACGCAATTGAGGAAAATGTCAGCAAAATCAATCTGCTATTCTCCAATTCTTCAGAAGGTAGGTCCGTTGTTTCTGTTGACTTTGAAGAGATAAGCGACCGAGATTTCGACAAGGAACTTGAAAATCTCCGGACCGCTGTAGAACAGATGAATGAGTTACCAGAGGAGATTCTGGACGATCCAAAGATTGAAGAACTTGATATCTCCTCCGGTTTCCCTATGTTGACAATTGTTGTCGGCGGGAACATTTCGGAAACGCAGATGCGAGACATCGCTGAAAACCTTAAGGATGAAATATTAGACATCAAAAATATTGCGTCCGTTCGGATAGCAGGGCTCCGTGAGAGGGAAATCTGGATTGAAGTGGACCCGGATCGTTTGAAGGCGTATCATATTCCCATTGCCTCTATTATCACCGTGCTCGGTGCCAGTAATTTGAATCTCCCGGCTGGCACGATGGAACTTGGTAGCATGGAGTTCATGGTGCGGACGATGGGCGAATTCGCCAATCCAGATACGATCGGTGATACCATCATCGCCGTCCAACCGACAGGGACACCATTACGCTTGAAGGATGTCGCAACCGTTTCGGACACCTACGAAGAAGCGAGAACCTTATCCCGTATTTATGGAGCTCCCTCCATTAGCTTGAGTGTCCAAAAAAAGACTGAGGGAAATACCATCGCATTAGTTGCCGAACTCCGGGAACTCGTTAAAAAACGGAAAGTAGATCTCCCTGAAGGTGCTGAATTGACAGCGGTCAATGACTATTCGGTTATCCTCAAAGAGCGACTGGGGATCCTTGAAACAAATGCGTTCTTCGGTTTGATCCTTGTTGTGTTAATGCTCCTTCTCTTTATCGGATGGCGGAACGCCGTATTCGCTGCGCTCGGGATACCTGTTGCGTTCATGGCAACCTTCTGGTTCATGTCTGTGAGTGGCTACTCCCTCAGCGGTGTCTCCCTGTTCGGGCTAATTTTAGTCGTAGGGATTGTTGTAGACGACGCTATCGTCGTGATAGAGAACATTTATCGACACATTGAGAGAGGTGCCCCTCCGAAAGTCGCCGCCATTCGCGGTGCAGAAGAGGTTGGGTGGCCCGTCTTAGCCGCCAGTTTAACGACCATCTGCGCATTTGGTCCGCTGATGTTTATGTCCGGCGTTCCCGGGCAGTTTATGCGGGTTGTGCCAATTATGGCGATTCTCGTCCTATTGGCTTCACTCTTTGAAGTGTTCGTGATTTTACCTGCGCACGTTGCGGAGTGGGGCAGAGCGAAAACCCGGACAGAACGGAGCCAATTTGAAAATCTCCGTACCCGATCACCAAATACCTTTCCCCTCCGTGCCTACATCATCGGCTTTTTCGCGTGGTTCAGCACGGTTTTTGACCTTATTCGGAACCGATATGTTAGAATCTTGAAAGTAACGATTCGTCACCGGTATGCCTTTGTAGGGAGTGTCCTCTTTATCGGCTTAATCGTGTGCTTTGGCGCGTTTTTAGTTCTTGACAAGGAGTTGTTCCCCGGTGAAGATTTCCCACAATTCTACGTCAAAGCCGAAATGCCCCCTTCTTATGGTATGCAGGAGACAACAGCAGTCGTCGCTCAACTTGAAGAAGCCGCCAAAACACTTCCCTCAGGCGAAGTCGCTGCAATCGTCAGCAACATCGGCTTACATACGCCGACCTCGGGTATGATGGAAGGCGTTACCTATGGCTCAAATTTCGGCGAAGTTATCGTTGAACTGACACCAAAACGGGAACGAACTCGCGGTGTAGATGCCATCATCGCGGAACTGCGGACGAAAACCGCAACGGTGAGTGGAATTGAGGAACTGAATTTCATCACACAAGAAGGCGGACCTCCACAAGGACAAGACGTTGAAGTCAAAGTAAAGGGACCGAGATTTGAACAGCTTGTTGCACTCAGTGATACCCTTAAAGCATCACTTTCGCAAATGGACGGTGTCTACGACATTCGAGATGACTTTCGTACGGGTAAATCCGAACTGCGTATCTATCTGAAGCCCGAAAAGGCACACCAGTACGGGTTAACCACATTCCAGATTGCACAAACAGTACGCACCGCTATTGAGGGAGCCAAAGCGACAACGTATCGCGAAGCAGACGAGGCGATTGATGTCATCGTCAAATATGAAGAAGATACCCTCACTAACTTTGCAGAACTAAACAATCTGTTAATCGCAACCCCCACGGGTGCGATTGTTCCACTCAAGGATGTCGCGAATATCACAGAGGAGAAAGGCTATTCTGATATCCGCCGCTTTGACGGTGAACGAGCGATTACCGTTTATGCCTTGGTAGATAATGAGAAAACGACAGCGTTTAAAGTAAATCAGGCATTAATCAGTGCATTTGCTAATGTCGAATCTCTATATCCGGGATACCAACTCGATTTTAGAGGGCTTTTCGATGAGATTATAGAGTCCTTTTCCGAGTTGTGGAAATTGTTCATTGTTGGGCTGTTGCTCATCTATGTTGTGTTAGGCGCGCAATTCAAATCGTTTATACAACCGATTATCATTATGTTCGCTGTTCCGTTCGGGATGATAGGTGCGATGATTGGGTTACTCCTTGCCAATGCGACACTGAGTATGGTTGCGATGTTTGGTATCGTTGCGCTTTCAGGAATTGTGGTGAACGATTCTATTGTCCTCATCGACTTCATCAATTCATACCGAGAACGGGGTTACAACAAGTGGTATGCGATCCTAAAAGGTGGGTATGTCCGATTACGTCCGATCATCCTCACGACGTTGACGACAATTATCGGGCTTATTCCGATGGCAGTCGGTCTCGGTGGTAAATCACCTATCTGGATGCCGATGGCATATACCATTATCTTTGGGCTCGCCTTAGCAACGACAATGACGCTATTCGTGATGCCAGCACTCTACGCTATCACAACAGACGTGCGCGGTCTCGTGCTGAGAAATCCAGAGGCGCGTTTCCAAACCGTCTCAGAAGAAGACCTGTTGGGTGCAGCGGTCCCGGCTGATGATTAACCAAGTATATGAGGCGACATTTCTCTACTGTCTTTTAGTACCATGAGTAAAAATAGGAAAATGATATGAAAATTACCTTTATCGGGGTTGGTGGTATTACCAGGAGTTACCGTCAAAGCCTCAAGCAACTCGAACGGCCCATTGCGGCAGTCTGTGATATAAACGCCGAACGCGTCGTAACGATCGCTGCCGAAGAAAATGCAATAGCATATACGGATCACAGCGAAATGTTACAGACAGAGAAACCGGATGTCGTATTCATCTGTATCCCACCCGGAGCCCATACGACACAGATTACTGACGCAGCGGCATCTGGCGCAGCGGTCTTTGTTGCGAAACCCGTTGCTCAGGATTTGGAAACCGCTCAATATGCCCTTGATGCGATTGCCGCTGCTGGTGTTATCAACCAAGTCGGCTATATGGCGCGCTATAGCGACATCACTGCGAAAGCGAAGGAATTAGTCGGCGATCGGAAACTTGCTATGGGGATCGGACGGTTTCTCACAAGGATGGGGGCCAACCATCCATGGTGGGGAAAATACGAAGTATCCCGTGGGCAGATGGTCGAGCAGACAACCCACGTCTTTGACCTCATCCGTTACTTTCTCGGCGATGTTGTTAATGTGCATGCCTACGGTATCAAGGGGGTATCGGAAGGTATTGCTGATTTCGAGGAGTGCACCGTCTGTAACATGCAGTTTGAGAGTGGAGCGGTAGGGAGCATCACCAGTACCTGTGTTGCTCGCGCACACGACCATTTTGCAGCCGAACTGGTGGGTGATGACTTCTATCTCAAACTCACGCTCGACCTCGGATTGCGCGGACAGATCAGCGGTGAAGTCATCGACTACACCGGCACGGAAGCGGGTTACTTCCGACAGGTTGAGCAATTCATCAAGGCGGTTGAAGCAAACGATCAAGGATTGGTCATTGCGCCCTACGCCGATGCTGTCAAATCTCTTGCTGTCACACTTGCAGCGAATCGTTCCTTGGAAACGGGCCAGGTTGAAAGGATTATCGCTTAATTTTATAGTAAAATCCGAAAACAGGTTCACACTTGTAGCATAGCCTGTTAGGCGGTGCCAGTCAGACACATATAACTTCAGAGTTCGCACGCCGCTACAAGTGTCCAAGTCATTACGGAATCTACTATAATCTTACCCAAACAAAGCCTTTGCTAAATTTCGTGGTCTACCACAACGTCCTACCAAAATTCGTAAACGCCTGCCGTGGACGAGTACTTTCAGTTCTCTGGCACCTTTGGGATTCGTCCATTTAACCCCTCGCCCTTGAAACAGAATGGGGATGAAGATAATTTGTGCCCGAATCGAAACCGGGGCAATTTGAGCAGTAAATCTCAGGCTGTTTCCCAACTTTTCGGTTACGTCTGATTCAACTGCCTTGCCACTTTTGAGTTCGATTGAAGCTGCAACAAGGTTATTCTCGGTAGGATGAACACAGAAGAGGAGTCGGTCAGCCCGTTTTTCAGTTATTCCACGCAAGTCAAACTCATCTTCCAAATTCACAATTATCCGTTCGGAGGGTACTCCAGTCATATCAACGGTGCATCCTTCTCCACTACAAGAATTGATGAGACTTTGTTCGTCGAAGGCTACCCGGAGTTCATTAAGAACCCTACTCACGTTCACACTCACTGTTCCTTTTCGTTTCTTCAAGTCGGTTCTGGAGACGTGCGGAACGATTATAAAGATTCTCAGCTACGTCCAGGTATTCCATAGGATCTATGCCATCAATACGATTGTAAGATATTTCCTCCACCTTTCCATTTTTTTGAAAATGCCAAACTCCAACTTGTTCTTTTTCGAGGGAGGTCGGCAGGTCGTTAACTTCCTCGCCGGCTTCCTCAAGTTCTCCTGCGCGTATGAGATTTCCAATTTCCTGAAGCAACCAATCACTGTGTGTCGTTATGATTATCCTTACGCCTGCGCGAACTAGGCGAGCAAGGATAACCGCCATATCGGCTTGAGCACCGGGATGCAGATGTGCCTCCGGTTCCTCAATAATGAGCGTATGACCAGGGCAGATAAACCCTCGAAGAAACAGAACCAGAGGGGCAAGTTCGGATACCATCGACGAAGTTTGGTTGAGCCGTATTTCCTCTTTGACTCCGTGCGGCCGATAGAAGAACTCGGGATAGCCACTCAGCGAAGGGCTCGCGATTATTTCCCCTGCTAACACTTCTGACTCTAACGCGGCAGCAATAGCAAGTATCGTGTCATGAGATTTGCTTTCTTCGTAAAGCGGCAGTTTCTTCATGAAATCCACAACCACCGATGAAAGCGTCGGAATTTCTGGACCGCCTCCCCGAACAGTTTGCTCCATCAGTGAACTTGCAATAATCCGATGACTTTGAATGATACCGCTGCGAGAGGCAGGCAAATAATACCTTTTTCGACCATTCAGAGCATAATCCGTGAATTCATCACTAGGGGTTGAATTCCGTAATAGTTTGTCCTCACGGGCAAGCACCAAATTGGGGTCGACTCCACCGTTTACGGCGAGATCTGATTTGGTAACAAGCATATAGAAGTTCCACCATTCTTGATTTTGCCTACCTACCTTTAGAGAAACTTTCATCTGACAATGATCACTATTGGCGAACTGTATCAGGGCTGAAGGCGATTTTAAATCAAAACAGCGAGTGAGTTCAGTGCTAATAACCTCCGGATTTGTGAGATTCGCTTGTAAGTAGTCGCGTAACGACTGGGGGATGTCCGAAAATTTGAATGGAGAGCCGCTGGCTATCAGTTTTTGAAGCACTTCTTGTATCGCTTCATCTAATTCCCTTATTGTCTTTTTTTCCTCAGAATAGGTTGATAAAAAGTAGCTTTTCAGTTGAAGAAGGACAGATACTAAGGAAAAATTTACTAAGGAAAAATTGGAAAGGTCTTGGAAGGGAAAAGGAGCGAATCCCCCAGAAATACCATGCAGGGCATAGACGAGTGTTGAGAAATACGTTTTCCCGGTATTGCTTGGACCGACAAATACCGTCAGTGGCCGGAGGTCAATATTTGCTTCGGCAATGGGACCGAACTTTTCAACAGTAATTTCAACATTCGGATGCTGTGTTTCTTTAAATACGTTCATTGCTATTTTCCTCATCCTACCCATTTTCGTCGTAGGCGCGCTTTGTCAACACACCTACTATATACACGTTAGAAAAACGTCAGATACGGTTTACCATTTATTTCCCGCCATAACAGAACAGCGAGTTCGCGGGCGTGATAATCGCCCCACATCGAAGCCTCTCCACACGGAATCTTTCTGCCTTCTGGCACATAATCCCATCCATTCGGACGGTGATATACTGAATGTAATAATAGACCCTGATGCGTATCGGATTCTGAGAGATACGGTTCAGCGAAGAGCGTCTTAGCGACTGTCAAACCTGCTTGGTAATAGGAATTCCCTGCCTCCGACTCACCATGCTTTCTCAAATAATTGCCGAGCCGAATCAACCCTTGTGCTGCAATCGCCGCGGCGGAGCTATCCACAGGTTCGATATCGTTGAACGGATCCGCGGGGATTGACACGTAATTGCCGAGTTCTGCTAAACCGGGAGCACCGGTATCCCAATACGGAATCCCATCCTGTGCTGTATTTTTAATATAGAAATCAGCGGTAGCCTCCGCTGCTTTACGCATGTGTGCTGTCGCCAGTTCATATCCGCCGTAAGGTTCAAGCATATCTGCTGGTAACGTGTCAAAAAACTCAAGTTGCTCGGCGTAACCGGTAATAATCCATGCAAGTCCGCGCGTCCATGTCGTAAACGGAGAATATCCTTGCTGGGTGCTTGGACAGCGGTAGTTCCCATCGTTGGTATTGAAAATAGATTCATGTACAACCCGTCCACGTATGTCGAACGCGTCACGGCCTTCACCGTAGTAGACGTTATAGGTTGCTGTCGTCTGCGAATGCTGTATCAGGCGTTCCAATAGACTGATAGCGACATCACCCTCACCCATCAGCACGGCACCGAGCGTATGCCCAAGTGCCAAAACCCGCAAAGAACGGATAGTGTCCGAGAAGAGCGAATGTGCTCCGTTGAAGGACGCAATGTATCCAGTGCCATCATTAATAAGGGTCCAGCGAGCCGTTTGCACGGCAGCGGAGGCTTTTAGCGCGAGTTCATAGAAATCCATCTCACTATCGTTCCACGGAATCACACCCTCGCGCATCAAACGTCTGAGGTTCCCATAAGTAGAGACGTTATTAAAACCGTGATCATGGACACCGATGTGTGTCACGTGGGGTGCCATCTTCTCAACCGTGTTCTGCCGACCGATCTCAAGAAATCGCTCATCACCGGTCGCATCAAATTGGAGAATGGCGGAACCGAATTGAAACCCTTGTGTCCACTCTGTCCAACCGCGTGTCGTGTAGGTCCCAGCAACGGTAAAGACAGGTGTCCCTTTTTCGGGGGGCCATGTGTTCTCTATCGCTAAAATCTTTTGACCTGAACACTCAAAAAGTTTCTCAATCTGAGGCTTTAGATCGACGGGGCGCAATGAATCGTTTATCTGCATTTTTTAATTTTCCTTGCGGTTTGGTGAGGTGCATTGGATGCACAATGATCCCCTCCGTAGTGCCGCCTGTGCTGTTGTTGCAGGTTGTAGTTTTGGTTTAACGTTCCATTCTTAACCAGAAACCCGAAGGACAACGGACGCAGCGGGCCAGAAGCAGTAAGTTAAAAATCTAAAACTGCCTTACGGTGTGTTTGCGGCATCAACGCCTTTGTATCGCTCACATATCACTTGAATGAGATTGGTTGTGGATTTTCCCGGAACGTTCAAACCGACAATAATTTTACCGCCGTTTGCCTCGACGACATCTCTTTCGATGAGTTGTTCCAGTTTGTAGTCACCCCCTTTAACGTGGATGCTCGGTTTGAGCTCAGAGAGCAAAGAGATTGGAGTCAATTCTGGAAAGATCACCACGTAATTAACGCATTCCAACCCGGCAAGCATCTCTGCTCGTTCCTCTTCAGGAACGAGTGGACGATTTTCACCTTTGAGTTGACGTACCGAACTATCACTGTTAACCGCCACCACGAGCAGATCCCCAAGTTGGCGCGCCGCCTGAAGATAACGGAGATGTCCCAAGTGGAGCACATCAAAACAACCGTTAGTCGTGACAACAACGTTTCCATCTGATTTCGTTTGCTGAAGGATGGAAGCAAGTTCGCTGAGATGATAGATTTTTTGGTGTGACATATTTTATTTTTATGAGAACTGTCCCATGCTTCCTAATATGGATTTTAAAACGTTCAGGACTTACGCAATTTTGACAATAACACGGTCTCTGAGAGGGTGAACTGACAAAAAACACACGGTTCCCTGACACGACCTAACAGGTTATGCTACAAAAGCGCAGCCTGCATAAGTCCTAACGTTAATAGTTTATCAATGTTTAGGCTATTTGACAAGTTTTTCCTCCCGTTCTCCAATCCCACAAATCACACTATTGCTCAATTCATGTTTCTGTGCTACAATGAAGTGAAAATTGCAAAAAAAATTATGCAGATCAGGAGAAAAAGATGACAGAAAAAAGAGGAGACACACATCGCAGATTGCCTATTTGTACCCTCGGCGCACCCGGACACGGTAAAACAACACTGACAGGGGCGATATCGAAAGTCGTCGCGAAAATCGGTGCGATTCACACAAACGGAGATAGCGACTTTGAGAAACAAACCCCGATCAGCCATCCAATCCGAGAAGGCGTTGGAATCACTTACCGGGCAATAGCCTATGAAACCAGCGGCAAACTCTATACACACATCGATTGCGAAACCTACTTTGATGTCGTAAAAATGCTCATCAGCGGTTCACCCGCAATTCAGGGAGCAATTTGGGTAGTGAACGCAGTCGAGGGGGTCACACCTGATTCCGAGGCACATCTTCGTCTTGCCAGCCAGATGCACTTTCCGACAGTGTTGCCCTTTCTTAACACAGATGGTATTCCAAAAGACGATGAACTTATAGACATTTGCCAACAGGAAATGGAAGAACTGCTGAACGCGTGTGGATGGGACGAAGAAACCGCTCCAATAATCGTCGGTGATGCCCGCAAGGCGTTAGACTACAGAGGATCCAGCATCACCTCCACACAGTGGCAACCGATCGTTGACCTTATTTTCAAGATGAATCGGGCAATGCCCGTACCTGTGGACACAGCACACTTACCGCTTATGATGCCTATCCATGAAATCACTGAGGAAATGAAGGAACGTGTAGCCGTCCGTGGCGATATTGTGCAGGGACAACTCGCTGTCGGACAAGCGATAGATATTGTGGGTAAAGGAGACAGGATCAAAACGCGGGTTCTCAGCATAAAGGAGAACGAAGTCTGCGTCGAATCTGAGCCTGACTGGTTGTCTATCGGACAAGTGCTTTGCACACCGAAGACAGTCAAATCGCATTCTGAATTTACCGCACTCATCTATCTGCTAACACACGAAGAGAGCGGGACACACATTCCACTCGTCGAAAATGATAGGCCTGACATCCATCTATGGAGTATTGACACGCCCGCGCACCTAAAACTTCCGCCGAGTCTCTCTCTGATTACACCGGGAACTTATGCCCACGTTAGCCTTACACTCGACTTACCCTTGGTGATGGAGATTGGTACAAGATTTGAGATAAAAAAGATGGATGTGCGAATCGGGTTGGGTGCTGTGACGGGTGTGGATGATTCCTGATGCGATACTGTTCCCGTTTGCTTCTCTAACGTGCGGTAGCAATCGCATCTGACAGTGCGAGGTCCCCAGTATACAAAGCCCGCCCGATAATCGCACCGCTGGCACCGATCTGCTTCAAAGCGGCTACGTCAGCAAGGGACGTGACACCACCGGAACCAATCACATCGGCAGGGACAGCATGAATAATACTGGCAGTGGCATCAACGTTGGGGCCTTTGAGCATACCATCGCTCTTGATGTCGGTGTAAATAAGCGTTTGGACACCCGACATCTCTACGGCAAATTCAACAGCAGATTTTTGGGAAACCTCTAACCATCCGTCCGTAGCAACCATTCCATCTCTTGCGTCAATACCTACAGCGACACGGGCACCGTATTTGGCACAAGCCTGTTTTACGAAACTCGGTTGTTTGAGCGCGATCGTCCCTAAAATGGCGCGATCCACACCTAACGCTAAAACCGCTTCTAATTGCTCCATACTACGGATACCACCGCCAAGTTGGACAGAAATATCAAGTGCAGATACGATTTCGCTGACGATGTGGAGATTCGTAGATTCACCCTGGAACGCGCCATCCAGATCCACGAGGTGCAAGTATTCTGCTCCCTCGGCTTGCCACTGCAACGCCATCTCTACAGGCGCGTTCGAGAAGATCATCTCCTGTGAGGCGATACCTTGTACTAAATTCACACACTTTCCACCGCGTAGATCGATTGCGGGTAGTATTTGCATTTTTTATTTTACCTTGCAGTTCGGTCAGTAGGGTTCGTTATTTAAACCCAAGTTGCTACTCACAAGATTTGAGGCATCCCGTCCCATTTTTCACTGAAGCGGTTTCAGGATTCGGAGGTATTTCGTAGCTTAGGAGACCGTGGGTCTTCTGTGTGCTTAAGCTGCACACCTTCACAGGTTATGCTACAAAGATGGCAACTTGGGTTACAGAGTTAAAAACTTTCCGCTACTCATCTCGGAAAATGCCGAGCAATTTCAACTGGACGATGGAGATAACCGCAATAATAAAAAATAGTACCCAGCCGATTGTCGCTGCATAGCCGAGCCGCATGAACTGAAACCCGTTTTTGTAGAGATACATGACGATCGTCGATCCCGCATCCGCAGGTTCACCGCCATTTGTCAAAATGAACGGAAGATCAAAGAGTTGGAGTGAACCTATCATTGAAACGACGAAAACAAAGGCTATCACGGGTCGTAACGAGGGAAGTGTGACATGGATGAACGCCTGCCACCAGTTCGCCCCGTCAACAGCTGCCGCTTCATATAATTCCTGCCGAATCCCTTGTAGACCGGCTAAGAAATAGATCATATTGAATCCCGCCCACTGCCAAACACCTGTTAGGATGACCGCTGGCATCACATATTTTTCCTCGTTCAACCACCCGATCTCTTTGCCAAAAAGAACGAATTCCTGATTCACTAAACCAGCCCGTTGATCGTAGACAAGGTTAAAGATAATTGCAACGAAGACACCCGCGACGAGGACGGGTGCAAAAAAGGCGAGACGTAGGAAATTTTTTCCTTTGACGAATTTGGAGTTGAGAAGAATCGCTAACAGCAAAGCAATCGGCAGTTGAAGAGTGAGGGTGCCTGCGGCGAAATAGGCAGTGTTCCGAAGCGATTTCCAAAAAATCGGATCGCCGAACAGATCTGTGAAGTTGCCGATACCAACAAATATCCGGCTTTGGAATCCACGCATTTCATAGAGACTCATCACGAGCGACGAAATGAGCGGATAGCCCATAAAAAGGACGAACAGCAGGTAAAAGGGAGCAATAAAAAGATAGGGAGCGATTTTCTGTTGTTGATTCCAAAACAGGTTCGTTGTGCGTTTTTGTTTCATATTTTTTTATGATTAAGCTTCTGGGCATCCTTCTCTGTATAAGTATATAGCAGCTTGCATGACAATGTTCCTCGATGATTTTCAGTGAAGCGCAGTTGCATTAAGGATATATGCGGCCTTAATCCTACTTTCTCTGGTATATGCCGTTTGAGAAAACTATAGGTCTCCCCATCTGTCTCTGTCTTTCGCAATCAGCGCTCGCACCTTCCCTGCCAAATCGGTTAAAGCTTCTCTCGGCGTTTTTTTCTCTGTAACAGCGGCGAAAATCGCATCGTTGAGCAGATCCGCCCCCTCCGACCAGTAAGGATTCTGATAGCGTGGAGGCATATCGGGTGCCAATTCTATAAACAACTCCCCAAGGGGTTGCCCACCCAAGTAGACATCAGGCTCTTTAAAGATAGGGGCATCCCACGCCGATTTGAGGGGTGGAATAATTCGTGTCGTCTCGTATCGGTTGATAAGCCCGGGTCTATCAAAATAGGTGAACTTGAGAACTTCCCACGCGAGATATGGGTTCTCACACTGCTTCGTAATCCCAATCATCGTTCCACCGCGTGTTGTGGTCCGCCTGCCGCCGGGATACCACGCAGGCATGCCGACCGCCTTCCATTTGCCAGACATTTGCGGGACCTGACTTTTGAGAATACCGACGTACCAATCGGGTGCGAGAATAGAGAGAATTTTGCCATCCTGCATTGCGGCGAAGTTACTTGGATCGCCATGCCATGTTCCGTAGACTGGCGTGGCAATTTCATGTTCATTGAACAACGCAGTGAAAAATTCCAATGTCTCAATCGCGAGTTCACTGTCGATAATGACGTTGCCCGCTTCGTCGAAAAATCCTCCACCTTGTTGCAGGAGTAGACTGAAATAGTCGCTCTCCGTGCGTCGATCCAGCACGATTGCGTACTGGTCAATCTCACCATCGCCATCAAGATCGCGTGTGGCTTTCTTTCCGGCAGCGATAAAGTCGTCCCATGTTTCAATCTCTGTCATCTCAACGCCAGCGGCTTTAAAGAGATCATCTCGGTAAAGGAGTACGACGGGGTGTAAGTCGTGCGGAATGCCAAAAATCTTGTCGCGGTAGGACCACGGCGTGAATCGACTCACGACCAATTTTTCCATCCAGCCTTCGCTTTCCAAACGCGGACGGAGATCTACAAAACCTACCTCATCAATTGCCCCCTTAAGAAAACGACCGATGGATGTAATCTCTACCTCAACGAGATCCGGTGCCCCGAAATTGGACAACATCGCCGCAAGGAGTTTATCGTGCATCGTCCCACCGAAGTTGATGAGCTGGACGTTAATCCCTGGGTTCTGCGCTTCAAAGATAGGCACGCGTGCCTGGTATTCCTCGTAGTGGGTGTTCGCGAAAATCCAGAATTCGAGATTCTCACCTTCCTGCTCGGAACGTCCGAATATGAAAAGTGTAGAGACAAGAAACAGAATTAGCATTACCATCGGTCCCTTGCCGAGCGGAAAACTCTCAAAATCAATAGGAAGGCGAAACATAAAAAACTCCGTTCAGAAGTACTCAGTTGTCAGCAATCAGTGCTTCGTAAAGTCAATTCAGGGACTCAGAAGAAAAAAATAGAAAACCATAGGCTCTGCCAATTACAAAAATTACTTGACTTTTGCACGCGTAGTGATTAGAATCTATCAGAATTTGTCCTTTTTATCAACAAACTTTTTATTCTGACAAAGCACAGCGCATCAAAAATCACATAGAATCGCGAGCGTAGCTCGCTCCTACAAGGAACTCTGTCTGAAAAATATGTCGAAATGGAGGAAAAGTCTATATGCCTACATACGAGTATAAGTGTCTCGCGTGCGATAACCGATTCGAGCAGTTTCAGGGCATAACAGCCCCTGCAATCGAGGAATGCCCGGAGTGCAGTGGCAAGGTGAAACGACTCATCGGAGCTGGTGCCGGGCTAATTTTCAAAGGCTCTGGATTCTACATCACAGACTACCGAAGTGACGGCTACAAAGAATCAGCGAAGAAGGATAAAAACGAGTCATCAGACAAAAGCACTTCATCGGAAAAAGGGGAGAAAAAAGAAAAGAAAACCGATACGAGTAGTGAATCCAAGAGCACATCTACCGATTAGAAGCAAACGAACCTGCATTATAGGGTGAGGTCCCCACACCTCAGTCCCGTTGCGCTTAAGGGAAACGCTGTGCATAATCACGATCACACCCACTACCACGATCACAGCGATGAGCATGCACATAGCCATCAAAGGCATCTGCAGAAAAAATTCAAATTTGCCGTGCTCATCATGTTTGGCATCTTCCTCGGCGAACTCATTGGAGGTATCTGGTCAGGCAGTCTGGCACTCTTAAGCGATGCGGCGCATGTAATATCGGATGTCTTCTCACTGCTGATTAGTTGGCTGGCAATTTACCTTTCGACCCGTCCCGCTACGTCTTCTCGAACCTACGGATATCATCGAGCAGAGGTCTTCGCGGCTTTTGTCAATGGTGTGTCGCTTATCGCGATCTCCTGTTGGATTTTCTATGAAGCATACCAACGGTATGCATCACCCACAGAAATAAAAGTAACAGGGATGTTTATTGTTGCATGTCTCGGTTTCGTTGGGAACCTAATCATCCTATGGCAGCTGCACGGTGGCAGTAACAAGGAGTGGCACGAAAACCTCAACGTCCGGAGTGCGATGCTCCATGTAATAGGGGACACCCTCTCCTCAGTCGCGGTTCTCGTCGGAGGGGCGATTATTTTTTGGACAGGATGGTACCCGGTTGACGCGTTGCTGAGTTTCCTTATCGGTGGGATTATTCTTTTCGGGGCAGTGAACGTAACGAGAGAAGCGGTGCATATCCTACTTGAGAACTCGCCTCGGAATGCAGATGCACACACGGTCGCTCAGCACCTCTGCGAATTAGAAGCGGTTGAAGATGTCCACGACATGCACATCTGGTCGCTGTGTTCCAACTATTCTGCGTTGAGCGCACATATTGTGGTTGACGAAAACACAACCTTAGCCTCTGACCGGATTCTTGAACAGATTAACGCCGAATTGCAAACGCACTTCGGCATCAGCCATACCACCCTGCAACTTGAACAGGTCGCGTGTGCACAAGCAGGAAATCTCCTATGCAATGCGCAACACTCGTAGTTTCAAGTCCACACCTTAACCGTGCGCTACCTTTAGGCGATGTGCTTTCCGAATTAGGTCGGAATCCCTTGAAAACCGCTGTGTCGCTTTCACCAACCCATCTACGTGCGACACCATATCCTTCTCCACCTGCACAATCCGATCAATGAGATACGGCTGATCGCTCTGATCAATCGCTTTTCTCATGATAGAGAGGAGATACATATAGATAGTGTCCGCTTCACTTCCCTCAATTGCGATCGCAATCTCGAAGGCTTCATCAAGCGAAATCTCCCCACTGTCAACTTTCTGCTCGTGTGCATCCAGTGCGTCTGTGATTTGTTGAACCGGAACATCCGATAACTCCATCACAGGTGAATCAATTCCGAAGGCACCAACACACAAAGACCGTCCGAAATCTACGAGAATGTAGTGCTGCCATTCCTCCGTGCTCATCTGTTCCCAAAACCGCGCGATCCGTTCATCAACATTCCCTAAATGCAACGAGAGAGAAGCGTAGAGTTTCGCTTGCCGCAGCTCAATCTCTTGGCAAAGATTAAAGAGTTCACCTAAGGTCAAAAGTCTCTCCTTTCAGGGCAGCAGACACACGCCGCTGTGTCGCATCTGTTTCTAAATATGAAGCGGCAAAGTAATGGATGTCCCCGATTGCATACTCAGCGTGACCGCCTCTGTGAACTCCATATACTTCACACCTGTCTCAAAGTCGGTATGCGTGATGACCTCTTCGCCACGGATAGCGTTCACAAATTCTTCTTCCACTCTCCACTCACCAGCCTCTGAATCAGGAATGTCTATTTCGGTCAGTTCAGTGTCGCCTTGTTGTCCACCGTAAAGCCGATTCCCCGAAAAACGCAGAGTCCCATTGCTACCGAAGACATAAACCTCCGGTGCCCCCGCTAACCCTGCAACGTTAGAAACCTGTATATGGAGTTGTGCACCGCACTCAAGATCCCCAATGACATCGATATGTTCAGGAATCCGTACCGAGCGCATTACACCATCAGCATCTGGACGCATCTTGACGAAGGTTTTGCCCATCGCTATAATTCGCGTAGCTTCTCCGACCCAACGGATCAACGCTTCGTACCAGATCCCCATACTCATGATGTTAAGACCACTGAGATCAAAATCCTGTCGCCATTGGAGGGGTGCCTCGCTGTCCAGAAATGCTCCGCCTGCTCGTGCTTCCACGGCAAGCACCTCCCCGATATATCCATCGGCGATGAGGCGTTTTATGGTGTTATCGACTCGCAACGTCATCGGCGAAGGGACGATCTGCGCGATGAGATGTGTCTTCTGACGCGATACTTCTCGCATCTTATGGGCTTCTCTGGCGTTCATTGCCATCCGTGCCTCACACATTACGTGCTTATCGGCTTCAAGTGCTGCTATTGTCGCGCGGCAGTGCATATAGGGCCATGTCCCGATGACAATCGCATTGGTGTCCATATCGGCAATAGCGTCTTGCCAATTACCGTAGGTTTTCGGGATACCGAACTGATCCGCTACCCGTTGTGAAGATTCTTGGCTCCGATTGCAGACTCCGACGATCTCAACGCCATCAATTGCTTGGAGTCCCGGAATATGCCGTGAGGTTGTGTTACCGCCCGCACCAATAACACCGACTCGAATTGTATCTTGTGCCATTTATTCTGCTCCTTCCATTTTTTATGTGGCGTTCTCCATTGTAGTAGAGGTTGGAAGAAATGTCAAGAAATTTTCAGTTTTCTTCCATGCTTCGTTTGACATTCATGGGGAAGTGTCGTATAATAGAAATATCTATTGATGCGGTAGAAGCAGAGCAGCGAGCGCTCATCTATTTATTGTTAATACTGCCTTGTGGTCCGGCAGAAATGATCGTCGCTGCACACAGTTTTAATATTAATAGCACGGAAGGCAGGAAACGTTATGCAAGGTCATATCCCTCATACATTAGCAGAACGGATCGTGTGTGACGAGAATATTCTCACAGGAAAACCTGTGATTAAAGGCACACGGTTAGCCGTTGAATTCATCGTTGGCTTATTGGGACACGGCTGGACTGAGGCAGAGATTCTCGAGAACTATCCTCACATTATGCAAGAGGATATTCATGCCTGTCTTGCGTATGCAAGCGCGGTGTTACATACGCAAAAAGACTATCAACACCCTATGAAATTGGCTGATGCGTCTATTAGCAGATGAAATATTCCTCGTTTAGTCGTGGAATTTATTTATTCTCGCGGACACGACGCGATCTGGGTAGGAAAAGTGGCACCCGGCATCAGAGACCGAGAGGTCCTTTCTCTTGCTACAACCCAGAAGCGGACCCTCATCACATTTGATACTGATTTTGGGGAATTAGTTTTTCGATTAGGACTTGGTGCCCCTTTTGGGATAATACTATTTCGACTTCCGCCGGACTCACCGTCAGGCATCGCACAAAGTATAGTTGGGGCTATAGAAAGTCAAAAGGATTGGGTAAACTGTTTTTCCGTTGTTGACGAAAACCGCATCCGCACGAGGTTTCTACCGAATTCTTAATCTTTGATGAAGCACCAGACTCTGTACCCAACGACTCCCAATACCATTTCTAAAAGTTTATATCGCATTAACTGCACACTCTATACAATCCGGGTAGGGGCAGTTTTCTATTTTATCTTTTCGTAGGCTTTTGCCAATAGGAGAATATTTGATGCAGTCAAATGCAGAATGTATGAGGCTATATACTCCGGAACGACAACCTTTTCTGATCCTTGCCCGTGCCCAGACTGATCGTTGCGGATAGTTGGAACACCAGACTCCAGTGTGCTTCTCAATGCCGAGAAGTGCGATTGCATGAGCGATGGAATTAGTCCACTGTCGAATACAATCGCAATGAGACGGTTAGCGGTATCTTTTTTATTATCGTTCCATCTTCTCTTTTCACAAATTGCTTTCAGACAACTCTCAAATGCTTTGAGGCAGTCATTCAGACACTCCTTGTATCTTCCGTGCCGATAATGTTCGTGTGCATTCAGGAATTCCTCATTTGCCCCTTTATAGATCGGATCGGCAAGAAAACTCAAAGCAGGCTTTACCACTTCAGAATGGGTAAGTTGGGAATCTATTTTTATTATTTGCCCAGATTTGTAATGATACCCTACACCATGTTCGCGAAATCGGTAATTTAGTTCATTAATCGCTTCGTCAGGTGAAACATCAGGGCTAAAATACCCCTGACGATTATGGCGGATATCCCGATCTATAAATCGGAATGAAAGCTCAATGACATCAATAGCCCTGTCTATATCATCTGTACCAAGGAAAAATCGATAACTGTAGTAACATCGTAGGAATCATTACGTATCCGATGATAACCAGAATCATCTCTCTGCTCGAGTGTGAACTTGCCATACTCATAGCACAGTGTTTGATGCAGAAGTTCATATACTTGCTTAGCATCACCACCAGTGTTTCTATCTCTTAAAACTGCTCGCCAAATATGGACAATCTGAACCCGCAATTCGTGTGGAATAGTTTTGTATTGGTAAATGTCAGGAACTTCACCCAGAAGCCGTTTCTGTCGTTTTGAAAAAAGTTCATAGATTTTCATATTGTTTTACTCTTCAACCCCTTTTGAATGAAAATGATTAAACGCGCCACAAGACGCGAAATCTTGAGAGCGTTTAAATCAGACAAGCAGCAATCGCTCGCCGCTATTTGTAAAAACTATTTCCTTTTTTGGGGCACTGTGATAGTTTCAACAATGGCTGTTGACTTCCGGCGTTCGGCTTCTTTACGAGTTATAAATCTGCCCGTCCGAGCATCGCGACCAACTTTGAAAGTTGTCACCTGCGATTTTTGCCCTTTTGAGGATGCCGTTTTCCTGCCACCTTCTTTGCCGTAAATAACCTTTTCTACGGCTCGTTTAACCTGGTTTTTTGTGAGCTTCCCTCGCTTAGCGGGAAATTTGATGGTTCTTCTTCTTGCCACTTTCACCACCTCCTTAACTATGCCGCACCATGATTAACCACTCTTAATTTCCAACCATTGTGCAACTATCCAAGTATAATCGTTAAATATCAATTCTTCAGCTATTAGTCGACCCTCTTGCGCTATTTGGGGCAAATCCCTTTTAAAATCTTGGTAACGCTCCCAAATGATACCTCCACTCGGAATCGTCTCACGTCTTGATGCAGTGCGGAGCCAATTGCGGACACTTTTTACAACAATTTCAGGAGTATCGTTATGCGCCCGAATAGCCTGACCAGCAATATCAGAAATAAATTGTTGATACCGATACTGCTCTCTATCCAACACGAGACATTTTTTCCTTTTCTGTTCTTCTACCCCAAATCTCTTTGCCCCGAGAAAAATTCCTAATTCCAGTGGCATATTAAATCGCGGAAGACCTGAATCCCTATCTAATTCCGTTCTGGATATATCATGGATTCCATAACGGCAGCCCGCAATTATGCTATAAATCTTATCAATCCGCACTTCGCTTGCATCGTCTTCCTCAAGCGCACAGCGTGGGATGAAACCACAATCGTAGACTGTAAATATCATTGCATTAAATAAGGGTTTGTAAACTGAATCAAATGGACAATTGATAAACACATTGTCATTATAGTGAGGTGATGGCATAAATTCCTATGTCAGTGTCACTTGCGCTACAATATTCTAAACAAGGCAGATTCTCTAAGGCTGGTAGAACGCACAAAAGGATTAGTCCTCAATTCCAGTATACCATAGATATAACGAGAAATCCACTTTTTATCGAACTTTGGTTCTGGCGTAGCTACAGTTCCATAGACGTTCTCCCTTACAAAACTAAGCAGTATCCAATTTAACCCTCGATTTCTTGCCACCGTGGATGCTCGGCTCTTGGCACAACATCTTCCGAAGCAATGCAAGTCCTTCATGCACATCCGGACGCTCTGTCTCCGTGATACCCAACACTTCCGATAATAACAACCGATCCAATTCATGACGTACTGGGTCCTCATCCATTTGGTTGAACGGCAACATCTTTTGATCCTTCAGTTCATTGAAAATCCGTTCTGCAGTGGTCAGTGCCTCATTGGAGAGTTGACGGACATCCAACGTGGGCATCGCATCGAAAGTGGCGCGACTCAGGACTCCCCTCCCTTGCTGCTGCTTACCGCTCTGATAATAATGGCAGAGGAGACCAAACGTTGCATTGCACCACAAAGTCCATGCATATTCGTGAGCTGTGCTATCAAAGACAACATTTGGAAGTTTATTTACACCGATAACATCTTGTTCAGTAAACATTACTGCCAACGAATTCGCGTTAAACTGTAATTCCATATTGTAATGCACACGTCCGTTCAACCTCATAATTTTTTGAACTTTTTCAGTAGAATGTGGACGTGGGCGCGCGTGAGCATTCGGTGTGACAAGCATTGCGCGCTGCGTATTGGAGTCCGAATCCAAATGCCATAAGCATGGATATATGGCGGTTTCGGGACAGCCTTCTTCCACGTCAAAAGCTCCTCTACCACCGCCTCCTCTTATATCCTTCGTCCCAATTCCGAGTGTAGCGATCTCCGACACGGGAGACACAGTGAGCTGAATGTCTGAGGTCTGCCGTGGAATACGTATGACTCCGTTCGCTAGAGCGTGTGCAGTTTGGACAATACTCATATTTTTAACGCGAGAGAGGGGCCAGCCTGCATCTCCTTGAATAATAGGCGCGGAAATGATATATCCAAGTGTTTCCTCACCTATCCGTAGGGAATCACCGCCGCTCAGTGTATCATCATCAAGCTGCCGGATACTTTTTAATCGTCGGAATGCCTTTGCGACTCCTAATGCTTCCAGTTCACCGTTAGGACATCGCGTGAGACAGATAAACGTCCCGCTCCCTGTGTTTTTACCTTTCCCTTTTGTCGCGACGATGAGACATTCTGCCATCCCTGTATCTGCGGAAAACGCACATTCCTCAACGTCTGCATGTGCGATCGTGATGATAACAACATCTCTGTACTCTTCTGCCCATAATCGTCGAACTTTGTACCAGCTGTTGCCTGTAATCGCGGTGATTGGTAACACAAATGCCATTTTACCGTTCCGTTTCAGCATTCTGTCCGCCAGGTCCACAAAGTCGGTGCCGAGGCCAGGGTTATTGCCTCGCAGTCGAGAGTTCTGTGCCTTCCGCGATGCCCGCATTGCATCTGCTACCTTTTTATCCCCAAAAATGTTCTTCGGGACGTTAGAATTTCCGTCAGCACCACTGCGGGTATAGGGTGGGTTCTGAATAACGATGTCAAATTCGCCATGCCTGAAAGCATCTCGGAAATCCGTCTTTTCAGTGCCTTGACCAGTAGCGGTTTCTGCTGTTCCAATACGCAATGGAAGCGTCCCTGCTGGATCGCTGAGGAGATTAAGGGCACCGATGGCATAAAGACCATCCCCACGTTGTGTGCCATACGGCATTGTGTGGATACGCGTCCCACCGATTCGCACATCGGGATAGGTACTTGCCATGATAGAAGCTGTTAGATGCGCTGCATTCGGCAGAATGTCACATCCGACGAGATTATGCTCCATCATATATTGATGGATGGTTTCGCCTTTACCACCCGCTTGTTCATAAAGCATCAGCAGACGTTGATAAACACCGTTGAGAAGTGAACCCGTGCCACAGGCAAAATCCGCGATTTTCAGTTTTTTCGGATATGTTTTGAGTTCCGGTAACGCGAGGGCACAGAGCAGTGCTGAAGATTCAGGGCGGGTATAGTTCGCCTTGAGAATTTTCCGATTGTCAATGAGTTTCTGGAAGACGATGCCTGCGAGTTCATGTTCTTGGGCGAGGCCCATCTTCTCCAACTCGCGTGCGGTATCGCGTAGCACACTCAACACTTCGCCAACCAATTTATCATCGGCAGCAAGTGTTTCAACAAGATTGTAGGCAACGTTGAAAATTGGAGCATAGTTAACCTTTTGGATGTCTCTCCATGCGCGGAGGACCTCGTCTGAATCAAGTTGTCCGTAATCAGTGGTGAGTTCACTGAGTGATGGAACGGTTTCCAAATCTGGCTTGCGTGCAAGGGCACTCTGAAATACGAGGGCGTTGCTGATAATCAGCATTGCCATCTGTGTTGTCTGTTCGCCGGGTTCTTGGACGAGGAGTTTGCCTATCTTTTTACCGATATGCGGTCTGTGTTGAATTGCACCATTGACGATGACAGCAGCGCGATGAATACCGTTCTCCAATACCTCAGCGGCTGATTCAATTTTGGTGATGGGTGTTGCACCAATACGGATAGCGGTGGCGATGTCGGCGATGCTGCCTTGAAGCCATCCTTTTTTGGGGAATCTGTAGGGTTCGTCAATGCTGAGCAGCGCATAAGCGAAATCATGTGACGCTTCTAAATTCCCGCGGATTTCGTCGCGCGGCATTGTGCGGAATCTGTGCGGAAGACGGATAACGATTGCACTGGCAATTGTTTCAAAAGTCGTGCGGAGAGTCTTGCCCAAATAATGTTCGCGTGCCTGTTTTTCGCCAGTTTTATTGAGGCTGTTCTTGTAGTCAATTTTTACTTCAACTGCTATCGGATATCGTTCCACTGTGCGGATGAGGACATCGGGTCTTCTTTGGTTTTCGACGAGAGGTCTTGTTGTTTGTTCGTAGATATTCCACGTCGCACTCATCGGCATCAGGATTTCAACGAATAAGGTGGTGATGGTATCTTCGCTGTTCGTGTGTTGCTGGCTCATAGAGTTTCCTTGGATCCCCTTACAACTGATGAAAGAAAGACAACCAATGCATCAGCATTTTCATGTCTTACAAGAGCATATCTTCTATTGAGACTGGAACTTTCCAATTAGGAACCCAGCGCGACCACGAGTGGCAGCATCATTTGCATACAAATCTGGTTCAATCATAGAAATACCCGAAGGATCCCCAAGATATGCGAGTTCATAAGCTGCAGCGCGCCTGACGATAGGAATGTCATGTTCCAATAGGGACTTCAGACCGGGAAGAGTCGCTGCTTTTTCAATGATATCTTCCCAATTTGCAGCAAGAGATGGAGAATCATTTTCAGAATAAAATTTATTGGATGTCAAACATGTTGGAGGATCCCAATGCCAATGGTCCCTGATCGGAAGTCGCTGTAGGGCCAGAAGGATTTCGGCACCTTTCACGCGCTCACTTTTTTTCCAATGTCGGAGTCTTCGCTGTGCAAATTCCCTACACCATTTAATAGGGATGTTATCTCCAAGTTGTTGAAGGGCAAATGCGGCATCTGTGGATACTCTGATTTGTGGGGTATCTCCGATTTTCACTTCTCTTTTGAAAACGGTTTGTCGCAGTGCCTCAATTGCTTGTGCGTCTCCTATCGCGGTTAATAACTTTATGCCGCTTTCATAGGGTAACATTTTAATACCTTTCGAGATTAATTCAGTGTTTGAAAGATTCAGGAAATCTGGCTCCAACGGATCTGGGATCCAAGACTGACTGTATGATAATACCGGTGTTTCAAGGACCGGGAATATGCCAGATTTTTTTAATTCAGAGAGTTGATGATAGGTCTTCCGGGAGTCCACAACATCTGTACGAGTAAGAATTGCGTCAAGATGATCTATTGTCGGTGGTTTAATATTAAAATCAAATGTAGAAGTAATCGAATCGGGCCACGCCAAAAAACCATGTTCGAGACCACTTCCCCATGAATATATGTGTAAATCCACGGTGTACTTTCCAGATTGATGAAGCCAGTATGTTTCTCTTTCTTCGGATATGGAAATTATGGAAATTGTGCCAGTCAATTCATCCCCGGGATGTAGCGTTCTGTAGTCTTCGAATTTTGGAGAAAAGAAGCTAGCGCTTATCCTTGCTCTTGCTGTGGTGCCATCAGGTTGCTGAATACGCAGGTACTCCCTTAGATGAGCTTCGGGCACCCTGGCGATCTTGATCGGATAGTTGCTAACATTCCTAAGGCGATAATTCAACATTATAGGTTGTCCATAATCATATTGCTGTCGGTCAGTTCCAACTTCCAATTTCAAGAGTGCTTCACCTGATAGAATACATGCAGTGATGTCTGCAGCATTCCGAATATTCTCGTCAGTATCTTGCCTAAGGGCTTCCAAGGCGGGAAAAAACGCAGGCAGTCTCCCCCGTATGATCAGGCGCATGGTAAGAAGTTTCACCTTTGGGTTAGGATCGGCAAGTAATTGCGGTATGTATTTAGATACCTCTTTTCTCCGTAGCTGCCCAAACGATGCAAGTGTATTAATGGCCTCCTCGCGAAGCGGGAATGATCTGTCCAATGCAAACGCCGCAACTGTATCAACTGCTGCTGAACTGTTATAACGGGTTAAAGCCCTCAATACCTCCGAATTGGGTTCTTGCCGGACAATATCTAACAGAGTTCTAAATCCTTCTGCTCCCATATTCGTTAAAGCAAATATCAGTCTATATCGGAGTTCAGGATCTTCTGTTTCGAGGTACGCATGTCCGTAAAAGGCGGCGGCGGCTGGATCACGTATATTTTTTAATATTCTCAAAATGTCCTTTCGAACAGATTCTAATTCAGTTTGTGCTAGCTTTTCCCAAAGTAGCGGGACGATTAGATTCCCAAATTGCGGCAGAATATGATCAATATATCCTATTGCTGAGTCAGGCAGATTCAATAATACTGGAATAACCCGTTCATCATCGATACGCGCCAATCTTTCTAACACTTCCGCTAGTGCCTTAGGTTCGATAATTTCAGGATAATCGATCATATCAAGTAGAATTGGGACAGCCCGTTTGTCTTTGAAGAAATCCACCAGGGCATACGCTGTATGCCTCCGTACCTCTGGATGTGCTTTCGGATCTTCCAACCTCTCAACAAGTTTTGAAATGACGCGTTCATCTCCATATTTTGAAAGTACATCCATGACGATTTCCTGCGTTTCTCCCCCCGCATTGAGGTGCTTTCCCATTAGTTTATTTGCATATTCGATATCAATACTAGCGATTCCGTATGCTGCCATGCTACGGACTCGATCGTCGGTATCGTGTAAAAAAATTACTGTAAGTGCTGATAAAGCATCGGGATCAAAGTAGTAGTCCGTTAAAAGGGATACCACTTTTAAACGGACATCCGGCTCTTCATCCGTAAGGGTTTGTACCAGGAACGGAAGTGCATCATCTCCCATAAGATAAAGGTCATTAATGATGTCCATGTCAATATGTCTATCAGGATCCCGTAACTTCTCAAGGGTGTTGGACATAGCGTGCCCTTGTCCGCACCAAGCAATTAATAGGCAAAGTATCCATGTTCCCTTACGTTTCATGAATGTACTACCTTTTCCTTTTGGATTTACTTCAGCAGAAATTGTGCAGTGCTAAAGCGATTTTAAATCCCGCAAATATTATCAATACAATAGGCTAGCTACCACATCACCGTGCCGCCGGTGTTGATGTCTTGCCCAGTCATGTTTGCAGAGTCCTCAGAGGCAAGAAAGACGGCTAACGCCGCGGCATCCTCAGATCCTGAACCTTTGTCGCTATACCCTTCATCGGAACACCATCTTCCAGCGATGACGCTTTTGGGGTTCGTTTGTCCGTACCGTTCACGCAATGCGTCTTCATCGAAGGGCCTGTTCATGTATTCGGCTCTACCTCTGGCGAGCTCAAGACTACGCTCCACATGCCAGCCCGGACAGATGGCGTTGACGTTGATATTGTAACGTCCAACATCCGCAGCGAGTGTACGCGTGAAACCGATGACCCCCATCTTCGAGGTCGCATAAGGTGCTCTATGCGAAAGCGGCTGTTTACCCGTTCCTGAACTGAAGTTTATAATCTTCCCGTATTTTTTTCGAACCATCTCAGGTAAGACGGCTTTAGAGCAGATAAACAGCGAATCGAGGTTGACCTCAAGCGTGCGTCTCCATTCTTCCAAAGTCATGTCCCAGACATCCTTCGTCGGTCCCGCAATACCGACGACGTTGGCGAGTATATCAACGGTGCCGAATTTCTCAATGGTTGCCGCGACCATCTCACCGACAGGTGCTTCTTGCGAAACATCGGTCTCAAAGCAGATGACATCTCCACCAGCGGCTCTTATTTTTGAACCTACTTTTGCCTCTAATTCTTGTACGGGTATCACATCACAGATGGACACAGCAGCACCCTCTTTTGCAAAGCGTCTTGCTACTGCCTCGGCATGCCCTCTACCAGCACCTGTTACGATTGCGACTTTACCCTCTAATCTTCCCATGGAACCTTCCCTCTCCGAATGAAATAGATATAGTGGGTTAACATCGTAGCAGAAGAGGTTGCGGGTGTCAATCGAAATTGGATTGGGAGTCGGGATTCAGAGATCCCCTAAAGAGAAGAAATTGACAAACGTTGGGGTGTGGTGTACACTCAATAATATGGAAACAGACACAACAGACCGCACACGCGGCACCATCGTCGGGATTACTGGTGGGATTGCTTGCGGCAAGACGACCCTATCAGACCTCCTTGCAGAAAAAGGGGCGATCCCGATCAATGCGGACGAAATCGGACACCAACTCCTCAAGGCAGGCAGTCCTGTTATCGGCGAACTCACTGACGCGTTTGGAGAGGACATTCTCGAAGCATCTGGGGACGTGAGTCGAAAAAAACTCGGAGCCATCGTCTTTAAGGAGAAAGCCGCCCGTGAACAATTGAACAGTATCCTGCATCCCTTGATTATTGAACGCTCACGGGGACATGCACGTCAACTCGTCGAGGAAGACCCGATGTCCATTGTGCTACTGGATGCACCGCTCCTCATCGAAGCGGGTGCTTATGACACTGTTGATCTGATTGTCGTGGTGACGGCATCATCGGAAACGCAGCTGCGACGCACACTGGAACGCAGCATAGCACAGGGAAGACCGCTCACTGAATCCGAAGTCCAAGCGCGGATTGATTCACAGATGCCGGTTACAGAGAAAGTCAAGTATGCGGATGTTGTCATAGAGAACGACGGGACGCTTGAAGATCTCCATAAACAGGTGGATGTCCTTTGGGAGAAACTTCAGAAGTAAAGCATCTAATCCCGGAGGAGATTGATGGCACTTGCCTTGATGATGCAGTAGACTTTTAATCCTTCTCTCAATTGCAGCTGACGTCGGGCTTCGTGCGTGATTTTCACGGCAAGGTGATGCCGTCCAACGAGAATAGATAACCAGGTTCGTTCGTTTTTGACATCAAGGCACTGAATTTTTCCGGGCAATACGTTGCGCGCACTCAGCGAGACGTTTGGTTCAAGCGAGATAATAATGTCCTGAGCACGGATAGCGACTGGAACTACCTCACCGACCTCAACATCAATATAGGGGATCATAAGGGGTTGGTCCCCCATTTCCAATGAAGTTAAGCTGCGCGGCTTATCTGAAACGGTCACAGGAAGAAATAGAACGTTTTCGACACCGGTTAATTGTGCGATAGGCATCGCGGAAGGGGCAGTTAACAGCCCGTGGGGTTCGCCTCTCGCCATAATTTTGCCATCAGCGATTAGGAAGGCTTCGTCAGCGAGTGCCATCACCTCGGAAAATGTGTGGGTAACGTAAAGGATTGGTATCTCAAATGCTTCTTTGATGTGGTGCAGATAGGGTATAATCCGATCTTTTAGTCCGCTATCAAGTGCAGCGAGTGGTTCATCCATCAGGAGCATCCGCGGCTCCATCGCGAGTGCCCGCGCGATCGCAACCCGTTGGCGTTGACCACCAGAGAGCTCTTTCGGGTACCGCTGAAGCAGTTCGGAAATTTCGAGGACATCTATCGCATCTGATGATTTCCGCCGATCCGGTTGTCCATATCGGATGTTCTGTGCAACCGTGAGATGCGGAAAAAGGTATCCCTCCTGAAAAACATAGCCGAACCGACGCTTTTCAGGCGGTAGATTAATTTTCGCGGTAGAAGCGTAAAGTATTTCATCTCCAAAAACGATCTCACCTTCATCAGGTGCCAGCGTCCCGCTCACACAGTTGAGAAGCGTGCTTTTACCACTCCCAGATACACCTAAAAACGCCGAAACCTTTGTTTCCAGCGTGCAATCGACCTCTAAGGTGAAACTACCGAGGCTTTTGCGAAAATCGAGTCTGATTTTGGGACTATCTGCCATAGCGAACCTTATTCCTCTCACCTAAGCACAACACATTCAAATCTCGCCAGTGGTAATAGAGAACATTATCGTTAGATACGGCTCCCCGTAACCTCAATCACGAATAAAAAACGTTTATCGGAGCGTAAAACGGTCCGTTAACCAGAGTGCTATGAAGGCAACGATCGTCGAAATAAATACTAAGCGATAAACAGAGGCATCTTCTCCGAGATGTACAGCACTGAAAATCGCTAATGCCATCGTTTGGGTTTTGCCAGGAATGTTTCCTGCTACCATGATTGTGGCACCAAACTCACCCAGACTTTTGGAGAAACCGAGGATTGTTCCGCTGACAATTCCGCGATACGCAAGCGGGAAGGTTATCGTCCAAAACACCTTGAATGGTGATGCACCGAGCGTCCGTGCTGCACTCTCAAGTTCCGGTGGCACAGACTCCATCCCTGTCAGGATACCACGTACTAACAGTGGAAACGAGATAATTGAGACCGCAATAATAACAGCGAACTGTGAAAAAACGATCTCTATACCGAAAACTCGATAGATGAATCCCCCGATGACCCCGTGTTTGCCCAATAGAATAAGGAGTAAATATCCACTTACAATAGGCGGTAGCACCAACGGACACATCACAAGTGTATTCAGAAACGCCTTTCCTGGGAATGTCCGTTTTGCAAGGAGCCAACCGATCCATAGCCCCGGTGGGAACATTATAACAAGACTGAGCAACGCAACTTTTATGGATAAAGAGAGGGTAGCGACTTCGGCGGGGGTAATCCTCATTTTAGTGCTAAGAAGGTAAATCCGTGCTTTTGAAAAATTTCACCGCTCTCCATAGAGAGAAGATAAGTCATAAATCTACGCGCCAATTGCTTTTGGGGGCTATCCTTCATAACAACAACTGGATAGATGATCGGGGTATATGCTTCGGCTGGTAACTGATAAAGCATTTTTATGTGTCGGGTTAGTGTTGTGTCAGTTTTATACACAATCGCTACATCTGCATTTCCGGCGGTTACATACGCAAGCGTGGCCCGTACATCCGTACCGAAGACCAATTTCGGACGTAGTGTCTCCCATAATCCAAAGTGTGTCAAGGCTTCTTTGGCGTAAGTGCCAGCAGGTACTATATTTGGATGCCCAATAGCAATTCTCGAAATATCAGGCGTAGCAAGGTTCGCAAGCATCCCTATAGAAATCTCCTCGGTATCATTAGAGACAAGCACTAATCGATTGGTTAACAAATCCTGGCGACTATCGGCTTCAAGCAGGCCATTTGTCTCTAAAGCAACGACTTGGCGCGGACTCGCAGAGATGAAAATATCGGCCGTCGCACCCTTTTCGAGCTGGCGTTGTAAGGTGGTAGACGCGGCAAAATTGTAAAAAATTTTAATCCCATTTTCTGCTGTGAACGCTGTCCCAATTTCACTAAGAGCGTCTGTCAAACTGATAGCGGCGAAGATACTTAATTCAATCGGTTTCTGCTTCTCTGTCGCACACCCCGAAAGTATAGTGAACATTAAGCCAATTGCGGTGAGAAATTTAACACTTCGCTGCATTGTTTCCTCCGACTTGTGGAACTCCTTCGTTTTCGGAGAGTTTCGATCGCCTGTTCAAGGTCTGTTCTCTGCGTGATTTCCCAATCCAGTACGGAGCACTCTTGCCTCACAGTGAAAATAGAAAATTGGCACTTCAAACAATAGAACGGCAGCGGTGTGCTATGTCCGATAACTGACAACTCAATCATCTCTCCGACCCGAAAAATACTTGACAAGTGTAACAGATTTGCTAAACTGTGTCAAGTATGCGGAAACGACTGAATGCCTTTGATAAGCAGAAAACTTTTCTTGCAATCGGTTTAAACCTGTGGTATCCTAATTTGTACAGAAATTGGGAATAGGGGGGAAACTATGAAATTGGGTTTATGCACCATCGCCTTTCAGGAAAAACCGTTGGAAGAGGTCATTGATATAGCAGCGGATTACGGTTTTCACGGCATCGAAATTTGGGGAAAGCCGCCGCATCTACCAGCAGATTACGACGAAAATTACGTCAAAAACGTTAGGGACATGGCGCACCGGAAGGGATTATCAATATCAGCGTTTGGCTCATACGTCGATCCATTGATGGACCTACACCAGAAGCATTTCGAGGAAGCCTTCAAAATTGCGCATGAATTAGGCACCGATCTCGTCAGAATTTGGTCTGGTGGCGGCCCTTCGAAATCAATTGCCCCCTCGGATAAACGCTTGATTCTCTTTCGATTGGTAAGTATCGCACAGTGGGCTAATTTCCGAAATATTCGGCTCGGATTGGAAATGCACAATAACCAACTCACCGACAGTGTCGCCAGCATCTTGGAGGCGATTGAAGGGGTCAGAGTGCCTGCGCTGAAAACCTACTATCAACCGCTTGCACGTCCAGATGCCGACGAGCCACATACCGCTGCTGAGAAACTCGTCGAACACATCGCAAACGTCCACGCCCAAAATTTTGACGAAACCGGAAAGGGATGCCCCATTGCAGACGGCGTGGTAGATTACACTCGAATTGTCGAAACACTGAGTGCGGCTGGATATGATGGATACTTAGAAGTCGAGTTTGTCCATGGTGATAACAAATTGGAGGCACTTCAACGCGATCGCGACTATCTTGCGAGCCTCATTAACGCCACGAATGGGGAGATACTGAAGGATCTCGACATCGCACCCGTGTAAAATGAACCTCAATTCTTATAGACATATCACCCCTATGGGGTGGGGAAGTGCCTGAAACATATCCTTAAACCTTCAAAACTTGTTTGTAGCGACTTGGGTTAAATTAGCCTGAAAAAATAAAATCCTTGGAAATCTTCATGCGGTTAGAAGTCGGTATTATCGCACTGGTAGAAGAGGTCTTGGGAATAACTGCAGAACGCCGCACCCATTTTGATTGGCTTCGTAATAAACCACGCCCCAAAGATTTCGGTGAGCATTACGATGCTGTGATGGCACTCTATGCTGAATTAGAAGGCGACTGGCAAAGCACAACAGCGAAAGCTGATGGTTACCTGATTCCCGATGCTTATCTCCCTGAACCGTATCACTTTATCTTTGAATTTGACGAACTTCAACATTTTACACGATATCGAGAGCAGACCTTCCTGTTTTACCCAGCGAACATCCCGCTCGGTTATGAGCCGCAGAAATACTGTCAGTTTTGTCAACAACACCACGTGGCAGCACTCGCGAAAGGGCCGGAACGGTTTCGGCGGCGGACAGCAGACTTTCCGTATGTGAATGGTCGAGCCGCGCAACGCGCTTTCTTTGATACGTTTCGGGACTGGCTACCACCCCTGCACGGACTCAATCCAACCGTGAGATTAGCCGAATTTGAAGTATCATCTATTCTCAATGGACAATTAACAGGAGATGCTGCGAAGGTTTATATGGAACGGTTATTGTGCGAACGACTCAAAATATCTTCAATCGCCGAAAAAATAAAAAGGTAGGATAAATAACACGCCATGAGCAAGCGAACGCCTGGAAAGGTGAATCTTTCAGAGTATCCACTCCTTCAGATAATAGGACAGACACCGCTCGCCAAAATAGATATTTTTTCGAACGAGTTGCCGAACGTTGACATCTACGCGAAGGTGGAAACCTACAATCCCGGAGGCTCGATCAAAGACCGACCGGTCTTAAGGATGCTCACTGAAGCAATTGCATCAGGGGAACTGACACGAGAAAAGGTTATCCTCGACTCCAGTTCAGGCAATGCGGGGATCGCCTACGCGATGATAGGTGCCACACTCGGCTATAAAGTTGAACTTGTGATTCCAGACAACGCCAGCGAAGAACGCAAAAAACGTATACACTCACACGGTGCGGACGTTATTTATACCGATGCTATCCTGGGTTACGATGAAGCACTCCGAGAAGTCGATCGGCGTTATGAAGCGGATCCTGAGCGGTATTTCTTCAAATCACAATACGAAAACGGCAATAACTGGCGCGCCCACTATGAAACAACGGGTGTCGAAATCTGGAACCAAACAGGTGGAAAAGTTACACACTTCGTGGCAGGTGTAGGGACTGGTGGCACTATCACGGGTGTCGGCAGACGACTTAAAAGCTATAACCCAGACATTCAAGTCTGTTCCATTTCCCCAGAGGCGTTCCCCGGTATCGAAGGGCTCAAACCGCTCGGACATCCAGACGACATCGTTCCAGAAATCCTAGATGAATCCGTGATTGATTGCCGTATCCCTGCAACAATAGAGAATGCACACGAAATGTGTAGCCGTCTCGCACGACGGGGCTGGTTCGTCGGACAATCTTCGGGTGGCTATCTCTACGGGGCATATAAAGTCGCCCAAGAAATTCAGGAAGGCATTATCGTTACTGTCTTTAATGACCTCGGCGAACGCTATTTCAGCACAAGACTGTGGGACTAATTTTTAATAATTCGCAAGGCGTTCATTGAAGCGATAAACTCCATAACGATTTTGTTTATTCATCGCCCGCGTCGTTGCTGCGGGCTGCTGTCACTTTCTAATTAACCCAAGTTGCCAGTTTGTAGCATCACCTGTTAAGTTGTGCATCTTAAGCACGCAGACTTACAGTTTCCTACGCTACAAAATGCTGCGGATTATGAACCTTTTCAGTGAAAAATGGGACAGAATGCTTAAAATCTTGTCAGTAACAACTTGCGTTAATTAGTGAAAGGAAAATTACGAATATGGAAACAACCGTTATTCCGTTTCGAGGTTTGCGTTACAACGCTACCAAAGTGCAAGGAATTGAGAACGTCATAGCACCGCCTTATGATGTCATCAAACCCGATGAACGGATCGCTTTAGAGGCACGCCATCCCACCAATATTATCCACTTAATCTTAAGTCAACCACAAGCCAATGATACCGACGAGGAAAATCAGTACACACGCGCCGCTGCACGCATGAATCAGTGGACATCAGAGGGGACTCTCGTCCGGGACGCAACCCCGCGTTATTACATCTATGACCAATCCTTTAATGCCCCTGACGGGAAAAATTATACGCGTCGCGCCTTAATAGCACTCGTGAAACTGGAACCTTTTGAAAATCGGGTGGTTCTACCGCACGAAAAAACACACGCCGGACCGAAGGCGGATCGACTCAATCTCATGCGGGAATGCCATGCAAATCTTAGCCCAATCTTTCTCCTCTATGCCGATCCCGCTGGCGATATCGAACAGATAATGGATAGTTTTACGGAAAAGAATCACCCCCAGATAGACTGTCCTGAGATCTTTGGAAGCACACACCAACTCTGGTGTTTAGACGACACAGAGCGCAATCGAGAGATTCAATCCCTCTTTTCAACGAAACCGCTCCTGATCGCCGATGGACATCATCGTTATGAAACCGCTCTTGCCTTTCGAGATGAAGTGGCTCAGAGGTCATCAGAGGGCGCAGCCAGCGGTTATGACTACATGATGGTGAACCTCGTCAGAATGGAATCACCTGGCTTGGAGGTTTTAGCGATTCATCGACTCTTGTCTAACCTCAGCGTAGATCGGATTGCATACGCTATCGCTCAACTGCCAGAGACATTTGAAGTACATGAAATCGACACGCAAGCAAACCTCATGGCAAAATTGGATTCACTGAAAGGGAAATCTCCGGCAGTTGGCATGCACACAGCAGATGGGACCTATCGTCTGCTAATTCCGCGTTCGACGACACCCAAACAATTGGATGTAACACTTGTTCAAGAAACCCTCATCAAAGACCTATTTCGGATTGAAACACTGGCGGAACACATCAGTTACACCGCCTATGCAGATGATGCTGTTGCACACGTGAAAGAGGGAGTAGACCGCGTTGCACTCTTGATGAACCCGACCCCCGTTGAACAGGTTTTAGATGTGGCTATGGCGGGATCAACAATGCCCCAGAAATCCACCTACTTCTATCCGAAGATGGCAACGGGGTTGGTTTTAAACCCTTTGAATGCATGACTCGGATGCAGAGGTGCTTGAGGTGCGAAACACCACTTCATCGAACCGCAAGTCAAATTTTGAAAAAATCAGTATCTTCATATCATAAAGGGCGTAGTTCGTAATGAAACAGAGAGCGGGTTTGAGAAGGGAACATGAAATTCCAAGCACACGTTAGTTTAACCGCAAGGAAAACTTAAAAATGTATTATGAACAGGAACGAGACACATTAGCGTTTTCGCATCAGTTATATGCGGAGACACCTCGTCAACTGGCATTTCAGGCGACGAGTATTGCCGAAGTGGAAGCCTGGCAGCGCGAACTGCGGACAAAACTCGTTGAATTAGTTGGTGGTTTTCCGCAGGAACCCTGCGACCTACAACCGCAAGTCCTGGATTCTTGTGAATTTCCCACTTATTTCCGCGAGACAGTGCAGTTTCAGAGCCGTCCGTACGCGAATATTTTCGGATACTTCCTTTCCCCGAAGCCTCTCGACGGCTCGACCCCGAAGCCCACGATTCTCTGTTTAGCGGGGCACGGGCGCGGTGTAGATGACATCGTCGGAATTGAGGAAGATGGGACTATGCGTGCAGAATATGGCGGTTATCAGAACGACTTCGCGCTCCAATGTGTGGCAAACGGTTACACCGTGCTCGCCATTGAACAATTCGGGTTTGGCCACCGACGGGATCCTATTGCTCATGGGAAGGGTGGTGGGAACTCTTCGTGTCAACCGAGTGCGGGTGCTGCTCTACTCTTAGGTCACACGATGGTAGGTTGGCGGGTCTATGATGCGATGCGGGCCTTTGATTATCTGGAAACCCGTCCAGAGGTTGATATGAACCGTCTCGGTGTGATGGGCATTTCTGGCGGAGGCACAACCACCTTTTTCACTTCCGCAATTGATGAGCGCGTCAAGGCAGCGGTTGTGAGCGGTTATTTCAACACGTTTCGGGACAGTATCTTGAGTCTCAGTCATTGTATAGACAACTATATACCGAATGTGCTACAATACGCTGAGATGTACGACATTGCGGGGTTGATTGCACCGCGCGCGATGTTTGTTGAGTCGGGTACGGAAGACACGATCTTTCCGATTGAAGCCACCCGTTTTGCTGTTAATGAAGCAAAAGCCATTTACAAACTCTTCAATGCGGAAGACAAATTAGGACTTGAGGTATTCGAGGCAGGGCATAGTTTCCACGGTGTTGGTGCGTTCGAGTTTCTGAAACGGGTCCTATAAATAAGGAGAATAGCGTGGCAATTGAACTGTTTTCGATCGGCACAGAGTTAATTCTCGGACAGATTCAGGACACCAATGCCCACTGGATTGCCCAGCAAATCCTTCAGATTGGTGGGGAACTCCGGCGAGTCACAATGCTACGCGATAACCGCGAAGAGATGTCCGAGGCGTTGGATTCGGCAATAGAACGGGAAACATCGCTTATCCTCACAACAGGCGGACTCGGACCCACTCCTGACGATATGACGGTTGAAGTCGTGGCTGCCCTCATCGGCGCAGAACCTGTCGTGAGCGAGAAAACTGTCGCTGAATATCGGAAACGGCGTGAGATGCCAGAGAACGATGTCGTCAGCGAAGCCTTAATGAAAATGGCGACTGTACCGGAAACGGCTACCGTTTTGCAGAACCCCGCAGGATGGGCTCCGTGTATCAGTGTGGGACACAAGTCTTCCACAATCATGATGATGCCTGGTCCACCTCGCGAAATGAAGGCAGTTTTTGAAACGCATATTCAACCCTTAATCGCAGAACGTTACCGCGCAGAAATCACAACGACGCGGGTTCACGTCAATATGTTTGAAGCCGAAGTTTCACCACTTATGCAGAAAGTGATGGAACGCTACCCAGATGTTTATCTAAAGGCATACGTTTCTCTTCGCAAAGTGGATGGAGATACTATGCCAGTCGATCTTGTTTCAACAAGCACGGACAAAGCGGATGCCGAAACGCAATTGGAGCTCGCTACGCATTACTTTCGAGATCTTGTGGTTGAAGCAGGCAAACGTTTTTGTCTCGATGACGAACAATAGCAGACTCTAACAGTTCAGAAAAAGGAGATTTATACTCGTGAATCGCAGACCTTCAGGAAATACGAGAAGACCACAGACGCGGCAGCCTAACAGGAGAAGGAAGTCGAAGCCTAAAAAACGGCGAGATGCTGATGCCAACTCGGATGTGGAAGTCCAATCTGAAAACGAAGAACAAACTCCCTCTAAAAAGGATAAAATAGAGGTTGAAGGCACCGTTGTGGAACCCTTACCCAATGCGATGTTCCGTGTGGAATTGGAAAATAAGCATCAGATTCTTGCACATATCTCCGGCAGAATGCGAAAATTCTTCATCAAAATTTTGCCGGGCGATAAGGTGACTGTAGAACTCTCTCCTTATGATCTCACAAGGGGACGTATTACCTACCGGAAAAAGTAGTTTCCAAACAGACTTGCAGGCGCGGTCTTCCGCCGCGCATCTCCCAATTTTTGTAAGTCTGAACGCCTTCTCAAAGCACGCCCAGTCTACAGAACTGATTGTATGACTGCTTAGGGTATTCCTATGACACCTGCTGCATTAATCCACGTCAATCCTACCGATAAAAAGGAAGCAACCCGACTATTAGAGGCTATTGAAGCGAAACAGAGGCAGGTAGAAGAGCTCACAATAGCAATCGAAACGCTCAAGTCAGAAGTCGACGTATTTGAGCGACGCTACAACGCACATATCAGTCGATACTACTTCGAACTTGATAAAGTTGAACTCGAAACGAAGGAGTATCGCCTCCGTCTGCAACTGCGCCGCGAAGGTGCAAACGAAGAAGAGATAGAAGCGCGGGTAGAGTCGTGTTTCAGAGTGAGCCGAGGGCGTGTTGACGCATACGAAGATGTCAATGAATCAGAACCTCCCCCTCAAGAGTCCAAACTTCCCCACACCAAAGCGAAACACCTACAAGTCCTTTACCGCAAACTCGCCAAACGGTATCATCCGGACAAGGCTATGGATGCCAAGGAGGAGGAAAGACGGGAACAACTCATGCCGCTCATTAACCGTGCCTATAACGAACAAGACCTTGAGACCTTAGAGCGGTTAAGCCTCGGCGAAACAGAACCAGATGTCCGTGAAAAAACAGCCACAGAGAAACGAAGAGTACTACAGACAGAACTGCGAAGGCTTAACCGAGCCGCGAGTCAATTGCGATTTGAGATAAACCGAATTAAGACAGGGCGCACCTATCAACTGAAACAACAGGTAGAAAACGCTAAAAAGGTGGGAACAGATCTGCTTACGATGCTCGCCAAAGACTTAGAACGAAAAATCAAAGCAAGTCAAGGACAACTTGTACGTCTCATGAATATGTGGCATCGTTCAAACTAAACTGAAGAAGTGATAAAAGGAAACAATCATGCAACTTAAAGATAAAGTCACTATTATCACCGGTGGCGGGCGCGGTATCGGCAGAGCCATCGCTATCGCCTACGCCGCTGAAGGCGCGCGGATTGTCATCGCTGCGCGAAACTCCGAACAGCTTGCCAAAGTCGCCACAGAAATAACCGAGGCGGGCGGGGAAGTCCTTAGCGTACCAACCGACTTGCGTATCCAGGTGGAAGTGGAGAACCTCGTTCAGAGAACCGTAGACCGGTTCGGACGGATAGATATCCTCGTCAATAATGCCGGCATCAATCCGAGAGGTCTGTTTTTGGAGAGCACGGATGAAGAATGGGAACAAGGGTGGCAGATCAATGTTATGGGTGTTGTACGTTGTTGTCGCGCTGCATTACCCATCATGAAACAGCAAGGGAGCGGAAATATTATTAACGTCGGTTCCGGTATGGGACAAGTCGGACGCTCAAACCTCAGCGTCTATTGCGCCTCGAAAGCGGCACTGCATGGGTTGACTCAATCGATCGCTGAAGAAGTCTGGGAAGACGGCATCATTGTGAATGTTCTCATCCCTGGTCCTGTGAGAACCGAACTCTCAAAACCTGCTTGGGAGAATTCGGAAACCTTTAGGGCAGAAAGCGATCCGTGGAAAGAACCAGAACAGGTTGTCGCATCGGCACTTTTTCTCGCGGCACAGCCACCAGAAAGTGGTATGACAGGTCAGATTCTCAGCATCATGCGGCGCAACAGTCCTTGAGGGACTCAGTGTGCGAAAGCAGAATTGTAAGTTCGTAGTCGTGTGATGTATCGCACGTTTCCAATAGGCAATGAACGGTTTGCCTACTACGAGCAGGATTTACCTTTATAGTAGATTCCGTAATTACTTGGACACTTGTAGCGGCGTGTGGACTCTGAAGTTATATGTTTTGATGGCACAGCCTAACAGGCGATGCTACAAGTGTAAATTTATTTTCGGATTCTACTATAATTTCAGAGTGGACAAAACACTGCACGGCTTAGAGCGGAAACGTAACGCGCCGTCCTTCCTGAGCGGAGTGATATGCTCCCAAAATCATCTCTACGGAAACCCGACCATCTTCCACCGTAACATCGGGCTCTGTTCCGTTCTTTAGGCAATCAATAAATGGGCGCGGCACGCCGCCAATTCGTTCTCCGTGCCCCTCCGGAATTGGGATACCCAGATCCTTCCATGTGGGTTGATCGCGCGTATACAGCTTAAGTGCAACAGCATCTGCGGGACGGGGAATATTGCACGAAGGTGCATCGCCATAGTTCTGAATGACCACGCCTGCATCGCCATAGATCTCAGTCGTATTCTCACCTGCGAGTGTCACAGATGTATTCAGCAGAATCGCCATCTCTCCACGCGCAAACCGATAAACGGCCAAACCTGTGTCATCAGGAGCAACATCTGTTAAAATGTTATCAATCTCGGCGATAACACTCGTCGGTTTACCGAGCATCCAGTGGATAAAATCGGTTGCGTGAGAGGCATCGTCCATGAACATCCCCATGTTCTTTTCTGGATCAATGTGCCAGCGGCTGGGGCCTGTCACGAAGGCTTCGCTAAACAAAGCATTAATACAGTGCCTGCGACGTAGCACACCAATTTTACCCAGAACACCACTCTCAATGATTTCTTTCATCGCGATGTTCGCTGGATCGCGCCGCATCTGATAACCCATCATAAATTTCACACCCGTTTTCTCGACGACCTCGGCTATGCGATCGCAATCTTGCAATGTGAGTGCCATCGGTTTTTGGCAGAGGATATCCTTTCCATCTGCCGCTGCCGCCGCCACCATCTCGGCGTGTCGATTCGTCTCACACGTCACGATAACAGCGTGAATATCCGGGTGGTTGGTAATATCTTCGAGGTGCGGCGAGTAACGCATCTCATATTGCGTTGCCGCGGCTTCTCCGCGTTCAACGTTATCGTCCCAACAGGCAACGAGTTCAACATCGTCAAAAGTCTGCATCTGGCTACAGTACGCGTTGGCGTGTCCGTGTGCAAAACTGATGATGCCAATACCAATCTTTGTTTTCATGATGTTCATTTATCCAATCTACAGGTGGCTGTTGTGCATCTATTTCTCGGTTAAAAATTCGCAATCCCTCTATGTGAAGTGTATATCTTACAGGTTTTGTCTCTGCTGTATTTCGGTGTTGACGGTGCGAATATCAGTTACCGTCTCCTTAATCTGATTGTTTGCCCGGGCGAGAAATCCGCACATGCGCGCGTTGTTTTTAATGTATGCCCCGCAGAGATGAATCACTCCTCCAAAACAATCCGAACCTCCGTATCCATACCCTTTTCATCAAAATTCATTTCAGCAGTAATCGGACCGAGAGATTCTAGGGGAAAGAGGTTATCTGTGATGTGTCGATTCACCGTCGGGTCCATTTTCTGTCCTGAAAGAGAAACAAGCATCGTTATGATGGGAAGGAAACGTTTTAATTCCGGTACAAATAACTCCGGCTGAACGAATGCCTGAACGTCAATCGCCTCTGTGGAGAACGCCATATTCTCTAAGACAGGAGTGTACCCTGCGGTCGTATCAATTACAGATTTCAAGCCCATCAGCGTTGTAGCCAAAACCAAATAATCGTTAACGATAGCATACCCGCCTGTAACTGCTAATAGAAAATTGAGACGGAACTGCACGAGTTGTAGGGTGATGCCTTTGTAATCCTTGGGTTCAAGAAATTCGAGCGGTTTGCCAGCAATTACGGGCTTTCCTGCCTTCATAATTCCCAAAACCTCGTTTAATACGCCTGGAGCTTTCGCGTGAGCCAGTAACACGAATGAAGGCACGATAGACACTTCACCCGGATCGGGAGCAACTAAGAGGACAGTTAAGTCTGGACCTAAGACTTGGGAAAGATCTATATCACCAAAAAGCTCACGTATCTGTTTCAGAATGGGAAGCGAAGCAGTAAAGGCAGTACGTTCGGGAAAAGCGAGGAAGGGTTTTGAGTCATCCACAACCGGAAGATGAAAACTGCGTGTGTCAACGTTGTTTCGGAATCGATGCTGGGACACAATTGCACCTTCTTCATATCGGTTACTAAACACCCAATATCCTGAATCTCCAAACAACTCCAAAATTTGTTTAAAAAGTCCATCGGGAGTCATACGCTCCAGCAGCGGAACGAACTGTTGTAAATCTATGTACCCCGTGCTTTTACTCTGCTGGTAATCGCCTTGTATCTCCACCGCCATGGGATGCTGATCGAGAAATCCTTGCTTTTTCGGATCGGTTTTTGTGTCGGAAAGTTCTGTATAGAGGTCGAGTGTTTCAGCTAATAACAATGGATCGAGGCTTAAGATGCCAATCTTCCCGATGAAAGTATAACTGAAATTGCGTGGATACCCTATAATAGTGTTAATTGTGACACCGCTGTAATCGGTTTGAATCCGTTCGTATTTTGGGTTGATCGCATCCGTTGCCGTAATCGCTTCAATGCTCAATTTCTCCTGTGCTCCGACTGCGGAGATGATCAGAAACGAGATCTCTCCTTCACGGCGATAAAGAGCAAGAATTGCTTCCTCACCAAAATATCCGGTGACCGTTTTCAAATCAAGTTTGCCACCCATCTCGTATTCCCAGAGCTGCTTCTGATAGACGAGTTGTTTCCACCATTGCTGCTTTTGAATCTCATCGAGAATCGGCATTTTAGGAGTCTGTTTTCCCAACTCGCTGCGATTGAATGTTTCTACCAAGCCTTTCAATTCTTTGAGCGTTAAGTAGCAAATTGGAGATTTCGGGAGAAACGTGATAAGATGTTGTTCCGGTTCCCACAGCGCGGTCCGGTGATAGATAATGGATAGCAAGATGATAACCCCAATAAGAACGATTAGGCTAATGAAAATTATTTTTTTTCGTTTGCTTAGAGGCATCGGTTTTTGAGCCTTTGTTACGACAGAAAACTTCTGCCAGCGATTTCTCAAGCGTCCAGTGAATATTCAGAACCCTTTGATTATATCACACTTCGTTTCGGTAGACAATCTAATTACGAGTAACTTAAAACGA
The DNA here is from genome assembly GCA_007571305.1 of Candidatus Poribacteria bacterium. Taxonomy (GTDB): domain Bacteria; phylum Poribacteria; class WGA-4E; order WGA-4E; family WGA-3G; genus WGA-3G. Next base: position 8,700 of record RKRR01000112.1, on the reverse strand, counting down.
TTTATAGTTGCCTGAAGGCAAGAAATGATGTAAAATATTAAAGGTATTTTTTGAAAGAGGGTGAAGAAAGTTCCGACCAAAGATCTCAGAATTCGGCCATTCACTATTTTCCTCATCTGCATGTTAGTGCCTGCCAACTGTTGGTGGGTGTCCGCTTCGATTATCCGTGGCGGCGGCAGCCCGACGCAGGTCTCGCTTTTCTACAACGCCGTTATCACTATTTTAATCCTATTGGGCATTGGGGTCCTTTTGCGCCGCTTGCATCACGCGCTCGTGCTCAACCGCGCTGAACTACTCGTCATCTACACTTGCATTTCAGTAGGGGCAGGGCTTGCAGGCGTAGATCGATTCCTCGTGCTTATGCCGATTATCGGGCATGCACACTGGTTCGCGACTCCGGAGAACGACTGGGCAAACCTGTTCCATCTGCATATTCCACAATGGTTGGCTGTCAGCAATAAACGTGCGCTTGAGGGGTATTACCACGGGTTCGCGAGTATCTATGAAGCGCGTTACTTGACAGCATGGCTCCCTGCGATCTTGTGGTGGACGCTTTTCTTGGTCGCCATCCATCTCGTCATGCTCTGCCTGAGCCTGATTTTTCGGAAGCAGTGGGTCGAATCAGAGAGGCTCAGTTACCCCATCATCCAACTCCCTTTCGAGATGACAACTCGTACCCGTGGGTTTTTTCGTTCGCCGTGGATGTGGCTTGGCCTCTCGATCGGGGTTACCATCGACATCATCAATGGGTTAAACTTCCTGTTTCCTGCTGTTCCGAGTCTCGGCGGAAAATTATACGATCTGCGAAAGATTTTCACAGAGCGTCCGTGGAGCGGTATCGGTTGGAGTCCGATTGGGGTCTTCCCATTCGGTGTCGGGCTTTCATTTTTTATTCCCCTGGATCTCTCTTTCTCCTGTTGGGCATTCTGGTTAATCTGGCGAGCGGAACGGTTATTAGGCGTTATCGCTGGATGGAGAGGACTGCCGCGTTTCCCTTACGAGGCCGAGCAATCACACGGGGCATATCTGGGACTGTGTGTCGTGGCTATCTGGATGAGTAGACGCTATCTGATGGGGATCGCACGCCAACTCGTGTCTCCCAAAGTAGACGAACCAATTTCATATCGTCTGATTGTCATTGGGTTTCTCGGTGCATCGGCATTCATTGTCGGTTTCTGCCTGAAGATGGGCATGAGTTTTTGGATAATCATCGTCTACTTCGCCATTTGGTTCGCAATTGCAATGGCGATCACACGTTTGCGGGCGGAACTCGGCTCGCCAGTGCATGACTTACACTTCATTGGCCCCGATGAAATGTTGCCGCGCCTGTTAGGTATCCGCCGACTGGGAGCGGTGAATTTAACAGGGTTCGCCTACCTCTATTGTTTGAACCGTGCTCACCGTTCGCACGCTATGCCCCACCAACTGGAGGGCTTCAAATTGGCTGAGGGTGCTAACATTCCACTGCGACGGTTTTCGCTTCTCATGATGCTGGCTTCTGCTTTGGGTGCCCTCGGATCATTCTGGGCATATCTGTCCATGTATTACTCAGAAGGCGGTTTCGCAGGATTTGGGCGAGAATCCTTTAACCGATTAGAGACATGGCTCACCTACGCCGCGCCGCCGGATGTGCCTGCGATCAGTTTCGCATCGTTCGGATTCGTCCTGACGTTACTTCTCGCTGCAATGCGGATGCGATTCCTCTGGTGGAACTTGCACCCTGTCGGTTATGCTATCTCTGGAAGTTGGGCGATCAACCCGATGGTTGGTTCAATCTTTGTCGGATGGCTGCTCAAATGGCTCGTGCTGAAATACGGTGGACTCCACTTGCATCGGAAAGCGGTTCCGTTTTTCCTCGGTATTGTGCTCGGTGAGTTCGTAATCGGTTCGTTCTGGAGTCTCCTTGCCGTTATACTCGATAAACCGATGTATCGCTTTCTATTTTAGCGGCTATCGGCTGTCAGTGTGCCTCCTGCGGAAGGATTAAATGCCCCTAACCATTTGTAAAAAGGCGTTGCTATTTTTTCTCTTTATGGTATAATGTTAGAAACGCAACACCGTGGAAGAAAACAATTGGAATTACAGCAGAAAGCGGAAATCATATCAGAAGTCCTGGAAGATTTATTGGGTGTACCGACCCGCGAAGGCACAGGGGATGTGTTAGAATGCCTGATCTTAACGATCTTGTCGCAAAATACGACAGATGTTAGCCGCGATAAAGGTTATGCCGTGTTGAAAGATCGGTTTCCAACGTGGGAAGATGTGCTCCACGCCGATGCTAAAGCGATAGAGGCAGCGATAAGGGTTGTTGGACTCGGAAAACAGAAAAGCCTGACTATCAAAAACTTCCTCACTTGGCTCAACACTGCACATGGTGAACTCTCATTGGAGTTCATGCACGACATGGAAACGGAAGAAGCGTTAGAATTTCTTTGTCAACATAAAGGTATCGGTATCAAAACTGCATCCGTTACACTCTCCTTCGCGTGCGGTCGGGAGGTTTTCCCAGTTGATACGCACATCCTGCGAATTTCCAAACGCCTCGGACTGCTTCCCCCGAATTGCAGTGCAGAGAAGGCACATCAACTGTTACCCCCAATTGTACCGGAGAATAAGGCGTATCCGTTCCATATGAATCTGATTTACTTCGGCAGAAAAATCTGTGATGCCCGAAAGCCGTTATGTGAGCGGTGTCCATTGACACAGCACTGTCTCTATTTCAGAGAGCACCTACAAGCTTAGGCAGTATCCCTATATCGGAGGGAGAAGATGTTTAACTGGAGAAATTTGTCGTGGAAACACCTATTTGTGGTGATGCTATTACTACACATTCTTCCGCTCTGGATCTTTGCCTATTTCCCCTCGCAAGACGGGGCAAGCCACGTTTATAACGGTTTAGTGCTAAAGGAGTATGGGAAACACGAAAACTATCAGATGCGGAACGCATGGGAACTGAATATAACGATCTTCCCGAACTGGCTATCCCACATTTTTTTGTTAGCATTCCTCTACGTTTTCCCCCCTGTCATCGCCGAGAAGGTCTTCCTTACAATTGCAATAGGCATGGTTCCGTTCGCCTTCCTCTACTTCTTTAGTGTTGTCCACAAAGACGAGAAAAAACTCCCTGTGTATGCGTGGCTCGGTTTCCCTTTTACCTACAACTATCTCCTCTACATGGGATTTTACAACTTCCAACTGAGCATCTCGTTCTTCTTCTTTAGTTTCGGGTTTTGGTGGAAGCACAAGGACGATATGCAAGTCCAGCATCTGATTTGGCTTTACGTATTGCTACTCCTTACGTATCTGTCACATATCGCTTCCTATGGCCTCGTCGTGTTGGGCATCTCTGTTGCCGGAGGTTGTCTGTCGGGTGCCCCGACAGTGGCTGCAGCGTGGCGATGGCGTGGTGAAGGATTCGCGACCCTGTTGCAAAAGTTTGTTGTCAGTTTGAAGCCCGTCTTCCGCTTTTTTCTCTATATGGTGCCGATGTATTTTGTGTTGATAGACTATTACCTACAGAGTGTAAAACAACATAAACAAGGTAACCATCGCGGTATGGAATGGGTTTGGGAATATTTTTGGGGTGTTAAATCGATCGTCTACTTTAGCGACTGGCATGTTACTGCGAATTATTTTCTCCTCACCGTGTTAGGCATAGCAATTATTATCTCCATCGGTTACCGAATTCACCGGAAGGAGTGGGTGAAACGGACAGATGCTTTTTTGCTGATTGCGTTCTTGCTCACTTATATGTTCGTTAGGGCACCTTGGAGTTACGGACCAGGGGGATGGATTAACGATAGGATTCATCTCTATATTCTGCCGATGTTAGCGGCGTGGCTCATCCCTAATATGGGTAAATTTTCTCGTTACGCTGTTGCGGGGTGCCTCGTCCTTTTTAGTCTACTCCACTTTGGCAGGACTGCGTACGATCATGCCCGGATTGCGCCAGAGATTGCGGAATTGGTATCGGGCACACATCTTATCGAACCTCATACGACATACCAAATTCGGAGTGAGGATTGGCATAAATCTGATGCGTTAGGAAAGATTAAGTATGTCACACCTTTTGTCCACCACATGGCTCTTTATGGCGTATACGCAGAGGATGTGGCCCATTTGTCCAACTACGAAGCCGCCTTCAATTACTTCCCGGTCAACCGCAACGATGAAAACGCTCCTGACGATTATCTGGATCTGTGGTACCACAAAGCACCTGTAGACTATGTGGTGGCGTGGTATCCGCCGGATACGCCTGAATTTCGAGCGTATACCGCTGACCACGAAATCATCCATGAGACGAAACACCTCCAACTTTATCGAAAAAAGCGAGCGGCTGGCCCTATACTCGAATTATGGAACAAGACAGAAGAAGGTAAATTGATAATCCGTTTCGACATGCAACCCAACGGCAGTGCAACCGCCTTAGACTCTCACGAAATTGGACCGAACACAGAATATGAAAGCGGTAAATTCGGATGGCAGACACGTTCACCCCACGAAGCCTATCGAGGTGACAGCAAGGAGACAAAACTCGCACAGGATGGGGTTTGGGGACAGAGAGATGCCGCCTTTAAGCTCGATCTGCCCAATGGAAACTATCGAGTAACCAATACGTTCTGCACAGCAGAGGATAGAACACATACAATTAATTTGTTAGCGAATGGAACTCAAGTCCTTGATAACTTTATAATATCAGAAGATGATGAAGTGTTTCGCCATACCTATACAATCGAAGTTACGGAGGGTTACCTTACTCAAGCCATTTTTACACCCAAAGACAGGGTGCGTCATGAAGACGACTGGAACAACAAAAACCATTTTTGGATTTGGAACGGCTGTACAGTCGAACAAATTTTTTAAACTATTAATGCCGCTCGGTTTTATCCGTTGTCCAAAACCGAATCCATGCCGAGATTAACAGCTTATTGTCCAATAGCACGATTAATCACACTTTATAATCGATAAATTCCAATTGATAAACCTTTCATCTTTCAAGAAGAAAAAAATGAGCAAGGAGATGTTAGAAAACAATGATTAAACCACATGGAGCCGAAACCTTAACACCGCTTTACGTTTCGGATGATGCAGAGCGCGCTGAGCTCACCAAAGAGGCGGAGCAACTCCCGTCTGTCCTACTCTCTTCAGGTGCCGCTGCCTCAGCCGTTATGCTCGCGTCAGGGTACTTTACACCGCTCACGGGCTATATGAACATATCCGCAGCAACAAGCGTTGCCTCAGATATGAAATTGCCGAACGGACTCTTCTGGCCCGTCCCTGTGATGAACATCGTTCCATCGGAACAACTCACGGATGCAGTAAAGAACTCCGATAGAATTTCCCTACGCGATCCGAACGTTGAAGGCAATCCGCCCCTCGCCATTTTGAAGGTTTCGGCAATCGAGACACTCTCAACAGAACAAAAGCAACTCCTTATTGAAAAGACCTTCGGAACGACCGATCCTGAGCACCCGGGTGTCCCTGCTTACGCAGACGTTGGAGATAATGTCCTCTCCGGCCCCATCGACGTCCTGAACTACTCCTACTTCCGCGAGGATTTTCCTGATACGTTCCGCACCGCCGTTGAAATTCGTAAGGACATCGAGGCACGTGGATGGGATACTGTTGTCGCCTTTCAGACGCGGAACCCGATGCACCGTGCCCATGAGGAACTCTGTAAAATCGCACAAAGAGAAGTGAATGCTGATGGCATCCTGATCCACATGCTCCTCGGCAAGTTAAAACCGGGGGACATTCCCGGTGCCGTTCGCGATGCCTCTATCCGTGCGATGGTGCAACACTATTTCCCCGAAAATACTGTTTCTATCACCGGCTATGGATTCGATATGCTCTATGCAGGACCGCGAGAGGCACTGCTCCACGCCGTTTTCCGTCAGAACTGTGGCGCGTCACACTTCATTGTCGGACGGGATCACGCGGGGGCGGGTGATTACTACGGCGCATTCGAGGCACAAGAGATTTTCGACACAATTCCTGAAGATGCTTTAGAGATCGGTATCTTCCGCGGCGACTTCACAGTTTGGTGCAAAAAGTGTAACGACATTGTGATGATGCGCGACTGCCCGCACGGTGGTGACGATTACTTCAACGTCTCTGGCACAAAACAGCGTGAGATTCTCGCAGCGGGTGAACCGCTGCCACCGGAAATTGCGCGCCCTGAAGTCGCTGAGATTTTGATGGAGTACTATCAAAGTGAGGCAGATGCCTAAGCAATTTGTTTGAAGGCGGGATTTTCTTATCTCGCCTTGGCCCAGACGAAAATACCGGAGAAGGAGGCAGTCAGATGGCATCTATTGCAGCACCAACTCTCTTAACTCCTGAAGCGTACCTTGAATTGGAACGTAAAGCGACAACTAAAAACGAATACGTGAACGGAGCGACATTAGCAATGGCAGATGCCAGTTTCGCACATAATTTTATCACTTTAGATACAGCAACCCACCTTAACAACCAATTGATGGATGGAGAATGTCAGGTCATCACAGGTGATTTACGCGTGAAAGTCATCCGGACAGAAGCCTATTTCTATCCGGATATTATTGTTGTTTGCGAGGAACCTCGCGCCGAGGATAACGTCTTTGATACGCTCCTCAATCCGACTCTCATTGTAGAGGTACTTTCGCTCTCCACTGAAGTGTATGACAGAGACGAAAAATTCACGCACTATCGTCAAATTGATTCTTTGCAAGAATACATTCTAATTTCACAAGACAAGGTGCAGGTGATGCGCTATCGTCGCCAAGAGCCCAAGTGGCTGCCGACACAATTTCAGGTACTTGACGATATCGTGTCGCTTGTCTCAATAAAGTGTGAATTACCTTTGCAGCATGTCTACAGACGCGTGACGTTTGATGGGAGTGATTAGGAATCAAACAATAGGAATTTCAGAAGTAAATATGAACAATTTCCATACCCGGGATCAAAAACTTAAAAACTTACTGACGACTATAGGGTCAGGAAGCATACAACTCCCGGATTTTTAGCGTAACTGGATCTGACAGGAGGAACACATACGGAGCCTTATCGCCAATGCCTCACAGTCATTTATTTCCCGTAACTTTGCAAAAACCAGAACATTAAAAAGAATGTCTACAACAGTATCATCAATAAATCTGCTCTTTCAGCACACACAAATCGAATGATAGGAGGCGACGCTCCTTCAGCGTATTTATCCAAAATACAAGATGAAGCAAAGAGAAATCAAGTGAATATGAATGATATTCTCGCCTCACATCTTATCTGTTTCAATACGCTCCGTAGTGACGACTTCAGGCATTTCTTTGAAGCACGCAAAGAAACACTACTGAAGGCAATTGAAGAATCGATGGGCAAAAAGATCATCCGCGAAGGAGGCGATTCACCGGATACATCAGCACAATAGGGATACAATAACACCGTGGAAGCCATTCAATACACCAAAAGCATCCCGCGTTACCTCGCGATGCGCTACCTTGGGAAACGGTGGCGAAGCCTTTATACGTCTCCATTCTCTTGCACGCGCCTCCTTGATATACCGGAGCCACAACTGCCAACGCCTGAATGGGTCAAAGTTAGAACCCGACTCAGCGGTATCTGTGGTTCCGATTTGGCGACAATTACTGCGAAAGGGAGTCCTTACTTTTCACCGTTCACGTCAACACCTTTTGTCTTAGGGCACGAAATTGTCGGTGAAGTGGCGGAAATAGGCACGGCAGTGGAAGATTTTCCTGTCGGCACACGGGTGGTGATCGAACCAGCACTCTCTTGTCCAGTGAGAGGGATTTCGCCATCGTGTTATCAATGCCGAAACCAACGTTTCGCCAACTGTGAAAACATTACAAAAGGAGACATCTCTGAAGGGGTTCAAACGGGCTATTGCCGAGATACAGGGGGCGGATGGAGTCAATATGTTCTTGCACATCAGTCGCAATTACATCTCGTTCCTGACGATATTTCGGACGAAGCCGCGGTGCTCCTCGAACCTTTCGCCTGCGCATTACACGGGGTTCTGAATTTTTCGCTTAACAGCACAGCAACTATCTGCGTAATCGGTGGTGGTACTATCGGATTGCTCACCGTTGCGGCACTTCGGGTCCTCGGACATCGAAACCGAATCATTAGCTTCGCGAAATATCCACATCAACAGCAGTTGGTACGCGAACTCGGAGCAGATGACATCCTATCACCGAACGGCGATAGATATGCAGCGTTTTGTGAATTAACAGGAGCAACATCACATCAACCCGAACTAGGGCAACAAATATTAATTGGTGGTGTGGACGTTACCTTCGACTGTATCGGCTCCAGCGTCACAATAGACGACGCGCTCCGTTTCACTCGCTCAGGAGGAGAGGTCATCTTAGTTGGTATGCCGGGAATTCCTAAAAACGTTGACTGGACTTCGATCTGGTACAAGCAACTACGCGTAACTGGTGCCTATACGTATGGACTTGAAACCCACAATGAAGAACAGATGCATACCTTCACACTCGGTATGCGTCTTCTCCAAAAGATGGAAACGCATTTACGTCCATTGGTAAGTAGGCTTTTTCCGCTGCGAGACTACAAACGTGCTATCCAGACTGCGTTGAATACAGGCAAGACAGGGACAGTGAAAACTGCTTTTGATTTACGGAATTAAAAATATACTGTGAAAATCCAGAGATATAGTATTTGGCAACAATTTGACGTGCCAACATC
>RKRR01000044.1 GCA_007571305.1 Candidatus Poribacteria bacterium | reverse complement strand
TTAAGCGGCTCCCCGAAGCTTATCGCAGCCTGTCACGCCCTTCATCGTCTCCTGGCACCAAGGCATCCACCGTAAGCCCTTAGTAGCTTGATAAGTAATCTTATTCTTCTACCGATTTACCCTCTATATACAATTGTCAAAGAACAATGCCTATTCAATTATAGGCGATGGAGTTGAACGGGATCGAACCGTTTTCTACCATACTGATGGCAGATGCTCGCCTAACTGAGCTACTCCGTGTTCGCTATGGTATGTAGTATACCACAGAAAATTAACTTTGTCAAATTTATTTTTCAAAAAAATCTAATTTTTGCGAAATTTGATCTATTATCGTTTATTTTTTACAATAAAAACCGAATTTGTAACTCGGTCTCCAGGTCAGCCCACCTTATCCCTCTCGTACTCAAGGCAATTGTGTCTTTCCTGAAGACAACCAACGCGGATGGAGATGAGCGGATTTGAACCGCTGACCTTCTGGTTGCAAACCAGATGCTCTCCCAACTGAGCTACACCCCCAAAGAACAGCATGTAGTATACGCTAAAAAGCGATAAATGTCAATTTTCTTTCCAACGGAGTTAAGTATACTACAAAAAACAGTAAATGTCAAACTTATTTTGCAAGGGGATATAGAATTTATGATTTTTTCGTTAGTTTGCTTCTGACACTTCAGCATCCGTATCGGATTTAGTGTTCCACCCCATCACAGGTTCATCTGTTAAGATGCCCAGTCTTTCGTATCGCTCTCTGTCCTTTTTCCATGATTTCAACCTTGCCTTTGCTTCAAGAGATGGATAGAGATGGGCTTCTGCTGTATAAAGTTCTATTGCCTCATCAATGTTCAGGCCGACACCGCGTCCAAGTTTTTGATTAAGTCGGATATAGGTGCGGACTTCAGGAATATCTCCGAACCTTTTAATCAAGGGATTGTGTGGACTCGGATTGTCTGGATCATCCGTGAAAGGGTTAACAAGGACAAAATTTAAAGACTCCTGTTTATCAGGGACAGATGTTGGGTTTTGGAGGAGCTCATTACTGACATCAACTACAGCATCAAGGATGTAGGAGGGTAAATGCCTACGCACTGGGATTCCCAATCTTTCGTATCGTTTTTTGTCCGCTTTCAGCTCCTTTAGTATTTCCGTTGCGGCAGGGGTGGGATAGAGATGGACTTCTGCGGTATAGAGTTCTATCGCCTCATCAATGTTCAGGCCGACACCGCGTCCAAGTTTTTGCTTCAATCGGAGATAGGTGCGGGCTTCAGGAACATCTCCGAACTTTTTGATTATAGGGTTATGCGGACTTGGGTTGTCTGGGTCATCCGTGAGAGGGTTAACGAAGACAACATCCGAGGACTCTTGTTTATCATGAATCGGTGTTGGACTTTGGAGAGGCTCATTGACGTGCCGCGCACCGCAGCCGGATAGCAAGACGATGAGAGTAAGAAATCCGAGTAAAGTTTTCAAAGTCTTCATAGAATCTCCTCTTTACCATAAAGTCTAATTTCCGCCCAGTGTCGCATTTTGATCCGAATTTCTGGGGCTTCCAAGCCAGAGTTTGAGGGCAGAACTGCTTGCCACAATTCTTCTACCGACCGAGGCGTTGATGACAACAGTATACGGGAGCGTCTGCTGTGTGCCGATGAAAGGGTTACGGCGCAACTGATTGAAGGTAGTGCCTGCAGTAACAATATTCGGCATAAGCCTCAAGGTGACCTCAGTCTCATGCCCTCGGAGGACAGTTGTTCGCCGTTGGAGCCGCACGCCAAAAGGTAGACCGACAGCAGTTAGATTCAGATTCTGTCTATTGCCGCTTTGTCGTTCAATCTTGACGGGTATATCAATCGGCGTGTCTGGGGTTACTACGATCTCCTCCAGCTCTGTCGACACTATAATAGAGGCAGTCTCCGTAACGCTGACCACAACGTTTTTCCGTTGCACAGTCTGATCATTGTTTTGAATGCGATAGACTTCAACGGGTATCGCAGCTCGACGGTATTCAGTGCCAGTGGCGGTCGTAACCGCACCAACAACCTGAACAACACGATGCGTCAACTCAGCATCGGGCATAGCAGTGAGGGTTATGTATCCCTGTGTTACACCTGTACCGGAGAGAATTGCGCTTTTACTGGCAGTAATGTCAGGAGGTAAGTTTTCAACGGAAAGTCGTATCGACTCTGTAAAACCGACGCGGCGTTGCAGGATCACCTCCAATAGGACGGTTCCACCACGCCCGATATTCGGGTTATCAGGGGTTACGGAGATAGCGAAATCCGGGGTTGTCGGCCGTGCATCCAAATGGTAGACGTACCCTGGTCCCCCATTGCCAGCGATGTCCTCGATGCGAACAGCGTAGACACCCGGTTCAGCGAAACTGTAATCAATGATGGCGTTGCGTCTCCCCCCAACTCCGGCATTATTTGCTAACACCTCGCCGCGGGCATTGAGTAAGGTGAGTGAGGGACTGAGCGGAGAATTGAGACGTTCTGCAGAGACAGTCAACGAATAACCGCCTATATCTGCGAAAAATCCCCAGGGTCCGTATCCATTGGTAACCTTAACCAGAATCTTGTTTCTGCCCTTAGAGACTGGCAACTGGATAATATCATCAGCACGGCGGAGCGGTCGGTGAACGTATTTACTAAAAACAAGTTCGTCGTTCACCCATATCTTGATCGTATCATCAGAACCGAGCGATAAGAGGTAGTTCTGGTCGCGGTCAGATTCGAGATAGGTTAAGGCATAGCCAGTGACATCATCTTCTGGGACATTTGAGAAGACATTCTCGCCCCTACTCTCGGTTTTATACCATCCGACCTTCCGTCCATCTTTGCCGGTGTATTCTTTATTGAAATCTATCTCAATCTCAGGCGGATAGACGGTATCAAATCCCTTTTCGTCAATATTATCAAACGGAAAGATTACCCACCACGGACCGAGACTTGTTCCTTCTGAAATGGTAAATCGATAGTAGTCTACCTCGCCGGGTTCAGAGATGCGTCCGCTGAGTGCTCCCGGGTTTGTGAGATGCTGTGCGTGTTCAAGTTGGCGGGCGACGAGTCTCGCCAAACGTCCTGCTTCTTGGGCAACGAAAGTGATGATACGGTCTCGCTCGGTTGGTGTAATGTTGGCGTTTTCTTTGTTCGACATGCGTGTAACGGTGCGTTCCCATTCCTCGGCAGAGAGTGCGCGATTGCTCGGTGAACGGAGTTCATGACACACAGTACATTTCGCTTGAAACAGGATCTCAGCCTCACTAAGTTGGGGTGCGATTTCCCGAGCAACCGTTTCATCTGATATGGATTGAATAGTTACATCTTCTTCGACTGCTTCCGGGTGTGCGTTGATGACGAAGGGGAAAATACCGTAAGGCGTACGAATCTGTTTGAGTCCTGGTTGTTCATCTAGAGCCAATTCAACCTGCCACTCGGTTTGGAGTAGATTCTCGCCTCCAATAATACACTGAACGATATTTGCTTCCGGAGGCGTGGGTGGTCCATAGAAGTGTTCAGTATCCTCTTTGGATAAATGATCTCCATTAGGGAGCGTGCCACCGGCAGGAAAAAGATAAGTATTGTAAGGCAGGACACCGCCTGTTAAACGATAAACAGAATCCGGGTTGCCGCGATGCAACAGATCTCGGATGCGCAACACATAAAACGCGTCGGCCGGAAGTGTAACATCAAGAAGTGGATCTAAACTGTAGAATCCGTTACTACGTGCTAATTCAACCCCCTTTGCATCGAAAAGAGAAAGGGTAGGATTGAAGAATTGCTGGCTAATGTTGTTGAGACGATACGCGTTGACACTGAACACACACCGTTGTCCCTTCTCGCCTTGAAAAACGTAATAATCTTCATCTCCACCCGGATTAATTAGTCCGTTAATGAGACTCGGTAATTCAATAATGGTAGCGGTCTCTGGCGTGTTATTCGACTCTGTTTCAAGGACATCAGGGGTCTGACTAACCTCAAAGGGCCACGCTGTGGAGGTGCCGTGCTTACCGACGATCCGAATTTCGCGCATCCCGATAGGGGCATCCGATGCAATTGACAACTCAGCGGTTAACCCACCACTGGCTCTCGCCGCCGACATCAGATAAGCGATAATTTGGGACTGTGCCTCTGTATCGATCTCCGCACCTTTCTCCGTAACCATCCGTTGGACAGTGGTTTCCCACTGCGCTGGTGTCATTGATCGGTTATTTGGTGATCGGAGTTCGTGACATTGCCCACAATTCGCCTCAAAGACGGGTTTATATGTGTCATCAACCGGGCCACCACCAGGATGGAGTTGGGCGGTGATGCCGGGTTCACCTTCAATGATAAGGGTGTGTGCTCCTTCTAAATCGGAGCCTTGGATTGCAATCTCGATAGTCGTTCCGAGCTGTCCACCTGCGGGAAACAGTGAATTCAGCCGTGGAACACCTTGTGCAAAGATAGGGACACTGATAAAAAGGAAAAGTACCCTGAAAAGGGTCTGGGTTATGTTCTTGAGGTGATACCGCTTAGCCAAAAATGATCTTGTATTGGTTAGCACTGTGAACCTCCCCAAAATAACTATCGGTTCTCGGTTGTCGACTTTCAGCCAGAAGATTTATGACAGACGTGAACGCTCGCAGCCGCCATTGAGCTTACTGACCGCCGATGACTATTTCTTAGAATTCGTGGGTTAGGGCACGTTTACGGAGATTCCAGAGTCGGACTTTGCCGTCTCTACCACCCGCGGCGACAAATTCACCATCTGGGCTGAATCGGACAGCGTAGACAGCATCCGTTGACTCATCGAAAGTCTCATAGCGGTTGCCGGATCGGAGACTCCAGATAATTACGGAAGTATCTGCGCTACCGGATGCAATCAGTGTCATCGGGTTATTTGCGGATCCTAGCGGGATGAACCCAGAATCAACACTATAGACGGCCCCTTGATGCCCATTGTATTCACGAACGAGTGCTCCAGTCATCTCCAGCGAATTTCGCCCCACAGCACCTCTTGCGGGTGTAACACGCCACGTTCTCACAGTATGATCGGCAGAACCAGAGACAATTACATCTTCATCGGCTGAATACGCGAGACTATAGACAGCATCATCGTTGGCATCCAAGTTCACCAAGACGGAAAGACTGCTCGGACTCCATACTTTTATGGTTTTATCTTTGCTACCCGTGACAAAGTAAGTACCCTCTGGATGATACAAAGTGCAGAGGACCCTCCCAACATGCTGGGTGAGCCATTTGGATACTTGTGTATCTATCGAAAAGTCAGGATCATCGAGCCGTGTTAAGTCGATAACAGCACTATACTCATCCATACTCGCAGTAATCAGCGTTGTGTTACGGGGACTCAGTGAGATGGATTCAATCGTATCACCGTGAATCTCGAAACTTTTAATGAGTTCTTCAGAGGAGACATCCCAAACGCGTATTTCGCCGTTCCGAGAAGCGAGACCACTGCTTGTATAGAGTGCCCCGCCATCTGAAGAAAATGTGAGACTTCGCACCTCACCGGCATGCGGTTCATACGTGTACATGACGCGCTGCGTTTCCAGATCCCAGATTTCAACCCACTGATATTTCCCGACAGCAAGTGTCTTGCCATCGGGACTAAATTCAAGGGACCATATCGGGGAAAGAGGAGCTGCTGCAAAACAGAGGGACGTTACAAAGATAATATAGGACGCTGCCAACAGTGTCCCTACATTGTGAAGTCTTTTGCCCATTTTTTTAATTATTGGGGCTCGTGTCAATTTTTCCGTTTTCAGAAGAAAGGGTGTCGGCTGTCGGTTAAAGGGCACTCTGTTTAACGAAAACCACTTGTTACCGATAATCAAAAGGTCTGCATAGCAAACCGTCCTGATAGCGATTCTTCCAACTGCTGATTACGCGAAAACCTCGCGAATGGGTTTGCCGCCACGCGAAAGAACAATGCGAACGCCATCCGGGGATTCCAGATGCTGATTATAATCAATACCGAGGCATCGATAGAGCGTTGCTGACAAATCTTCCGGGCGTACTGGAGTCTCTGCGGGTTCCATACCAAGCGGATCTGAAGCACCAATGACTTGCCCACCTTGGACTCCGCCGCCAGCTAACATCATCGAGAAAACACGAGAATGGTGATCGCGTCCGCCGTCGCGGTTAATGACCGGGGTTCTTCCAAATTCACCCATAGCCAAAACGAGGGTTGTTTCCAACAATCCTCTATCACTCAAGTCTTCTATTAAGGCAGCCACCGTCCGATCAAAAGCATTGAGCTTCCCCGGTAACGACGAAAAGATGTTGTTGTGATTGTCCCATCCACCATTACTGACAGTAACGAAGTTAACCCCCGCTTCAACGAGTCTTCTGGCAAGGAGGCAACTCTGTCCGAAGGTATTCCGTTGATACACATCGCGCGTTTTGCCGGATTCTTTGCTAAGATCAAACGCAGCACGGGCATCAGTGGAACTCATCAGGTCGTAAGCGGAGGTATAGAAATTATCAACTGCTTCAGCAGCGGGATTGCCTGTCTCATATTTCTTAAAAGCGGCATCGACGGCTTGGCGTAATGAACGCCGGCGTTCAATGCGTTCAAAGGAAACCTCCTTCGGAGGTTCTAAATCCCGCACTTTGAAGTTTTTGCTTGCCGGGTTTCCGCCGGGCGAGAAAGGTGCAAGCGACGCGCCTAAAAATCCACCGCCTCCATAAGCAACCGGGGCAGGCACAGCAATATAGGGAGGTAGGGCACTCCGCTGTTCTTTGAGTTTGGAGACAACAGCACCATACCCTGGGACAGCGAAACCCGGTAAGGGTTGATAACCTGTCATCATATAGTGCGTTCCACGTTCATGCGCCGCCTCTGGCGAGGTCATCGATCGGATAATGCAGAGTTTATCGGTCTGTTGTGCGAGTCTCGGGAGATGCTCGCTAATCTGAATACCGGTAACGTTTGTCGATATCGGTTTGAAAAGCCCACGAATTTCTTCAGGGGCATCCGGCTTGAGATCCCACATATCAAGGTGGCTTGGACCGCCTCCTAACCAAACGAGAATAACGGAGGTAGCGGTTTCCTTGCCCTGAAATGTGGGCGCACCGTGTGCTTTGAGTCGGAACAGGTCTGTGAGGCTGAGGCCGAACAAACCGAGGGCACCGGCTTTGAGAAAATCTCGGCGGTAAAATCCCTCACAATCTGCCTGTACGCATCTGTCTTTTGCCATGGTCCTTTTCCTCCTTAATGAGAGGGTGGAGTTGGGCACTGCAGCAGCGGCTCATAAGACGAGCAGCGGGGTGCCAAAATGTAAGTCTTCGCAAGGATACGAAAAACGTGCAAATTCCCAAATCCAGCACAGAATTAACCGGAAACCTGCCTATTGTCCCGCAGGTTTTCTATAGAGGCTTGCGCCAAGAATAGAGGGCAGCCCAAGAACCCATCGTTAAAAAGTCAAGTTCGTACGGGTCGCTTCCGTAGCCTTTTCATCCATCTTTGCGCCTTCGTGATGTTGGTGTCAAAGGGTTCTTTCATCTCAAAATATTCCGTGTGTCCAGCATATATTTGATGCCAATCAACAATACAAGGCATTCGGTTTTGCGTGAGCGTACGCATTAGGAACGACCGAACCTTGGCACGGGTATCTTGCGGTGCGTTGTCTACGGCGTGCTGAATATGTTCATCGGTGACAACCCTTTGCACCTGTCCTTGTTCCTGAAGTGCGTAGTAGAGTCCACTCTCAGTATGGATGTTATGGTATTCCAAATCTTGACTTTTAATCCAAGGATCTTCCCAATCTAATTTCTCTTCATCAATGAAAGCTTCCAGCAGCCATTTTTTTGCCGCCCAATCGACGCGATCAATAACATTTATCCAATCATCTTCGAGTTCATCAAGGATAGACTCCCACGCCGCAAGTACCCACTCGGTCTCTTCGTCCCGTTCGGTAATCAAAGCATGAACGAAGTTAAGATACTCCCTCTGCAAATCAACAGCAGAGATAGTTTTTCCAGATTTCAGTTCAACGCGCCACGTGAAGGTATTATCACGTGAGATATGTCGAATCGCGTAGACCGGATCAGCGAGTTCAAAACCTGGGAGCGGCAATTTTTCGCCATGCATCGCGTGGAATGTTTCAATAGCAGAAAGCAAAAGTGCGGTAGTGCCTACCTTCAAAGCGGTTGCGTACTCCGACATATTGGAATCGCCAACAAGCAGATGGAGACGACGGTATTTCGTGTAATCACTGAGGGGCTCGTCCCGTGTATTGATGATTGCGCGACTGAACTGGATCCATTCGTAAATCTCGGTGACGATGTGATCAGCACGTTGTGAAATCTGATAGTACTGTTGTTCGCCAAGTTCATCTTGAAAATCACCGAATTCAATCATTTCATCATAAGCCCCTACTCTACCCGCCCCTGCGTAAATCTGGCGTGTAACGAAGAAAGGCATAAGCGTCGGGATGACAATACGGTAAAAGGGAACGTCTCGACTGATTTGGAAGTTTTCATGACATCCAAAGGTCGCACCCGTAAAATGATCAATATTGTTTTTGAAGAAAGCTGTCGGCAACCCAGTATCCGTAAGGATACCGTTGATGACCTGTTCAATGGCTTTATCGTAAGCGATAAGGTCAAAGAGTGTGCCACATTCGGGGGTCGCGTACTCCAAATGCCCCATATCAATGTAGAGACGACCACCATTGAATAGGAATCCGCCGTTACCTGGGGGTTCGCCCCAGTCTCGGTAGTGAATGTCCCGAAGACCGAGTTCCAATACATCGAAGACATAATCGCGTACGCGTGCCGCAACCCCCTCAGAGGTCCCACGAATCCGCTCGGCATCTGTCATGCATCCGAATTCAGTTTCGATCCCAAAAATTCTTTTTTTCATTTTTAATGTACCTGCGGAGGAACGACGGGATTTGGAGCTTGAAGGTTTTCGCTCAATATCTGAAGAAACACCCCGCTGAATGCCACGCGAGCATTCAGCCTTGATTTGCGAACCCTTTCATTTTATTACGGGCTTGCACAATAGAAAAAAAAAAGAGAAATTATGGGAGGGCTGTTTCAATTTCTTGAGAAGTAAGCAGACGAAATTTACTTGCTCCGCGCTGGGTCGTCTCCAAAACGCCTGCTTCAACCTCACCGTCTTCCCGTGCAACATTAATAATTTCGTGCATCTGTGTAGTATCTATCTGGGTCTCCTCCGATTCAGCCTCCTCCGGTTCCCGTGAACTCAATTCCTTACCAACTGCCCACGTTTCTAAACCCAACTGGAGTGCAGCAGTTAAATCTCTATCGATCCCTGTAGAAGCAGTAGCGAGATAGTTTTGCATTCCCGTCTCGATGGCTTCTGTACCGCCGATAACAGTGGAAGTCGTATCTGTTCGGACATTACCGTCATAGTTGATACAGGTAAAACGGTTTTTATCACCCGTGCTGCCGAGTTCGGCGAGCAACATTTTAATAATATACGCTTCACCGACAATGGACTCAAAAGCTTGTTTGAAGGTATGTGCCAAGACGAAATTCGTGAGTCGGTGTAGATTTACATCTTCGGTGGCATTTTGAAAACCTTGGACGCTGGCAGTGTCGGTAACAAGCATTCGAAGACGTTCAATATCGGCGGGATGTCCGATTGCGGAGAGCGCGATTCGGTCATGAACCTCAAAAATTTTGCGTTGTCCTCTACCAATAGTGAGTAGCACCATGCCTTCATCATAAGCAAGTCCTACAACAGGGCTACCGACCCGGAGCTGGTCTTCAATATAATCTCGTCGGTCCTGAATCGCTTCTATCCAACGATACGGCTCATCTCTCATATTTTCGTTATTCCTTAGCGGTTAAAAGACGTGGCTTGGCACTCTAAGGTGTTCTCTTAAATCTGCCTTCCATTTCATTACAGACTATCAATTGTGTATTTAGATGTGTATTTAGAAGATTGGGCACTTACAACTCATACACTGACGGCTATCCCTCTGCATCTGATTGCGCCTCAGCGTAACACTGCTCTAATTCATCGTCGGCAATATCTTCAACACCCGTGCGTGTCACAGTTTTAACATTTGGAAAAATTTGTGCACGTGCATTATAACCGCTTGTCGCGGCATCGTACTCGCTTGCGGTGTCCAAGAGGCGTAAGATAGTGACGGTTGCCTGTCGTGCATCCATCTCTTGCAAAGGGGTGTCCCCAAATCGAGAGAGGTAACGTAAAACACCGCGAATCCAGATGGAGCCAGAACCGGTCGTGGCAAAATTTACGTTTTCAAAGTGTGCACCGAGTGCATCATAGAAGAAAATCTTCCCGCCATTCTTGTCATCAGCGGCATTCAAATCGTAGAGTGCAAAGATCGGGATAACACCTCCGATACCTTGAAGTGCCATCGGCAGATTCTCCCGGATGAGCCGCGATAGCATTCGGAGCTTGCCTTCAAGACTCAACTCTTGGAGCTGGCTGCGGCGAAAGTATTGAAACGAGTGCTCCAAGATCCTGGCAATTTCGTACGCAATCGCGGGTGAACCTGAAATAGCGAGCACAGAATGCCTATCAATTTGCAAAACCTTCTCCGCTCGATCATAGATAACAGAAGTACCAGCGGTAGCGCGCCGATCCCCCGCGATCATGACTCCATCTCGGTAACGAACAGCAACAACAGTCGTGCTGTGTGCTATCTCAATATCAGCACCGTGCTGCCTCGTTTCCGATGGTAACTCTATTTTCAAGGGATAGTTTTTCTGTTTTAAAAGGTTTAGGAAGTCACCTTTATGGTTCATGAATCCCTGCATCACAAATTTTCCGTTTTTAATTATACCTTGCGGAGAAACGCCGTGAATTTGAATCCTTCACGCGCGTTTCTTAAATCTGAAAAAACACCGAAGCAAAATCTCTTTATTTTTCTACGAGCTTGCAATGGACTTTTTTCCCAAAAGATAGCAGCCTGCAACAACGGCGCAGGCGAATCTTAATCCGAAAATCCTTAGGGAACCCATCGCTTGATCTAACGCTTTGCGAATTATTAAAAAAGCGTTTATTACTCCCCAGTTCTCTGGCGGTAACGTCTGGACTGATCTTTGTCAACACGACGCATCCGTTTGAGGAGTTCTTGCGTATCGGGCCGACTGACTTTCTGTCGTTTGGGTCCCTCATTATCGCCATCGCCATCACCGGGGCCGATGGGCTTGGTATCCCTTTGCTTCCGTTCAAGTTGAGCAATCATCTTGGCTGTCATTCTGTATCTCCTTTTTTTATAGATGCAATTTTTCAATGAGCGTCTCAACGGTCGGGGATTGATCGAGTGCTTCGTTATATTGACGTGCGATCGCTGCATCCGCGAGGGCATTTAGATTGACTTCGCGAGTGCGTCCGTTTACAGTGAAGGTAATACTATCCCACTGAATAGCCTTTATAGAACGACTGAACCGATCTACCGCGCGCCCTCGGAAATATGCCCGTGTATCGGCAGGCGGATTATGGAGCGCAGCATCAATCTGTTCATCTGTGACGACACGCCGCATCGGAATCCCATAGTATAGCCCTTCATCGAGATCGATATTGTGATATTCTAAATCCAAACTTTGGAGCCACGGGTCATCCCAGGCGACTCCCTCTTCCTCAATAAACGTTTCAAGCAACCATTTCTTTGCGACCCAATCAAGTCGGTCAGTGAGCGACATTGGATCGGTTTCAAGTGCGTTAAGGGTATCCTCCCACTCGGTGAGCACCCAGTCGGTTTCAAAGCCTACAACTTCACTGAGATGCTTCTGTGCGAGTGCAAGGTACTCACGTTGATGGTCGATAGCAGACATCGTTTTCCCTTCTGCCGTCATCACCATCCAACGGTACGTCTGGTCATGCGATACAGTTTTGATGGTATCAATTGGGTTAACGAGTGCCAAACTTTCTGGAATCCTCCGCTGTTCAATCAAGGTAATCACGAGTGCCGTCGTACCGGCTTTGAGTGCTGTCGCGTATTCGGACATATTTGCATCCCCAGCGATGCCGTGCAACCTACGGTATTTGGATGCATCAGCGTGCGGCTCATCCCGCGTATTGACGATAGGACGATTGTGCATCGTATCCACACTCGCCTCGACGTGAAAGAAATCGGATCGTTGGGATAATTGGTAGTGTCCTGGGGTTGCGAGTCCGGCTTCTGTTTCAATGCCGACTTTTCCTGAGCCTGCGAAGATCTGGCGTGTGATAAAGAACGGCATAATACCTTGCTTGAGCGTTTCAAACGGGACTTCGCGCGCCATCAGATAGTTATCGTGGCACCCGTAACTATGCCCATGGAAATCGGTATTATTTTTGTATAAAAGCACCCGTTTTCCGAGTTTCTGGCTGCGTGTTTCAGCACACCGTTGAAGGATGCGTTCACCGGCTTTATCGTGTGCGACAAGGTCAAAGAGACTGCTGCATTCAGGTGTTGAATACTCTGGGTGCGCGTGGTCGTTGTAGAGCCGCGCACCGTTGGCAAGAATGTGATCGCTCTTGATCTCAGCAAAAGAGAGTCGTTCTTTAATATTGCGTTTCCGGTCGCGTTTCTCCTCTTCTTTCTCATCAGGATGATTGGAAAGTGTGCTGGCTCGAAAGCCGCGTTCATCCCGAAATGGATCCTCGCCACGGTAGTCCCACACAGGTCGAAAATCTTCTTGTCGGTAACTTTTTATTAACTCAATTGACTGTTTGACAGCATCAATGTGTGCTTCATTTTCGAGGGTTATTCCGTATTCAGTTTCGATTCCAAAAAGTCTTTCCATTTTTTGAATTATGAGCCTTTGGACTGCGCTTCGTTACACTACACGCAAGTTTCTGGTGAGTCTACAACTCTTATAAGAATTTGCACGATATACCATCAAAACCATAGCTAGTAACGGAGTGGAGGGTTTGCTTGGGCGTTTTTTTCAGGTTTAAGAAAGGCACGTCAAAGTTTGAATCTACGTTGTTCTCCTGCAAGGGATAATTAAAAAGCCTAAATAACGCGCGATCCGGAGGCTTTGCGTCGCTCCTGTTTTTCAGCCTTGATAGGCGTAACTTTGACGACATTCGCTGGATCGTAATCAAGGAGCTTGAGCCAGTCTTCTGTCGCCTCGGTTGGCGGGAAGATTTCGCTTTCGCTATACTCTGCGGCGAGTGCGTCTAACAGGTCGGCACGGGTGATACCGCTCTCTTTCTCGGGGTTCTGAATCGCACGTTTGAGTGCGGACTCTTTCGCGCGCTGGACAATCGACTCAATAATTGCACCGCTGCAGAGATGTCCCTTATAGAGGATATCACGTCTTCCACTCCTGAGAGAAACTTCGAGGAATCGGTTGTCTTCGTCTTCACGGAACATCTCATCAACCGTCTGTGCGATAAGATCTGCAACAGCTTTCTCGGCCGGGATAACTTCGGGGGGTGTTTCACCTTCTGCTGTTTGAGTATCGCTCTCCTGATCAAGGAGTGAAGCGATGGGTAACTCAGGGGTAAGATAGATACGAAAAATATCCTTCGCAGCCGCTGCATCTGGACGTGTTACTTTGATTTTCCTATCAATGCGCCCCGGGCGTAAAATGGCAGGGTCAATCAGGTCAGGACGGTTTGTCGCCAAGATAATAACCACATCCTGCAGAGATTCAATGCCGTCCATCTCGGCACAAAACATCGGGACAAGTGTGTTCGAGATACTGTGGGATCTGAGGGCACGCCGTGTACCCAATATAGACTCGGCTTCATCTATAAAAACAAATGCCAACTTCCCATCTTCTTTTTTCTCACGGGCGATCTGAAAAATCTCTCGCACCTTCCGTTCAGATTCACCGAGCCACATGTTAAGAATCTCAGGTCCCTTGATATGTAGGAAACACCCTTCAACATCTTCGCCGCTTTCCCTTCGGAGTCGCTGGGTTAAGTTGTAGGCGGTCGCCTTACCAATGAGTGTTTTCCCACATCCTGGAGGGCCGTGGAGCAGGAAACCTTTCGGCGCGCTATATTGGAACCGTTCAAAAAGTTTAGGATGTAGGATCGGGAGTTCAATTGTGTCCTTAATGCGTTGGATAGTATCCTCAAGCCCACCGACCTTGGACCACGGTATATTCGGTACCGCCTCAAGTGCGTAAACATCTGTCTCTTTCGCAGCAATATGTTCAACGGCAACACGGAAGTTGGAATCAATCCGAACCTCATCACCGGGCTTCAATTTCGCATCTACGAGGTCTGTGGAGCGTTCAAGGATGGTGGATTGGGCATTCGGCTCTTGACCGATACGGAGCCGTCCATCTGGCATGAGATCAGCTATCTTTGCAATAGGACCCGCATCGCTGTATCCGAGTTCACCGACAACAACAAAAGCATCGTTCAATAGGACACTAAACCCTTTTTTAAGGTCGGATCCCTCAAATTCAGGATCAATGTTCGCATAGTATTCGGAACCACCAACGATGACACGGGCGATGTCCTCTTTGGGCAATCCGAGTAAGGTGCCAATCCGATTCGCGGGTGCGGTGAGTTTCTCAATCTGCTCTTCCATCTCCGCGTGAATACGGAGTGCCTCCTGCTGAATCGAGCGTACCCTCTCCTGAAATTCACCTTCGTCGTTAAGAATAGAGCGACGGAGTTCCATGAGCCAACGACGGCGCCGATCATCTACTGGAGTCTCGGCAATAATATGGTGAATTAACTGCAACGAATAGCCGGAACTCATTGCTTCCTCTTCGGGAGTGAGTTCCTCGTCATCTTCAATAAACAGGTCGTTCTCATCGGGACCTAGACCATCAATTTTACGATTCTTCTTATCGTACATTCGAACGTCTCCTCAGACAGCAACGGATGACTTTACGATAGAGTCTACCACATTCCCCACAATTTTACGAATATTTATTCAGATCCCATTTAAATTGCGGTCTACTGCGGTAATTTCCAATAGTTTAGCACAATTTGCAACACGAATGCAACAAAAAACACGTTTCGGTAGAATTTCGTTTGCGTCGCCAGAAGAATAGTTATCGGTTTTTAGTAGTCAGTCGTCAGTTCACTATAAGCGATATAAAAGATGTTAATTTCATGAGACTCCATAGCAAAACTCGGAAAGCGATAGTTCTCAAAAGAGACTGAAAACTCCCGTTTTCACTGAATCCTGACCTGTTTCTACAGGAGATTTCTATGAAAATTTATGAGCGGAAAGGATGTCAGGATTCGTATCCGTCAGAGAAACGATTAACTTGACTTCCGCCAGTCCGTATGTTAGGATAAGGACAAATGACAGCAGGAAAGGGACTCTTATGACACTCATATCTATGTTAGAACACGCAATCGAGCACTACGGTAGTAGACCGGCATTGGCACATAAACCGAAAGGTGGCACCTATCAAGACATCTCTTACACTGAACTTGGAAAATCCGTGGATGCTTTTCGTAAAGGGTTAAATGCTTTAGGGGCGCAAAAGGGCGATCGGGTCGCACTTCTCTCTGAGAACCGTCCCGAATGGGCAATCACAGATTTTGGGAGCCTCAAAACTGGTGCGGTAACCGTCCCGATGTTCTCAACACTGACCGCGGCACAGGTCGGTTACATTCTGAAAGATTCCGGGTCAAAAATTATCTGCGTTTCCACAAGTAGACAATTGGAGAAGGTAATCGCTGTTCGAGACGAGGTGCCGACACTTGAACAGATAATTATCTTTGACCAGATTGAAGGTGAACCCCCAGACGGTGTTATCCAATTTGAGGCGGTCTGTGAACTGGAGGGACAGGAAACAGATACCGCCGCGAACGAAGACGACATCGCAACGATTATCTATACTTCAGGAACAACTGGAGATCCGAAGGGGGTCATGCTGACACATGCGAATTTCATTTCAAATTTGCAGGCGTGCAAATCGCTTATAGAAGTCAGTGATACAGATGTGTTGTTGTCATTCCTACCCTTATCCCATGTATTTGAACGGCTCGGCGGGCATTACGTGCCCCTGTTCTCTGGCTCAAAAGTGGCATACGCGGAAAGCACATTCACAGTCGCACAGAATATGCGAGAGGTCGCTCCAACGGTGATGCTCAGTGTTCCAAGACTCTATGAAACCATGCACGACAGAATTCTGCGTGCCGTGCAGGAAGGTTCGCCTATCAAACAGAAGATTTTCCATTGGGGTGTCTCCATCGGTTCATCTGTCAGTTCAGCAATTCAAAAGGGAAAGAAACCGTCCGCAACTTTGCAATTACAACAGAACATAGCGGACAAACTGGTTTTCGCAAAATTGAAGGCAGCGACAGGGGGACGGCTACGTTTTTTTGTTTCTGGTGGTGCGGCGTTACCACAATCGATCGCCGAATTTTTCCACGCGGCGGGCATACTGATTCTGGAAGGCTACGGCTTAACGGAAACCTCGCCTGTCATCAGTATGAACCATCCAGGGCAATGGAAGTTCGGAACCGTTGGTGTGCCTGTCCCCGGGGTGGAGGTGCAAATCGCTGAAGATGGTGAGATTTTAACCCGCGGCCCACATGTCATGAAGGGCTACTTTAATAACGAATCCGCAACAGCAGAGGTTATCGATGGGGAGGGTTGGTTCCACACGGGCGACATTGGCATCATTGATGGGGACGGCTTCGTCAAGATCACCGATCGGAAGAAGAACATCATTGTACTCTCCAACGGTAAGAACGTTGCACCACAACCGATAGAGAGCGAGTTGGTGCAAAGTCCCTATATCGATCAAATTATGTTAGTTGGCAATGAACGTAAGAATCTCGCGGCACTGATCGTTCCTAATTTTGACGCACTTAAGGCGTGGGCAACCGAGAACGATGTCGTCACAGATGATATAGCAACGATGCTTGAGACGCGCGAGGTGCGACAACTCATTCAAAGCGAAATCCGGAGCCGTTTAACCGACTTCTCGGATTTTGAACAGGTGCGACGGTTCACACTTCTTGATAAGGAATTTTCTCAAGAAGCAGATGAGATGACTCCGACGCTGAAGCTGAAGCGAAACGTTATTATCGAGCGATACGCGAATGCAATTGAGGAAATGTATCCAGAGGATGCTTAATCTATGGTGGAACGGATACTTAAACTTATAGGGCCTCACTCTGCTCTTTTGTTCCGTTACACGCATCCGCGGAAGAAGCCTACCCTGAAACTGCTCTAACTTCAAGAGGTAAAACATTTACATCTCCCTTCTAATTTCTAAACTTCTTTCAAACTCATACTATCTTACGATAAAAGAGATTCAACATGAATATAAGAAGAATCATAGCATTCACGTTTGCTTTGGCAGTTGTCGCTTTGATTGTAGGGCTTTCGGGTTGCGAAAAGATCGCTTCCATGGTGCCTGACGACAAAACGACAATGCCTGAGAGGATGGATGCAGAAATTCCCATCGGTATGGCAGCAGCACTGACCGGACCCTTTGCCGAACCCTATGGACTCCCGATGCAACGCGGCTTTGAATTGGCACGAGAAGAGATCAATATGCTCACCGATGCGAATCTCACTTTCGTCCCTATGGACACTCATAGCACCTTAGAGGGCGCGGTTGCCGCCGTCCAGGGATTGGTCAATCAAGGAGTTCCTGCCATTGTCGGGATCGGTATTTCAACACAGCTCAAGGAGGCTTTTCCGATTGCGCAAGAGCATGGTGTAGTCGCTTTTAGCTCCATCTCCTCTGCTGCCGGTTTAAGCGCACTTGGGGATTATATCTTCCGCGCCAGTCTCGCTGTAGATATAATGAATCCGAGTGGTGTGATGATCACTCACGAGAAACTTGGCTATGAAAAAGTGGCACTGATATATGATGCCG
Organism: Candidatus Poribacteria bacterium; assembly: GCA_007571305.1. GTDB lineage: Bacteria > Poribacteria > WGA-4E > WGA-4E > WGA-3G > WGA-3G. The sequence goes on along the minus strand of RKRR01000044.1, from coordinate 5,724 downwards.
CGGATACCTATTCCACAAGTAGCACTGATGAGATAAGGGAAGCACTTGAGGCAAGCGGTGTCGAGATTCTGACGACGGAAACCTTCCAAACCGGTGATCCTGATTTTTCTGAGCAATTAACCAGTATCATGGATATGGAGCCTGAAGCAATCTTTATCTCCGCGCTGGCACCGGAAATGGTGCAGATTATCGTTCAAGCGCGAGAAATCGCCCCCCCGAACTCCGTTCACTTGATTGTTCCTGAATTGACCGGAAATGAAGTGCAAAAAGCGGGAGCTGCTGCGGAAGGTGCGATAACCTTCACGAACTGGTCCAGTACATCTGACACCTCCGGAAACCAAGCCTTCGTTCAAAACTATAGAGCGAAATACGGTATTGAACCTGAACCGTGGGCGGCACAGTCGTATGCGACGCTCTATATTCTGGCCAACGCGATTGCGAACGCGCAATCGGCAGATTCCGCTGCGATTCGAGACGCACTGGCACAGACGATGGATTTTCCTACGATTTTAGGCAATTTCTCGTTTGATCCGAACGGCGAGGCGATGTATGACCCGATTGTACTTATGGTCAAGGACGGAACGCTTCAACTCTTTGAATAACCTCACCATTGGAGAAATATAACCAATAGCCAGCCATTATGAAACACTGTAAGGTTTTGTCGATAACCATCCTACTTTTGGCAATGGCAATCTGCTCCGAGTTCTCTCATATGAAGGCGAAGAATTCACCTCTCGCGGACATTGCTTCCGAAATAACCCCCGGTGAATTGATAATCCGTTTGACCCCTGATGCCGCCTCGGATGTCGAGCGATTGCAGGCGAACGCTCCAATCTCCGTCCTGCACGTCCAGCATGGGGTTGAGTCCTTACACCCGCTGTTTCCATACCTCGCGCGCCCATCCCTGAATCCAAACCTAAAACGGACCTATCTGTTACGATTTGCCCCTGACGCACCACTGGAGGATATCAAGGTTGTCTACGAACAGAGTCCACTCATTGAGGTTGTCGAGTATAACTACCTTCGTCCAACCCTCGCGGACCCGATTCTCCCCAATGATCCAATGTATCCTGATCAGTGGAACCTACCACTGATGAAGGTGCCGCAAGCGTGGGCGATCGAAAAAGGCGATAGGAACGTTGTAATTGCCATTATTGACTCCGGTATCGATTATAGACACGATGATTTAGCCCCCAAGGCATGGATAAATCCGGGTGAAGTGCCTGAAAACGGATTAGACGACGACGGCAACGGTTACGTTGACGATGTCTATGGCTGGGATTTTACCGACGCGCCTAATTTACAAGCGGAAGGGGATTATCTTGAAGGCGATAACGAACCGATTGATGAAAGAGGACACGGTACACACGTCGCGGGTATCGCAGGTGCAATGCCTGATAACGGGATCGGTGTCGCTGGAGTCGCGTGGGAATGCCCGCTTATGGCAATACGCGCAGGACTCTCACTCGGTGGCAGTTCTCGGCTGCAGGATGATGATTCCGCAGCAGCGATTGTCTATGCTGTTGACAACGGCGCACGTGTCGTCAACATGAGTTGGGGGAGTGAACGTCGCTCTTTCGTTATTCAAGACGCAATTAATTATGCTTATGCTCGCGGTGCCGTTCTGGTCGCTGCTGCTGGTAATTCTCAGAAACCTGCCGCAATCTTTCCCGCCGCCTATCGGAAGGTCATCGCTGTCGCATCTACTGAACAGAATCAGCAGCGGTTCTACCAATCTAATTTCGGTGCGTCTATAGACCTCGGTGCTCCCGGCAACGTAATTCTCAGTACGCAGATTAATAACCGATATCGGCTCCTTACGGGTACGTCGATGGCATCACCACACGTAGCAGGTGTTGCCGCGTTAATCCTCGCGAAACGTCCCGCGCTGACTCACGAAGAGGTGCGACAGATACTCATTAGTACTGCTGACCCTGTCTATCAAGAGGATAGCGATGTATTGGACGAGAAATTTGTAGGAGCGGGCACTGTCAATGCTGAACGCGCACTCCTCGCAAGTGGCGCGTTGCAGGCACGTATCCTCGCGCCTGAAACCAACAGCAGTGGTGCAGATTCAATTACCGTCGTCGGGACCGCTGGCGGTTATAAGTTTCACTCTTGGCAGCTCAGTTATGGCGCATCTACAGTCCCAACCGAATTTACGCCTTTCACACAATCTGCCAGCGCACAGAAAATTGGTGAAACGTTGGCTGTTTGGGATACCACAACGGTTCCAGAGGGGATTTACACCGTCCGTTTAACAGTAACAGCCGCGGATGGGCAACAGGTCCACGATCAGGTCGTGTTGAGTGTAGACCGTACACCCCCTCAAATTATTTCCCTTACCGCAACGAATACGCTTTACGGTGAGCGACCTCTTACGATTTTTACGTGGGCAACTGATGATGTTACCCAGAATACACTCTATTATCGGCGAAAGGGGAGCCTCGCTCCTTTCGCTCCTATTGAAACAACCGATCTCGGAGTAGAGCATTTCCTATTTTTAGGTTTGGAACGTGGAACTTACCAGTTTTATGTTGAAGCAAAAAATATGGCAAACCTCAAGACGAGGGAGGATAACGGAGGAGCGTTTTACACCGCTGACATTACTGCTGGATATATATCCCCGAGCGGATTCGCTGAAAAATTTCTCGATATCCCACCACTCCACATCGCGAGCGGTACCACTGACTTCGACAGAGACGGTCAGCTTGAAATCGTCGGAAGTCCACTGTCCTCAGAGACACTCACGGATACCGAGTTGCAGGCTGCTATTCTCGCCATCTATGAACGGCTTCCAAGCGGAAGATATGAGTTAGCGCATACCCTTGAGAGTGTAGACGGGCTCTCCAATCTCGAAAAATTCGTTACGTGGACGGTGGATGACACCGATAACGACGGTTTGCTGGAAGTCTTGGCTACCGACGATGCGAGAACCTTCCTCATTGAGAGCCTTGAACCACGAGGGTACCCAAGCCGGATCATCTGGGAAATCCCATTTCTCTCCGGTGGCACGATCGCTGATTTAGATGGTGATGGGCAAAAAGAGATTATCGGAGCGGATAACAACAATGATCGACTCCTTATTTTTGAATACGACGGTGCGACAAGCACCTATGTCGAGAGGGCAGTGTTGGTTAACGAATCCGCTGGCTCTAATGTATTCGCGCAAAACTTCGCCATTAGCGACTTTGATGGTGATGGAAGCATGGAACTAGTAGCGGCAGATAGCGAAGGAGATCTTTTCGTTTATGAATCTACCTCTATCCGTAACACGTTCCGCCTTGAGTGGCAAATGCAACTTCCACTTGAGGATGTCACGCAACTCGCGGCAGGGGATCTTACCGGTGATGGTATGCCTGAGTTTGTTGTTGGGGGTTTATTGTCGTTGCCGGATAACCCCTCGGGACCGCTCATCTGGAAATTTTTCGTCTTTACGCACACGTTACATGGCTACGCACTGCTCTCAAGTGGAATACATGATGCGACAGTCGCGATTGCGCCGCACCGACAAAACGGGAACAGTCTCGCAATCACAGACATAGAAGGTGATGGTCACAATAAGTTGATCATCGCGGCCTATCCGAATCTTTATGTGATGCAGTGGGACGGCACGGCGATGTTACCGCTCTGGCACCGAAAGATGGAGGAAACCCCCGCTCTTCTTACTGCGGATCTCAATCAAAACGGGTTTGGCGAGTTTTATGTTAACCTTGAAGATGGCATTTATCGCTTTGAGTCCATCTTCGCAACGGATCCGGATGCTATTGGGACGCTTATGCCGTGGAATGTTGAAGCGAGACCGCTAACACAGAAAGCCGTTCACGTTACATGGAATGCCGAGGAGAACGACGAGACAGATGACGAGCAGTCAGGTCAGACGCGCTATTTTACTGTCTACCGCGCACAAGGGAAAAAGAAGGAGATACCCGACTTTGACGCTTATGAAAAGGTAGCGGAAAATCTCACCGTCACGAGGTTTCTCGACAGGCGTGTTACAAAGGACAATACCTACTGGTACGCTATCACGACGATGGACGAAAAGGGTAACGAAACGAAACGCACCGAGCCTGTTTCTGCGACACCGCGGGAACCACCACAGTTAGTTGAGGCAATCTATCACCGTCCAGGGAATGACGGGGCTCCGACACAACCTGAACCCCCGTCTTCCATACCCAATTCCGTTTTTATGAATGGGAATTTCTGGGTCCTTGTTACCTTCGACCGGCGCATGGATCCCGTGATTGGGGACGAGAACCGGTATGTCTTACGGGCTAAGAAGCGGATTGGGGGCGTGAGCCCGGTGTCTGCTATTCGGGATCGGATGGGTAGACGCGCGCTCTTGGCATTTGATACAGACAGTCTTTTCGAGCACTTCGGGCAACCACTTACTGATACGACGGATCAGTATGAGATTACCGTATCCAACGTAGTCGATATTGATGAAAACCCTATCCGTGCGGCAACGCGTCCACTTGAAATACCTCTTGATGTTATCGGAGCCGCGGTGTCAGATCTGACACAGGTCCGAGTCTACCCAAATCCGGTGCGTCCCAACGTCACTGACAAAGGATCAGTTACTTTCGACAGATTACCCGCCGGCACACGCATTCAACTCTTTACCGCAGGCGGTGAATTGCTTGAAACATTGGATGTAACCAATCAGGATCACAACCGCAAGGAGTGGTGGCTTACGAGCAGTAACACCACAGACGTATCAACCGGTATATATATCTATGTCCTTGAATTTGATACAGAGAAAAAAATTGGGAAGATTGCAGTTATTAAATAACTCAAGTTGCTACGGACACAATTTTAGAGATGCATCTGCTATTTTTCATTGAAAAACGTTCAAGATCCGCAGCAATTCATAACGTAGGAAACCGTTGGTCTCCTGCGCCCGAAGAGGCACAACCTAACAGGTGATGCTACAGACGAGTTTTTAGGAAACCGACAGATGCTGTTTTTCAGTGAAGAGCCTCAGCATTTTGTAGCGTAGACCTTCGTTTATGCACAGGAGCCCAACAGTTTCCTATGCTACATAATTCGCAATGCTGAATTAGTCGATACAACTATTCGCGTGAAGAAGATGTTAACCGCCTTACTGAGGAACGTCAGGATGAGTGGTGGATATGTAACCGCTAACCGATAACCGATAACTCACAACTATTCCAATGGACAACTTCATCCTCATTGCCAACCCCATTTCCGGTAAGGGACACGCAAAAAACGTTGCGGAACGGGCTTATACTGCGCTTGCCGAATCTGGGATCCAGGGACGGTTGGTGTTCACTTCAGCATCCGGTGATGCCAAGCATTTCGCACAGGAAGCCATCTCTGATGGGATTCGATCTGTGATTGCTTGCGGTGGCGATGGGACACTTCATGAAGTGGTCAACGGCATCGCGACGGTTCCAGATGTAATATTAGGTATCCTTCCGTGTGGCCGTGGCAACGATTTTGCAGCTGCGATCGGTGTGCCTCTGAAACCTGAAACCGCAATCGCAACTCTCTTATCTGGCACCCCTATCTATGTAGATTTAGGACGTTGCTATCAGAATAACCAGTTAACAGTTAACAGTCGTCAGTTAAAAGGTAGCACTGTTGAACCAGAGACCTCTTTAACTGATAACCGACAACCAACAACTGACAACTACTTCACCACTATCGCCACCTGTGGTTACGATACAGAAGTGAGTCGCCGTGCAGCGAAAGGAACACCAC
>RKRR01000021.1 GCA_007571305.1 Candidatus Poribacteria bacterium | reverse complement strand
ATCCGGGAACTGAAGACACAGACACAGGTGGAACACACGCGGCATAGAAGTTTTGAGAACTTCTGCGTCAATGTATTCTCTGCTCTGATCGCCTATCAGTTGTTGGAAACCAAACCTTCGCTGAAGGTCTCTGACCTTCAGCAAATCAACGATGTACCAAGGCTTTCTCAGTCATAAACTTTTTTCAAACTCACGTTAGCATCACCTGTTAGGTTGTGCCACGACTCGCTCTCATCAAACGTCCTATGGTCAAAATTGCGTCCGTCCTGTATATGAAAACAAAATGTTATTGACAGAGAGTCTCGGACATACTATAATTGAGGGACGCTCGAAAATGTGAGAACGGTATTCCTATCGAAAGTTACTAACGTGAGCCCCCCTCACGTTGAACGTATCGGAGGTGAACATGTCAACGAACGATGTTGCGTTAATGGCGCACCTCATGCGCCGCGCAGGGTTTGGAACAACCCGCACCGAGTTGGAAGCCTACGTCGAAAAAGGCTACGAGAGTGTAGTTGACGATCTCGTCCATCCTGAACGCGGTACCCCCATTGATGAAGACATTTTAGAACGTTACTTTGGCGGTGAGGGTGCTTATGTCGGTATTTGGCTCTATCGGATGCTCAACAGTAGATGTCCGCTTCAAGAGAAGATGGCACTCTTTTGGCACCATGTCTTTGCAACGGGATTAGGCAAAAACCAGCATATCCTCGCGTCCTCAAATCAGATTGATATGCTTCGGCGCGTTGGTATGGGAAAGATGCAAAACATTCTACTCGAACTCTCCAAAGATCCGGCGATGATCTTCTGGCTTGACAATAACGAAAATCGCAAGGGCGAACCCAATGAGAACTACGGGAGAGAACTCCTCGAACTTTTCTCATTAGGGGTAGGCAACTACAGCGAAGATGATATAAAGAGCTGCGCCCTCGCTTTTACAGGCTGGACATTTGGGCAGCCGATTCCTTTGTATCCGCACGGTTACTACACGCCGCCCTTTTTGTTCGATGAAGAAGAACACGACGACTGTGAGAAAACCTTCCTGGGGCATACTGGAAACTTCAACGGTGAAGACATCATTGACATCATCGTCGAACAACCCGCTTGTGCCAGATTCATCTCCAGACACCTTTATAATTTCTTTGTTGCGGATGAACCACAGGTGCCGTCGTGGAACGTGACACCGCCCCAGGATCCAGATGCGATTGAGACACTCGCAAACGCATTTATGGAGTCCGATGGGCATATCTCTCACGTCCTCAGCGTCCTCTTCAATTCCGACTTCTTCAAAGAAGCCCAATTCAAGAAGGTCAAGAGTCCTACGGAGCTCGTCACAGGGATCATGAAACTGGTAGGGACCTTCCAAGGTCCACAACCCGGAATAGGGCAGTATGCCAATGCCACGCAATTGATGGGACAGAAACTCATGGATCCACCTACCGTAGAAGGTTGGCATACCGGTAAAGAGTGGATCGATGGAGGGTTGCTTACCGCTCGCGTCAACTTTGCAGTTAGAGAAGTCAGCGACGCATCAAAACCCGGGATTCAGGACCTCATTGCACGGCTGAAAAATAACGGAAGTTCACTTTTACCAGAAGCGTTTGTGGACAAATGCCTTGAACTCGCCGGACCGCTGACAATAGGGGACACGACTCGTGAGTATTTAACCCAATTTGCAGAAGCGAACGGTGAACTCGACCTTGGAGATAATGACGCTGCGGAGGAGAACCAAGAGCGGGTTGTCAGTATGCTCCAGTTAATCGTGGCTTCAAGAGAGTATCAACTTGGCTAATCGTTTGTAATTCTGGTCACCGGACCGCGGTTGCAAACAGAGGAGACATCGACAATGAGTACTATCAAGAAAGACCCCGTCCTTGTCGTTGTGCAACTGTCAGGCGGCAACGACTTCATGAACACACTCATCCCCTACACAAATGGGATTTATCATGATTCCCGTCCTGTTGTCGGTATTAAAGCTGAAGACGTACTACCCTCAGATGTAGATGACAATTTGGGCTGGCATCCACAGGCTACCCCACTGAAAGCGATGTTTGATGCCGGTGATGTCGCTGTTGTGCAGGGAATCGGCTACCCTGATTCAAACCGCTCACATTTCCGTGCAATGGACATCTGGCATACGTGTGAGCCTCTGAAAATCGGTGACGAAGGTTGGGTCGGCAGACTCGTCCGAGAACTCGATCCGCAGAGCGATAATGTCTTAACAGGTATCAGTTTCGGACAAGGGCTTCCACGCGCCTGTGCCCTTTCCGGTATCCCTGTCACCTCTGTTGGCGACTTGGATAATTATGGACTGATGACCAGCATTGGTGATGAAGCACACCGGACAAAAGCACTTGAGATATTCAAAGGGATGTACAGTCGCGCGGTTGGCACTGGTATTGTGATGGACTACCTCAGCCAAACCGGATTAGATGTCATTAAAGGTGCTGATGAACTCAAGAAGGCACCAGCGATGTATAAATCCGAAGTGGAGTACCCGCAAAACTCGATCGCAAAGAGCCTGCGGGATGTCGCACGGGTCCACCTCGCCAATCTTGGTACACGCGTTTTCTACACGCAGCACGGCGGGTACGATAACCACGCCAACGAGGTTCCCACGCACCCACGCCTCCTGACAGAACTCACCGAAGCCATCCAAGCGTTCTTCACGGATCTACGGTCGCAGAACGCCTCTGAAGAGATCGTCATGTACGTCTTCACGGAATTTGGCAGACGTATCCGAGACAACGCCAGCGGCACGGATCATGGCACCGGCGGCGGTGCGTTCATCATCGGTGATCGAGTGAAAGGTGGACTCTACTCGGAATATCCCTCTCTCGATCCGTCTCGTTGGGTACACGGTGAAGACCTTGAGCATACCATCGACTTCCGGGGCATATATGGAACGCTTTTAGAGCAATGGATGGGTGTAGACCCGACCCACATCGTGGGTGGGAATTTTGAACAAATTCATCCGTTTTCAGCGTAACTTCCAAACTGAAACTCGCTATTCTAACCCAAGTTGCCAGTTCTGTAGTATAACCTGTTAGGTTGTGCATCTTCGCACGCAGGAGACTAACAGGTTCCTACGCTACAAAACGCTGCGGATCCTGAAGGTTTTTCACTGAAACATAGCAGAGGCATCTCTAAAATTGTGTCCGTAGCAACTTGGGTTATTCTAATGACTCAAGAATAACGGTAGGAGGTAATCATGGGTAGACCTTACGGTTTGCTGCGTGCCGGCTTTCCATTTTACAAAACCCTGAGCATGCGGCGTACAACAAACTTTCCAGTTGATATCGCAATCGGAAAAGAGGGACGCATATATATCATGTGCCGTAGCGACGGCACGGCAATGATCCGGAAGTATAACGTTGATGATAAAGATCTCGGTACAATGGGAGGCTATGGACAGGGCGATGGTCAATTCACATGGCCCGTGACGATTACCGCTGATGCTGAAGAGAACCTTTATGTGTCCGATGAATACCTGCATCGGATTGTCTCCTTCGATAGTGAAGGTGAACACATCGGCACATGGGGTGAGCACGGCCCCGAGTCAGGGCAACTCAACGGTCCCGCAGGTATCGGCTTCGACCCAGAGGGGAATCTCTATGTCGCCGACAGTCTGAGCCATCGGGTGCAGAAGTTCACGAAAGATGGAAAGTTCCTCTTGGGGTGGGGGAGTTATGGCGATGGTGAAGGTGAATTCAACATGCCGTGGGGAATCGCAGTAGACGAGCTCGGTGATGTCTACGTTTCCGATTGGCGAAACGACAGAGTGCAAAAGTTCAACGCCGAAGGAGAATTCCTCTTCGCATTCGGCAAATCCGGTAGCGGCAATGGCGAACTCAACCGTCCCGCCGGGATTGACGTTGACCTACACGGCGATATCTATGTCGCTGACCGAGGGAATGACCGTATCCAACTCTTCAACGCTGAAGGACGATATGTGCAGAAATTCCTCGGAGATGCTACCTTGTCAGTAGTGTCGCAGGCTTACATGATGACAAATGCCAGCCCAAATCGGATGCGCGATATGGCGGATCTGGAGCCACAGAAATACCTGCGTTCACCGAAATCCGTCGCTGTCAGTGATGAAGGGCTGATGTTCGTGCCGGACTTTGGATCCTATCGGGTTCAGGTTTATCGGAATATGGCAGTGCCGTTGACAGAGCAGGAATTCAGCCCACCGCGTCGGTCGGTTACGCTGCATCAGGAATAGGATCTGCTCGAGTTAGAAACCCTGCCAGTGAAGACAAAAACATAGAAAAGCCAAGCGCGCCTTTGCTGTATGCTTGGCTTTTTTGCGTACTGTTCCTGTTAAAAAAATAATTGTTAGGTAAACCCAAGAACGCAATTGAACGTTGAATTGTTATATTGATACCCGAAGCCGAGGTCAAACCACTGAATGAAGCCACAATTCCTGATTGTTCTATTTGCGTGCGTCACCATGCCACCATCTGTTTTAGCCCAAACCGGTGATATTCAAGGAACGGTCTATCAACGCAGTACAGGGCAACCCCTTGCAGAAGTGAACGTCCATATTACCGAAACCGACCAACACCAAAAAACTGATAAAAATGGTGTCTTTCGCTTCACAGAGCTCCCCGAAGGCACTTATACTTTTACCGTAACCTATCGCACTGAAACCATACCTACAGAAGTTTCTGTTGAAATCAGCAGCGGTGGTACGACCGAAATCAAAATTTACTTAGGCGCGTCAATTAAGTTAGAGACAGTTGTTGTAGAGGGGAAACGTCTGCCTCCTACAATTAGCCGCACCGACATTCGTGGAAGTGAGCTCCTACGTATCCCTGGAACCGCTAACGATGCCCTCAAAGGATTGACGACACTGCCCAGCATCGGCATTCCAAACGATTACTTTGGCATCCTCTATATCCGGGGCAGTGAGCCGGGTTCTAACCTTTACTATCTCGACAGAACACCGCTCGGGTATCCATTTCACTGGGGCGGATTACTCTCAACCATCAGTTCGGAAACCATTGAGAAAATAGACATTTACGCAGGCGGGTACGGTGCCGAGTTTGGACTGGATTCGCAAGCCGTACTTGACATCCACACCCGTGAGAACCTTGAAAAGTCATGGAGCGGGAAATTTAATTTGAATCTTCTATATTCCGAAGGATTACTGGAGAGTAGGATCGGCAATCAAGGCTATATTTCTCTCTCCGGCCGGCGAAGTTACTTGGATCTCATTGCTGGACCCATCATTGAAAGTCAGACAGGAACCACACAACAACTCCCATACTTTACAGATTATCAGTTCAAATCTGCCTTTGCACTTACTGAGAAACACCACCTCACAGTAAACGTTTTCGCCGCAACTGACCATTTTAACCTTATAGAAGAAACAGAAGAATTTGAAGAAGGGACAACCACTGAAGATATTGAAGTACCGGGGGGGCACGTCTATTTCAAGAATGGATTTAACGGACAAGGTATCCATCTCCGTTCAAACTTTACAGAAGATTTTACCTCATATCTATCACTGACGCGTTCTTTCAATTTCCTCGAGATTGACTTTGAGACTCCCTTTGTTTCGTCTTATAAATGGGAAGGCGATAAATTGGTGATTGACGAGATAGATTATGGCTACTACAAGGTGAATGTAGATGTTCCCGCCTACACGTTACGCGAAGATATATCCTATCGGTTGACCCCAGTTTTTCAGTTTGAACCGGGCTTCCTACTCTCCTTTAGCCCCGCAAATAGTTTTGAAGAAGGAAGGATTCCGCAATCGCAAATAATCGCCGAAGAGTTGAGAACACTGCCACCAGAGGCAGCAGAAGTGGCGGTAACGGAAGTGGAAGAACTGCATGACGAATTCGGACACGATTTTTATCGTGCCGAGGGATATTTACAAGGACGCTACGATCCATTGTCATTCCTATCGGTAGCACTTGGGATTCGCTTAGATTATTTGAATGTAACAGAACAACTCTCTATTCAGCCACGCGGAAGTGTAAGTTTCAAAATGCCCAGCGGTTCTAACCTCCGCTTCGCTTATGGACACTATGAACAGAGCCCACAACCCTCGCATCTATTAGCGGAAGATGGCAATCCTGCTTTGGAATCAAGCCTCACACAGCACTATATTATGGAATTGGAATATCCACTCTTCGCACACACTGAACTCAAACTTGCCACCTATTACAAAGATGCACAGAAATTAGTAACTCCTGACGAAGTTTCAAATTACCTCAATCAGGGGGTGGCGTCCGTAGCAGGCGCAGAGATGTTCCTAAGACATCGGGTCCCAGATAAGTTTTTCGGTTGGATTTCCTATGCTTATACACACGCAGAGCGGCGTGAGACTCCAGAGGCTTCTTATCAACCTTACCTATTTGATAACACACACATTGTCAGTGTCGTTGCTAACTATAACTTCACACCAAATTTAGAGATCGGCGCGAAATGGCAGTATTTGAGCGGTACGGCTGAAGTCCCAATTAGTTCCATTGTTCTGATTCAAGACCCGGTAACGCGTGGATTAAACCCTCTTTTGGTGAGTATTTCTGAGACGTTGGATGCGAAACTGACCCCGTATCACAAACTGGATATCCGGGTAAGTCATAAGTGGCATACGATGGGGATGCAGATAGGCGGATTCCTTGATATCCTGAACGTATATAATCGAGAAAATACTGTGAAATTCATTTTAGAGCCAGAGGATACGCTCGAGATTGATGGAGAGACAATAGAAATCGGTGAAGAGGAGATATTTGACGCACCGCAGCTGCCACGTATCATCTATTTTGGACTGACGCTTGAATTTTGATGCCCAAGATTTGTGGTTTTAATGCTGCTTTGGTATGATAACCTAAGTTGCCACCCTGCAGCATCACCTGTTAGGTTGTGCAGCTTCGCCCCGAAAATGACACGAAATACACCAAATGTTTCGCAAAAATGAAGGAGTCTTGGTAAAAAATGGTGGTCATGGATATGAAATCGTATAGAGAGCAGGTTGGATTATGATACCTCTTAGAATAAGGAAGGACGAAACCACAATGAAAATCTGGATTATCTTCAGTATTTGCGCCCTAATGCTCGCCAGCTGCACAAGTGCCGAATACCAAAAGATGCAAGCGGAACGCGATCAATTACTCAAAAATTACGCAGACCTTCGTGAGGAGCACAACGAACTCAAAATCAAAACCGACGTAACCGATACGCTCCTTGGCAAATGGAAATTCTTGAACCTTGGGATTGAGGAAAGTAACGTCAGCGAAGAAATCGCGGAAGCCAAAGCCGCCCTTTACGCGCTTGATCTGAAGAATCTCACACTTGAATTCTTTGAAGAGAAGGGTATGTACAACTACCGAGGCAAAAAAGGTAACACGGATGTGTTAGGTCAATTTACCGTGATCACTGTTCGGTACGGCGACGAACCCTTCCCCTTCATTCGGTTCATCAGACGTTCCGGTCCGGAAATTTCACAACTTCTCTTCGCAGCAAGTTCCGATGGTAAGCCTCTCAGTTTGTCAGGAGCTCGAGGGCTTGACACAGCGAGAGAGATTAGTATATCAGTTACGGAGGACAGGTTATATCTCACGATGCACGGCAAGATGCAATTAAGTCCCAACGGCTGGGTGCAAAGCGGTGGCGTGCGGTGTTATTTTGAAAGGGTTCAGGAATGAAAGTATTAAGCATTTTCACCTTAGTAGTATTGGTTGTTGCAGGGTGTACCAGTGCAAAATACCAAGAGATGCAGAATGAACGCGACAGACTACGCGCAGCCCATGAAGATGCCGTGAGAAAATATGACCCGCGGCAATTGGAAACTGCCTTAACCGATAAATTGATAGGAACGTGGCAATTTCTGGATATGGAGGTTGCGGAAGGTGATGTCAGTGAAGAGATAGCGGCATTAAAATATAAACTGCATGCGACGGCACGCCAAAATCTCACACTTGATTTTTTTATCGACCGAAACGTGTTCCGTCGATACCGCGGTAAAATTGGGGACACAGAGGTGACTGGCAGCTTCAAAATCAGTTCGCATCGCTATGGTGATGAACCATTCCCTTATCTACGAGTTTTCCGGGATACAGGCTTGCCACTCTACGATTTTTTAACGGGTATGTCCGCAAGTAGATTGAAAAACCAAGATAACGTTTCCATGAAAGCCGCCCCAGATAATTGGCTCGATATTTCGGTGACAGATGACAAGTTGTATCTAACAATGTCCGGAAAGATGGCATTGACACCTAACGGTTGGGCTCGAAGCGGCAGGATCCGTTGTGTGTTCAAACGGATAAAATAAGACTACAAACGTTTCTTCTTACGAGGGAGTTTGCCCGCTACTACCAAGACATTCGCATTCCAATAAACGCGTATTGAGGAGGGAAAACCGTGAAAATGCTCATACCACTGGCTACCTTTGTGTTAATGTTGACAAGTTGTACGAACGTGCTGTACCAAGAAGCCCAGCAGGAAGGCAATAGGACCATCGAGGATTATGAAGATGCACGCATGAGATTCGACCCAGAAGAGATGAAAAATGAGATAAAGAAGCAACTGACTGGCAAATGGCAGTTTGTCGGCATAGAAATTGGAAGGGAGGCTGTCAACGCACAAACGGCAAATCCAACATCCGAAAGCGGCGAAACAGCATCGCCTTCCGATGTGAGTGTCCAAACATCTGCCTCACTCGAATCGCCTCAACCTGACACAAAGGGAGAAACTTCTGGCAAGGATCGGGTGCAATTATCACCTATCACAGTCCAGGAACGTGAAAACAACCAAAAGATAGCAGCAGCGAAAATGGCTTTAGCCTCGGCGAGCCGCAAAAATTTAACGCTCGAATTTTATGAAGATCGGACATCCTTTTATTACCGCGGGGGCAACCGGGGTAGGAAGGTCACAGGACAATGTAAGGTCATAGCACCGCGAGTCGGGGATGTCCCTTTGCCACTTATCCGTTTCAGACAACGCACAGGTCCGAAGATGCTTGAATTCCTATTTACTTCCGAACCCGCAAGGCTTATGACTGCCAGAAGCAAGCAAGCGTATGCCGAAAACATGCAGCGGACGAAAGGGAAAAATTATGTCAATACGAACCAACCCCTATGGTGGGATAAGCATGAAAACATCCGCAGGCTGGGTGGGAGAGGCAGTGAAAGAGCCTCCCCGAAAGGGGTTTCCTATGTCCCAGCTTCCGCACTGGGGATTGAGGTGACGGACGACCGGCTCTCTATAATTCTACACGGGGATATGGAACTCACCCCTACGGGTTGGGTACGAACGGGTGGTATGCGATGCGTCTTTAAGCGGATTGAGTAAATGTTGTTCGAGGCACATTCCGCACTTTATAGAAGTTGAATGAGATAATGCTCAACACTTCAGATATATTCGTTTCCCTTGTAAGAGGTGTCTTCGAATCCGACCCCTGACTTGCACGACTTCAGAGCGAAG
Source organism: Candidatus Poribacteria bacterium (assembly GCA_007571305.1). GTDB lineage: Bacteria > Poribacteria > WGA-4E > WGA-4E > WGA-3G > WGA-3G. The sequence continues at coordinate 14,307 of RKRR01000021.1, read as the reverse complement.
GAGAAAAATAAAAGATGAAAATGTTAATAGCCTTGGGTGTGATGGTGATAGTGTTCACAGGTTGTGGAACGTTGATATCCCCAGAAACGCAGTATGAACGCGAGCAGCTGATTGCAGCGTATGATGCCGCACGCGAAAAGCACAATCCTGAAAGGGTGAAGAAAGCCGTAAAAGATCTGCTCGTCGGCAAATGGCAGTATGTCGATTTAGAAGTTGAAGAAGGTAATGTTAATGCGCAACAGGGACAACCGGTGTCCCAGCAGACGATCAACTCATCGGATTCTTCTGCGACTGTGGATTCTAAAGGCACTACAAGCAAACAAGCAACAACACCCAATGCCTCTGAACGCGCGGAAGCGCAAAACCTACCAAACATAGAGACAGACGCGCAGCCCCCGGAGCCGAATGCACCCCGTTTGTCGCCAATTGAGGTGATGGATGAAGAATCCAATCAGCGGATACTCAACGCAAAAGCCGCGCTTGTCGCATCTACGCGTAAAAATTTGACTATCGAATTTACCGAGGATCGTGGCTCGTACCATTACAGTGGTAGCAATCGCGGCACAAATGTCACGGGACGATGTTCCATCACGACGAAGCGGTATGGCGATGATCCGCTCCCATTTATCAGTTTCAATCGGCGGACGGGGCCCGAGATGCTTGAATTCTTATTCGGTGCCGAACCTATCAAACAGATGGTTGCAAAAAAGAGACAGATGGATGCCGAAAGAAGACGCAGAATGGGGGCACAAGGCGGACGGAGAGCCTCCGCAAAGACCTCCTATACAATCGCTTCAATAGCAGGAATTACGGTGACAGAGGACACACTGTATTTAGTGCTGTATGGGGATATGGAATTAACGCCACAAGGTTGGATGCGATCCGGAGGTCTGCGATGCACTTTCAAACGGATCGAATAAACACGAAAACTTTGATGTTATTCTACACTCTGATTCTGGTATTGACTGGTTGCACCTCTGCAAAATACCAGCAAATGCAAAACGAACGTGACATCCGTCGCGAGACACTTGAAGATGCCAGACGGAAAGATGCCCTTAAACGCAGCCGAGATTTTTTGTCGGATGATATGCTCGGTAAGTGGCGGTTTCTTGAACTCGTGGTTGAGGAATGAGGCAAGAGCGAGGACATTCTGAAGGTGAAAGCCGCACGCGCCGCTCGTAGGCTTAAGGGACTTACACTACGATTTGGGAGGAACGGCGACAATTACTTTTATCGTGTTGAAAACGTGATTCCGAGGTCTCACGGGACATACACGACGCGCAGTGTCCATAGGGAGGATAGACCGAAGAGTGGTAGAATCCACTTTTATTCAATCTCCGGCACCCAGATACCGGATATCGTGTTCAATTTCGCAAAAGGCATCCATCAGCAGGTACTTTTAAGTGACGGAGAGGTCTTCTCTACAGGGCTAAAGATAGACATACCGATGATCTCGATGAAAGAGGAGCAGATGAACTTGACATTAGATCTCGGTGTGATATTAGCACCCGATGGATGGCTCCACCGCGGGAATATTCGTTGCTCATTCGAGCGGATCGAGTAGTTCGAGCAACGCCTAAAAACAGGCACAAACAAAAGTCTTTAGACAGCTCCCTAAGAAGTTTCTCAGCTCATTCACAAGGAGGAAAAACATGAATCACGAATTTGAATATACAACAATGTCTATCATCTGCGTGCTTATACTCGCGGTAGTCGGATGTGCAACACACACTATTGAACATGACCAGGGCGTTGAAACCTTCTATAGTCCTTGGTTGGACCAGTCCGTTGAAGAATTTCTGGAGAAACACCCCGATCCGAAACAGTCGATTCCTATAGGTCAGGGCAATTATAGGCACACTTTCGTTCATGATATTGAGTCACAACTTGAGATTGGTATCAATCTATTAGCGGCATTGGGAGAGACAAATATGGGACGCGACGATTACTACCATATCTATGTCTATGTGAACAGCACCGGCACTATATATAAGATAGATTACCGGCGCAAAGTTGAGGAGTGGTAATGAGCGTAAAAGGAATAAATGAAGATACAAGACGAATTCACTTTCACAACCAGCACTACATTTCAGGGGAAAAATCTTATGAAAATCACGAGTTTTATCCTTCTTTGTTGTCTCAATTTGGCGTTTATTTATATTGGTTCAGTTGATGCAAAAGCTCCGAAAACTGAAAAAATTGCGTTTTCATCGAACCGTAAAGGGAATTGGGACATCTATATGATGAACCCCGATGGAAGTCAACAAGAGCGACTCACTCGAAATAGAGCGGGAGACTATAGCCCCGTTTGGTCACCGACAGGTGAGCAGATCCTTTTCGTTTCTAACCGGGATGGATTCAGAGATCTTTATGTGATGAACACCGACGGTAGCCGTGTCCGACGGGTTTTTGGGAAATCGGCACCCAGATCAGAACCCACCTGGTCACCTGACGGTGATAGGATCGCATTCCATGCCGAAACCCCACAATGGAGCATCCAAACGGCTACGATACACGGCGGAAATGTGAAGCAAGTCGCATTGGCAGAGTGGCGTGGCGGCAACCCTTCTTGGTCGCCAGATGGCAAGGAAATAGCCTTTGTTGGAAACGTTGGTGGCACCCGTCGAATCCTTATCGTAAAACTTGGTTCTGGTGGCATACGCACGTTTCTACCGAAAGAAAATTCGTGGATGTACTCCCCCGCGTGGTCACCAGAAGGCGACAAACTTGCCTTTACTTGGTACAAGTGGGGTATAGGAAATAATAAAGATGCTATTTTCGTGGCAAATCGGGATGGGAATCGTGTAAAACAAATCGGTAGACCTATACTCGGTGCCTTCAGTCCTGCTTGGTCGCCGGATGGGGATAAAATTGTTTATACAGAGGAAGCTGTAGATAGAGATCGTCAAATTGTTGTCGTCGATGTAGAGACAGGGAGAAAAAAGCAACTGACACACCTTGGTTTGAACATCACACCCGCTTGGTTCAACCCCAAAAGTTTGTCCGTTGCCCCGCAACCCCATCTGCTAACAACAACGTGGGGAAAAGTTAAAGTGGATTAAGAAGTAGGACGCACCGTCCGCAGTTGCCCACGGATGTCAACCTGTACCTTCCAATTATTCCAGCGCGGTAGCAGGACTGCGCTCAACGTTGGTTGACGGATGCCGCGCTGCCACCGCAATGTGACTAACTTTTGGTTCGGGAGATACTCCACACTGAACTTAGCACCGTTGACAGAGAATTCCCTCGGATACTGCCCCTCAATCTCATCGATGGTGTCAGCGTCTATCTCAGTAAATACCAGATCGTCAGTGGAGAGGAGTTGATATTCCTCTGCGACTTCTACACCTAACAGAGCGAGTCGAGAGATCAACCATGTGTGCGGTGTCACATCGGCGGTCTCCGAGGTGGGGGCATTAGGGTTGAGAGCACAATGCAATTGCCAAGCATCAATTGCTCGTGTCAGTTGTTCTCCAACTCCGGCGAACAGGGATCCAGAAAGAATGAGAGATGCTAATGCTTCCCTGAGCAATGTTCCATGTAGTGGGCCGCGTTCGCGTCCGATCTCTCTTCCCGTATATTCGGTTACGACTTCTGCAACGATATCTTCACCCTCTAATCGTGGAGCGGCAAGTTGCGAAGTGCCAAGCCCTGCATCAACGAGGTCGGCAAAAGAGCAGGGCATAGCAGTGCGTCCGAGCAATTGGACCCGTGTGCCTTTTCCAACACCAACGGTTTCCAAGATCAAAGCGGCGTGCTGTCCTTCCGGGAGGAGTGAATCGGAATCAAGCAAAACCTCTGCCTGTCCATTCCCCCATGCTTTCCCTTTTCGTCTGCGTACGTAGGCACAATCGTCCCACTCACGCAAAAGATAAGTGATAAGTTTGGCTCGGTTAGGTTGCGGGGATGCGTTTTCTTCCATCACAGGTGGCAAGTGAAAAAACGCTCTCAGTTGCGTTGCAATTCTGCGACACTCGGCAATAGCAGTTTTATGGAGGTGATGACGTTTCTCATCGCCAGAGCGTAAAGTTCGGATCGCTGTCGTTGCGTCACATCCATCGCGAAAGAGGTCTTTCTGGCGGGCATTTCGGACTGCGTCCTGTTGCTCGATCGGCACACGTTCTATGCGCTGCCACAAAGGGGCAGGACGTTCCAAAGTAGCGATCAAATCAATTAAATCACGGCGGAGAAAGGGTGGGGCTTTTACCAGCAATCGGGCGTGGAGTGGATTGACAGGTAATGCGCATATCTTCGCTCCTTCCGTTGTGAGCATACCATCATCAGAGAGGACCCCCCAACTTTTCAACGCGGTTTGCGCACGTTCTACTGCGAAGTCAGGCGGAGCATCGAGAAACGTCAAATCCTGTGGACGATAGCCGGTTGAGGCGACCGTAAGCACGAATTGCGTTAGATCTTCTCGGCGGACCTCTGGAAGTGTTTCCTGTTCGAGTTGCCCGTGTTCTTCCCAGAGTCTGTAGCAGATTCCCGGGCCGAGGCGACCTGCTCGTCCGCGCCGTTGCTCGGCTGAAGCTTCGGAGATCGGACGCAACGCTAAAACAATACGTCGGTTTTGATGGATACGCTGGCGCACTAAACCTGTATCTACAACGGCAGTGACACCAGGAAGTGTAATTGAAGTCTCAGCAACGTTGGTTGCAAGAATGATACGGCGTTGGGAACGTGTCTCGAATGCTATATCCTGTGCATCGGGTGACAGGTCTCCGTGCAGTGGCACAACCTCGATGTGCCGCATCCTGCGAAATACATCATGGCATTCATTAATCTCACCCTTGCCCGGTAGGAAAACCAAGACATTTCCGGTGGTTTCTTTGAGAGCGCGACGAGTCCCTCTTTTAACGCGTTCCACTAAATCACGGGATGTTGGAACGACTGCCCCCCCAAGATACTGCACCTCAACCGGATAGACGCGTCCCTCCGCCCGTAGCACCTGTCCACCAATAAACTGGGCGAGGTGCTGCGCAGCTATTGTGGCAGACATGATAACGAGCCTTGCGTCGCGCCGTTTTTTTCGACAGATAGCGAGAAAAAGGTCTGATTCGACACCGCGTTCGTGGAATTCGTCCAAGATGATGGTTCCGTATTGATTCAATTCCGGTCCTGCAGCATACCTCAAGGCGACACCGGGTGTAACAAATCGGATACGTGTGAGAGCATCCGAGCCAACATCTTCAAAGCGGACAGTATAACCGACAGAGCGTCCTAAGGGTTCGCTGTGCTGTTTCGCCACCCACCGTGCGAGCGAACGACAGGCAACCCGTCTCGGTTCGACAACAAGTACCGGAGCCTCTGATAGTTCGGCGCACCACGACGGAATTTGTGTCGATTTTCCACTACCGGTCGGTGCTACAATCACTACATGATCTGTTGTGATTGCCTCCTGAAAGGTCTCCTTCAGTTCTGTAATTGGAAGAGTGCTTTCATTCATGACAAGTACTATTATAACCCAACTTACTACCCATAGGGTTTCAGATACACGAACACCCGTTTCAGCGAAAATCCTTCAGTTTTGCGAAAAGTTTGGGGTATTCCGTGCCATTTTCGGCGTGAAGCTGCACAACCTAACAGGTGATGCTACATCACTGGAAACTTAGGTTATTATAGCGAACAACCGATCTATCATCAAGCACTGCTTCCACGATTTCGGCTTCTGTCTGTCGTTCTTGACTTTTCTGGAACTTTCTGATATTATAACGCTAATATTTATCAACCACGTTTTGAAGGTAAATAAATTATGTTGCATCAGAAACTCATAAAATACACACAGTTTAAAAAACAAAAAGTTTACCGTCTATTTGTACGAATAGTGTTAGCCGTCTTGTTGGTTTTCCATCACTTTGCCTATGGCGAGCAATACGTCGTTGTGGACGGCGAAAACGGTGATAGGATCAGTGCCAGTTGGCGCGGAGCTACTGACACTCATTTTGAGATCGAGTATAAGGGGCAGATTCTGAAACTCCCATTGGCAGGATATACTCTCAATTTTACATCAAATTTAGCGCACGTTCCGGATCGAACCGCGGCAAAACATTTTCGCAATGGACTTGACCTCTTGGATTTAGGGCTCCCCGAAAGAGCCCAGAAGCGATTTGAAGACGCTATTGAAGAATTCCCAAAATACCCGAAGGCACACTATCAACTCGGACTACTTCACAAAGCAAATGGTGACAATGCGAACGCATACAAGCGATTTCATTTTGTAGCGATCTTTGATGCCCCCAGTTTCGATCTGGTGCCGCTCTTTCGTGAACTCGGGGACACTGCTCTCGCGAACGAGGCTTACGACGTAGTAGTGGATAACTACCAACAGATTCTCACCTTTTACCCGGATCACCCCGACGTATCAGAATTGAAATATCTCACCGGCTTTCTACTCATCGAACAATTAGATGACCCCGGTGCCGGATTATCCCTTCTCGAATCTGCAATCAAAGAATATCCCGACCTGGCATTCCATGAAAAAGCACTTTTCCTCATTGGAAAGTTACAGGCGGATATGGACCAGTTGGAAAATGCCCTCCACACCCTGGACGGATTTGTTACGCGCTATCCAGGAAGTGAGTGGGTCTATGATGCACACCTCATCCGTGCGGCTACTAACTTAAAATTGGGTAGACTGGAAGAAGCGGCACGTGAAGCGATTCTCGTTCAGGAGATTGCCGGAAATGATGCCGTCATGGAACAGGCAAAAGAGATTCTCGATCAGACGAAATGGACAGTTTACACCAATGTAGATGGGCTTCCTGACAACCAGATTCAAACGATGACGATCGATGGCACACGGCTATGGATAGGTACACCAAAAGGGGTGATGCCATTCGAAATTGCGTATGACAAATGGCGCCCGGTTGAACTCGTCGCGCAGCTTATTAATACCTCCTTGGAGAGTGTTCCAGATGTCCCAGCCATCGCAGCAAATTCGCAAGAAGTGTGGGTTGGCACACGTTCCCAAGGCGCGATTCACTACAACCAACTCACAGGCGAAATCCAAAACTATTCCCCGGCTGATGGATTTCCTGCTTGGATTAAAGACATTAAGATGGACGAAGCAGAGATTTGGTTTGCTACAGATACGGGAATCATACGGCGGATTCGAGGCAGTGTCGATCCCCCTCTCTATTACAATACCCAAAACAGCCTTCTGCCAGCAGACGATATCGATATCTTGTTGTTAACGCCTCAAATGGTTTGGGGAGTTTCTGCAGAAGGAGGTGTCGTCCTGTTCGACCGGGGAAAACAGGAGTGGAATTCCTACCACTCTACAGCAATCCGAGATGGCATGAGGATTGTAGGACTCGATATTGCAGAAGAGCAATTGCTCTTTACGTGGTTCAACCCTGATGAAAAATCCAACGGTTATTTTCGAGCAGATATGGACGGCGCGAATGGAAAATCGACAACGCTTGACACAGGTATAGAGAATGAAAACGACTTAAGGAACATCTACATCAGAGGGGCCCGAGACACTTCACCTATAGCCGAAGAAGAGGTTGAGGCGGAACCGGTAGAGGAGATACCAAATCCGACGATACCCGAGTTTTCGCCGGAGACAGAGGGGTTAGAAATTGAGCCGGAAATAGAAGAATTAGAAACTGAACCACCTCCTCCCGTGCCACAGATTCCGTTAATTCTGTGGATAGCGACGAATAAAGATCTGTACATACACCACACCCGTTCTGCCGATGTATGGCAGTACACAACGACTCCTCAGATACTCACGGGTGAATTAATAGTAGACTCTCTCATTGTAGTGAACAATAAAGTATGGTTAGGGACTTCTAATGGTTTAGCAACAATGAATGCCCAATAGGATCTGTCCGCGAATGTCAATGAACGTAAAGAATACAGAAAGGGAGCCGTCAGAAATCAGCAAAGAGGATGTGATAGTTCTAACGTCTCTTGTATACGTCTAAAAAAACCAAGCCGAAAGCGAAGTGGAAGGGCTTTTGCATGGAACCGACATCCACAAAACTTATTACGCGTTGGACGGCTACTGAACCTGCCCAGATTGAAGATGAGTTGGTTGTTGAAGAGCCACTTGAGATTCGGGTGGGACAACAGAGTCTGATCGTTGTAATGCGGACTCCTGGGCACGATTTTGAGCTCGCCGCTGGTTTTCTGTATACGGAAAGTCTCATAACCTCTGGCGAGGACATCGAAATCATTGCCTACTGTGATGAGGAAACCTCTGAAACGCAGTCTTCCGGTTTGTCCTCGTTGCAGAATATTGTCAATGTTCGTCTTACAGGGGAACTAGATCTTGGTGCCGAATCAGGTTGGCAGCGGAATTTCCACGCAAATGCGAGTTGTGGACTCTGTGGCAAAATGACGATTGAGTCCGTTAGACAACAGGTGCCGCCGTTGAATTCAAGATTCCATGTGAATCGAGAGGTTTTCTATAAACTCAACGATCGGTTAAGAAAAGCGCAATCTGTTTTTGAGAGAACAGGGGGACTCCACGCAGCTGGATTGTTCGATGAAAAGGGTGAACTTCTGATTATCAGAGAAGACATCGGTAGGCACAACGCTGTGGATAAAATCATCGGACACGCGTTACTGGCTGATTTGGTCCCACTTGAGCAGCATGTTTTGATGGTAAGCGGACGCGCCAGTTTTGAAATCGTTCAGAAAGCACTCTTTGCTCGTATACCGATCATCGTTGCTGTCTCCGCGGCGTCTACACTCGCAGTAGATCTCGCCAAAGAGGGGAACCTCACATTAATAGGTTTCATGCGGGGACAGAGTATGGCAGTCTATAGTTGTCCAGAACGTGTTCACTCTGAATAACAAGAAAGCGAAAAGGGTGGTAGGATAGTTTTTAAGAGATGGTGATCCACGTTAAAGTGAGTCGAGGATTCGTAAAAGGCGTAGTAATTGCAAGGCACAGAAGCATTGAGGCTTCATCGGAGCCCCGTCCGTAATATTGTCCCTCAAGTTTCCTCTGTAGGAAACCGGCACAAAGGACAGTCCAAGCGGCCATACGTTAAAAAACCTTTTGCTATCTTTTTCCGATGACGGGTCTCTATAAGATAAAAGGAATTTGGGCTTATAAAACCTTCTTACAAGGAGCAAAATTCTTATGTTAAGCATCTTAAACGGTATCCAAGAGCTCGTCAATCTTCTATTTTTTGCGGCGGTTGCTGGAACTTTGGTGGTCTCGTGGATATATGCCAGCCGGTTGAAGCAACAGTACGGTGCCGACTTTCCGTGGAATAAAACAGCCCTTATCGTCGGAATTGAAGTCCTACTTTGGATCGGATTTAACTTTTTCTGGGAAATTTTTGAAGCATTCTGGCTTCCAATTACGATTGTCGCTATTATTGCTATTATACTTATCTCTCGAAAGAAACGGAGATAGGTATGAACATGTCAAACGGTGGCGTGTTTTGAAGGCGCGCTACCCAAAAATGAGTTAAGGAGAGCGAAATATGAGTCGGACGGGGAGAGCCGTGGTCGCGTACGGCAAAGATTTTGAAATCCGTGAATATCCGGTCCCTGAACCTGAACCGAACACGGTGTTGCTCCGTCAGGAGTTAGCAGGAATCTGTGGGACTGATCTGCATAACTGGCAGAACGGTTTCCAACAGGAAGTTTTATTGGGGCATGAAAACGTCGGTATTGTTGAGGCACTTGGAGAAGGTGTGGAAACCGACTATGTGGGTAAACCGGTTAAAGAGGGTGACAGAGTCATCTTCGCACCCGGAACCAACTACGGTGCTTACGGCTTTCAGTGGAATCCAGATGAGGCACCGCATTTCCGCGGTGGGTTTGCGGATTATATGTATCTCAATTATCCAAACACATGCTTTATGAAAACCGATGCGTCCCCCGAGGTTGCTGTGCTTACAGAGCCATTTACTGTGGGGGTCCATGCCGCAATGCGCGGTGAAATAAAACTGGGTGATACCGTCGTTGTGCAGGGATCGGGTGCTATTGGACTCGTGACGCTTGCCTGTGCGAAATTGAGTGGTGCTGCAAAAGTGATTATGGTCGGTGGACCTGCCGGACGATTGGAACTTGCGAAACGACTTGGTGCCGACGTAACGATTGATATTGAGGAAGTTACTTCTGTCGAGGAGCGGACAGAGCTCGTGCAAGCCGAAACACCCCGCAGAGAAGGAGCGGACGTTGTTTTTGAATGTGCAGGTTTTCTCCCTGCCACGCCGGAAGGATTAGGGTACACCCGACGCAGTGGTACCTTTGTTGAGGTCGGGCACTTTGTGGATATGGGGTCAATTGACTTCAACATTAACCAATTACTGATGCGTAAAAATCTACGTGTAGAAGCTATCTGGGGAAGCAGTTATGAACACTTTGTTCGTGGCTTGCCACTCCTTGAACAGAGCGATTTGCCGTTCACCGACATGATTAGTCATCAGCTGTCACTCTCACAGGTCGGGGACGGATTTAAGGCACTTGACGGCGGCTATCGCATTAAAGGTGAAACGGCGATTAAAATTGCGGTTCGAGCTGAAGAGTAAAAGGTAGAACCAACTCTGTCAAGAACAGACTGAGAACCTGCCTGAAATTTTCTAATTGAGGAGTGTCCTATCTGCATTCCATTTCGTTGCGCGCAGGTTTTGGTTAGGGCTCGACTGAAATAGGGAGATGTACGGCATAACATCAAAACCCAGGTTTCCTGCAGCGACCGCGCAGGCGACTCGAACACCTGAACTTTCAAGGTGTTTATCACGAAACTTATCCGCGAGGTAAAATTAAAAAATGGCAAAAATATATCGCGTCGGCTTCGCATCCCTCGTGCATGACCATGTATGGGGTGAACTTCGCCACTGGAAGGCGCATCCAAACGTTGAAATTGTCGCGGCAGGCGATGTCAATGCGGAATTACGCGCCCAGTTCAGTGCGGAAGTCGGCATCGAGAACGTCTATAACTCTTGGCAAGAGATGGTGGAGAAAGAGGAATTAGATATTGTCCAAGCGGCAGCGGAGAACAACGCCGGAGCCGATATCGTTGCGGCAGCAGTGGCGAAGGGTATCCACGTCGTATCCGAAAAGCCGATGGCGGCGCGACTCTCACAAGCCGATCAGATGCTCACCGCCGCGGAGAACGCTGGGACCTTACTGATGGTGAACTGGCCCACGGCATGGAGCCCGCCGCTCAACACGGCGATGAATCTCATCAAAGACGGGGCAATCGGTGATGTTTTTTATTTTAAGTGGCGTTCTGCGCATAATGGTCCGATGGAAATCGGATGCTCTCGTTACTTCTACGAATGGCTCTACGATGAAGAGAAGAATGGAGCAGGCGCGTTGATGGATTACTGCTGTTATTGTGCTGATATGTGTGCCTACCTCCTTGGTCTGCCACAGCAGGTAACAGCGTTTCGCGGTACCTTTGTCAAGGACTACCCGGTTCCTGACGATAACGCAGTCATTCTGATGAAATACGGTAATGCATTTGGACTCACGGAAGCATCTTGGACCCAAAAGGTTGGCTATGTTACACCGAATCCAGTGGTCTATGGCACCGAGGGCGCGCTGATGGTCAGCGGCAATGAAGTTCATCTGCATCCGGCAAATGGTGATGCCGAAGTGGTGACTCCTGAACCACTCCCAGAGGGTAGACGCAACGCCGCGGAATACCTTATCCACTGCTTGGAAACAGGTGAATCTATTGAAGGACTATGCAATGCCAAAGTGAGTCGGGATGCCCAAGAGATTCTCGAAGCAGGGTTGGTGTCAGCAGATAGTGGGCAGGCTGTTAGTTTGCCGATGTCGTAAGTGAATACGGGCGCGGTTAAAACGCGCCTGCAGATACGTTAGGAGAACTTGATGAGTAATAGAATCCCGATTGCGTTACAGTTGTATTCCGTCAGAGACGATTGTGCAGGCGACCTCTCTTTAACGCTCCAAGCAGTCGCACAGATGGGCTATGAAGGTGTTGAGTTTGCTGGTTACTATGACCGGAGTGCCGAAGAATTGCGTGATATGTGCGATGATCTTGGGTTAAAAGTCGCCGGTACACACACTGGGATAGACACACTTCTCGGTGATGAACTCGCCGAAACCGTCGAATTCAATCAGACGCTCGGCAATCCGTATCTGATAGTGCCGGGACTGCCCGGAGAGTATCAAGGTTCGCAACAGGCGTGGCTTAACACAGCAAAACTCTTCAACGATATTGCTGAAAAGATTGCTGATCAAGGGATGTTTACCGGTTATCACAATCACACGGGTGAATTCACACCCACGGAAGGCGAAGTCCCTTGGGACGTATTTGGCAGCAATACCCGCGACGATGTCGTGATGCAAATTGACATCGGTCATGCTCTTCGAGCCGGTGCCGACCCTGTGTCGTTTATTGAACGCTATCCCGGCAGGTCGAAATTGGTCCATCTCAAAGAATATTCCGCCACGAATGACAAAGCAAATGTCGGTGAAGGCGAAATTCCGTGGGATGCTGTGTTCGATGCCTGTGAAACCGTCGGTGGTACAGAGTGGTACATTGTTGAGCAGGAAAGTTACGCCTACCCGCCGATTGAATGTGCTGAACGCTGCATCGAGAATCTACGAAAGATGGGGAAAATATCTTAATGATACCTTGCGGAAGAACGCCGTAGGTTTTTATCGGAGCATTCCTCTCTGTATATCCGTTTGCGCCGTTGTTGCCAGCTGCGTTTTTGGTTAAGAATTGCAAGTAAAACTCGCGTCTACAAAATCCAGTTAGGAATGAACCGAAAACCTGCGCGTAATGCAGTGGAGCGTAACCCAGGAGCAATGGATTAAAAATCTTCCCGTAGACCGCTTTCCACTTCGTTTCTAGTTTCGCGCTTTTTATGCTAAAATCTAAAAATATGTTGACACTTAAAGGACAGCGGCCTACCAGTCGTTCCAATAGTGTTGAAACAGATCTTTTGCTCTGGTGGGAAGATTTTTATCTTCCTGTCTTCGAGTACGTCCTCCCGAAAATGGGGACATTGGGAGGCAAAAGAATCCTTGAACTCGGCACCGGTACAGGAGGAACTGCAACCCTGCTGGCGAAACGAGGTGCCTCTGTTGTCGGCATAGATTTACTGCCTTTTCGACTCGCTGAAGCGCGGACACGAGCTGCGGAACACAGCGTCGCTGAGGCAGTTAATTTTGCCCTGATGGACGCAATGCATCTCGCCTTTCCTGATAACACCTTCGATTTTATTATCTCCAAATCCGTATTGGTTTTCACGGATCATAAGCAAACTGCAAAAGAGTGCTATCGCGTTCTCAAGCCGGGGGGCAAGGCGATCTTCATGGAAAACATGCGCTACCATCCAGTAGTGTGGCTGTATCGAAAAATGTTCCTGAAGTACTCCGACAAACTGCGTTATTTTTCAGTGAAGGATATTGAAACAGTCGGTGCTGAATTTGAGAAGTTGGAGAATCGTGAATTTCATCTCTCCGCGGTGAGCGCGTTATTCTGGCAGAAATGTATTTCTATCCCACTATTTTATCGGTGGAGCCTTCGTATCCTCAAAGCGATTGATGTATCTTTCTTGAAATGCCTCCCATTCCTTAACCGCTTCTGTTGGGTCACCGCGATGATTTGCCATAAAAATCAGTAAAAGTCGATTTTGAGAGATCGCTCCTACAAGTAGAAGCAGGGGTTGTGCCTATCCGTATTTCAACCAATTGTCAAAAAGCGGTTTGAGTCGTTCCTGACTGGTCGGCCCCTGTGGAATCGGAGATTCATTGCGATATGATAGCAATTCCTAAGTCGAATCAGTTGGATAGTAGAGGTTGTTAAACTCAATTTCATTCCCATCTGGATCAAAGATGAAGAAAGCCCGACACTTGCCGCGCGGGTCATCAAAATTGAAAGGACCGCGAGTCCGATAAGGTAAGTCGGTAAATTGTTCGACGAGTTGATCAATCCGTTTGGTGCTTGTCACAAAGGCGAAGTGCATTGGTCCTCCGGCATCATGTCCTGGGCTTCCAACTTCCTTGAGGACAAGATGTCCGCTTTCTAAGTAGATATAAAGTTGCCGATTGTTCCGCTCTACGACTTCAAAGCCGAGCAGATCTTGGTAAAACTCTGCTGCCTGCTCAAGATTTGCGACTTTAACGAAAACCTCTCCAATGCCATAATATCCCTGCATAATATATCTCCACTGACACTGTGGATATGATAACCCAAGTTGTCACCTATTAGAAGTTTTTGAGCATCCTGCTTCTTTAGCAAAGACGCGATGCGAAGGGTGTGTAAATATTTTGTCATGCTCCTCATGCGGCATTTGCGTGTTTCCTCCAAAAAGCGTCCCAGGTGCCATTCTTTAATAAACATCGCCAGAACAA
>RKRR01000025.1 GCA_007571305.1 Candidatus Poribacteria bacterium | reverse complement strand
ATGTTGTGATTCTGGACAACGCCTCTTTCCATAAAGGGAAAGAGACCGCCCGATTGATTGCTGAAACGGGGCGAGTGTGTTATTTTTACCGCCATATTCCCCGGAGTTGAACCCGATTGAGAGGGACTTTGCCAACATCAAACGCAGACGGCAATACAACGCCGAGACTTCTCTTGATGATATTCTCAAAGTGTATAACTAATTACGGGCTTTACTATAAGACGTAAAGATTTAAGGGGATACAGCCCTCGCACAACGAAAACCTAAAGTGCCTCGTGCTAGACCAGTAGATGTAGTATTGGAAGGCCGAAAGGGCCAGCGGTTGGCGACCCGCGGGGAAAACAAAAGCCTACTATCCCACCAGCAGCCGCCGCGTAGAACGCGAAAAGACTTTACTCCTATATAGTTGTTTAGTATTCTGTCTATGTTCGCTATTGTGCTCACATCCGACCATGGATTACGTCTCTGAGATGTCCGATAGAAATCCGCATCGTAGGCATCCAGACACTACTCTGCTCCATTCTTACTTATACCATATAGACCATAACCGTTCGTATCACCAGCATACACGCTCTCTCTCACGTAGCGGACTGGGCTTTCCCAGTTCCCCCAATAAAATATCTTGCCCTCCAAACCGCCCCGGGCGGTTTTCTCCCATTCCGCCTCACTCGGAAGACGTTTACCCACCCACTCGGCGTAAGCCATCGCAGCATACCAACTCACATAAACCACAGGATGGTTCGCGTCATGCCTGGGGTAGTTGTTACCATTCCAGTGCTTAAGATAATCTCCATCATGCAACGCATCCTGAATACGATCCTTCTGCCAACGCGGATTCGCCAAAACAAACTTCTGGTAGGCACCGTTCGTTACTTCATGTGTGTCCATATAGAATGCATCCACATACACCGTGTGCACGGGCTGCTCATCGTTATCCCCATTGTTACTTCCCATCGCGAACGCACCTGCAGGGATCAGTGCCTCTTTCGAAAACTGCGGCTCTGGGGTCTTAACCGTATAAATGATGGTCGTTTCACCATCCTCCCACGTCAGCGTCAGCACCAAATTTCCCGGACTGAACGCCCCCTCTACCTACACAAGCCACTTCGTAATCCTACTATCCGTAGAACCAAGGGTTCCATCCGATACGTTTAGATCTACCGGCCGTCCACTAAAACTTACATGGATATTTGTATCGTGCTCGATGGTACTCTCACTCGGCGGATCGGCACTCAGGAAAGCAACGGGCGGTTCTTCGGGTTCCACCCATCCCTGCCAGCGAAGAAGAACACCGCAAAACAGACGCAGAGCCCTGTGAAGAGTGTAAACAGAATAGATTTCATTTTGGAATCTCCTTAATCGATACAAGGTTTATCTTTAATGAAAATTAATACCCACGCGAAACTCGGTACCTAGCGCACCATACACGCCCAATTGAACATTCGCGATAACACTGAATCGTGGCGATATTTCCAGTTCCGTACCGGTATCCAGATGAATTCTGTGAAGAACCGATACGCCAATAAGTCGATTGCGAGTCGTTGAATAACCTTCCTCGGCAGTGTAAGTTGTAGCTAGTAATATACGTCCATTCGCATAGGCAAGGTGTGCATACGGTTTCAACATCCGCTGCTCACCAATGTTCATCCGGGTTAAGAGACCAATACCGAACGAATATACCAGTGGCAAGCCGGGGAGATCTGAGGCGATAAGGCCGCGAAATGCTGCTGTCCAAAACAATGCATACTTTTTGTCTAAAGCATGGAAAGTCGTCCGTTCCCCATGAAACAGAAAGATGGTTTTTGGTTCCTCCCCAATCTCAAATTCCACCCCGGATGCCTGGCCAGCCCCGAAGGCATACTTCACCCGTGGGGTGGCATGTTCGAGATAACCCATGATGTCCGTTTCCTGAGAAGAGCCACTAGCGCGTATTCGGGCATCTATTCCTCCTGTCCAGCTGCCACTTTTTGGCGTGTATAGACTCAGTTGTGCGTACCCAATTGTTGGAAGTAATACCAATATAAGCAAAAAATAGACACAATTACTCTGTTTAGACATAAGAATACCTCTTGTTGCTGAAAACCTGAATCTAAAACATCTGTCTGTTTTTAAGTATTCTGAAAAACTCAGCATATTATACATTCCGTGAAATAAATGACGGTAGACAAAGGCGACTTAGTTCTCTTTCTCAAAAACCCTGTAGGACTTACGCAATAAAGTTCGGAATAACCAGTGTCCGAATCAAGGAACCATTCATGGAGTAGATTGAAACCGTGACCTCCGTTGCTTCTGCCAACTGATAGGGGATCCATGTTTCAGGGTTAAATGGATTCAGATAGTTCAACAAGAGTTTCGTCTCCGTAGGCATATGAGAGACAAGAAGTGATTCAAGATTAGCAAGACCGAGATCGAAAACCGCCGAACCATCGTCCTCAACCTGTGCCAGGTCGATCCATCCTTGAATCGCTGCCGGGTCAAGTGCCACAGGACCTCCAGGAAGTGTAGGGGCAGCCATATTGAATGCTCGTACCTCAACAGCAGGTGTTCTATCTTCAATGTGTTGTGCAACAATGACGAGATCTAGTGCATTCACAATCCCGTCGTTATTGACATCAGCGCGTGGATTGCTCGGCTTGGCAAGCCCGAGGCTCGCAGCGATAACCATTAGGTCTTTGGTGTTGACCATGGTGTCACGATTGACATCCTCTGGCGGGAATTGATGCGTCACGACAATAATGTCGGCATCTTCTATATTTATCCTGCTTTTCCTTGTTTGTTCGCCTGTCCGAATGCTCTTGTTTCCTGTTAGAGTTGCTCTATTTTTTTACAAGTTCCAGAACTGTAACTTTCCCTGTCTTAATTGTTCTTGTTGAGTGTATCCTCTGGTTGGTGTTAAATCTTATCTCGATGTTCCACGTCCCCGCTTTTAGGGGGTAATACAGAAATTGCCCTGGGTGTATGTCGTTCAGCACAATGTCTGTGGTTGAATAACCTGACCTTTTAACCCATGTGTTGGTTATCCTGTTATAGCCTCTATGCTTTATTCTTAATATTCCCATATTGTCGCCTTGGTCGGCTATAGCGTCTTCAAGGGCATCTAGGCAATTCCCCAATGTCGAATCGAGTTCTTCTATGAACAGATCCCTGAATTCAAGACCTTCTTCTGCCTCTGCTAACTCAGAATTAGCCTTGCTTAACTCAGATTTGGTCTTATTTAAATTAGAGTTAGCCTTTGATAAATCACTTTCTGCACTACTTAGTCTTGCATCAAGACTGACTACTCGGTTGTTTGCAGCTTCCAGTTCTCCCTCAAGTTGTAGTATCCTGTCGCTTTCACATCCGAAGGAAACAACTAAAAGGGAAAAGAAAACAGAACTGAAAAGAGTTGAAGGGTTATATCGTGTGTCAACTTTCATTCGATTTCTCCTTTTTGATATTCTTGACTTCGATGCCTGCCCCGCTGCCGTTCCGGGGAATTAGGGGGCGGGTATCATCTATACTTGAGATTGTGCTCCCACTGGTGGGAACGGCACCCAGGAAGACAATGGGTGGCTCTTAGGGCACCTTCTCCTCCTGACACCTCTCCCTGCCAGCGAAGAAGAACACCGCAAAACAGACGCAGAGCCCTGTGAAGAGATGGTAGAATGAAAAGTTGGATAGAAAATGTTTCATTTGGAAAAGCCTCCTTTGGTTTGTCTACCCCCTGTTGTAGCATGACCTGTTAGGTGTGCAGCTATAGGACACAAATGAAAAATTCGCGCTGCGGTAGAGATTGTCCCAGCAGGCAAGATTTCTAACCCACTTGTCAGTACAACACCTGTAGAGAACTTGGTGCCTCACTCGATAGGTGTAGTTAGGAAACTGCACCTATCCGAGTGAGAACGCACCCCCTTCGTCTTTTGTAGCGTTCACTGTCAGTTTGAGTGCGTTATGCACAATCTAACAGATTATGCTACAAAGTCGAATCCCTTCATAGAGAATGCATCGTTTGAATCGCAGATAACGCGGATGACACGGAAAAACGCAGATTTTAGGGATTTCGCAACGCGTTTTTGTACCAAAATCTTTCACGCGTCTAAACGTTGTGAGTCATTCACAGTCAACTGGCTACATAAGTCACCTAAATCATTTTCCTTTTCAGTAATGAGTTCTTCAGCCACCGCTCTCAGGGATGTGAGATTAGTGCGAGTCGTATCGTCCATCTGATCTCGCCCTTGGACCAGCATCGGTTGAAACCGATAATATTGACTATGGAGCAACTGCCCGAGTTGATAATGGACTGTATCACTTGCACCATCAAAAATCATTCTGAAAAGCGGTTCAACCCAACTCACTTTCCCCCAATCTCTGGCATCCTCGTACCTTAGACATGCTGTTAACTCACCTGTTCCGAGGGAAACGAGCAGAATTTCTTCCCCTGGGGACAACCTTCTAGCTTCAGCATAGGCACACATTGCCGGATTATTCGCAAAGATGCCGCCATCCACCAGTGTTTCAAAAAGTATCTGACTATCAGGTGTAGGAAACTGTGTCTCATGCGGTTCAAAATAGGTTGGGGCTGCAGAAGTAGCACGAGCAACATCTCTCATGAGGTAGTGGTCCCGATGATCGCTGTTAGGTCTACAACTCTTGAAAAATCGCGGATGGCCGCCTCGATTCGTAGAATTCAGCAAGGAATAGCGGTACCCTGCATGTCGTAACTTGGTATCAGCACCGGAATGAGTGCGTCTGTAAGACAAGTATCTTCAAAGTATTCCTCTAAAACCTCCTCAATCCCTCTCGATGAATATCTTTCATCTAGCCAACCGTCTGCTGAACTAATCCTGCGGCGCCACGTGCGGTCAAAGATGAGTCGTCCCTTTTTTTCGTACAACTCGACCAAACTCTCTGCCGTATGCGCGGGTTGTGGGTTAGCATCTGACTCAGAAGAATCTGACGTAGAGGGAACTGGTCTAGTAAGGGCCAAGGCGAGAATACCACCGGTTGATGTGCCAGCAATTAGATCGAAAAGCTCAGAAGTCGGAATAAATTTCCTTCCACTGCCCTCAATTTCGGCGGATCGTCTCTCAATTTCTGCAAGAATCATTGCGGGAATAATACCGCGGATGCCACCCCCATCAATACTTAAAATCTTTTTCATCTCTTTCGCCTCCTAAATGAAAATGCAATAAGTAGATATGGGATTTAGTTATCGTTTCGTCGTTTTACGAATCGTTGATCCCTGATAGCTAAAGGTTCTCAGGATGTGGGGTTTCCGAACCCCACCCATAAATCCCAAAACTACTTATTCCGAAACATTAAATGGAGAGCAAAAGGTGTGCCAGATATGAGGCTAGGGGAATGGGTTAAACATAAAATTTGAAACAAGGGTGAGATTGGGAAGCCTCGCCAGCAGAGGGAGTAAGATGAAGTCGGGAATCGGAGTATTTTTGCTGGGGTGTTTCTTCCCGCCTACAGGGAAATGTGCAAAAATTGTATAGACAAAAATTGCACAGGTGCAAAAATTGATCACGAATGTTTTTCTACTTGCATGCAAACGCGTTTGGGTGTATGATTCTGTCACTTTCCCTCCAATGAACGAATTTTGAGGTAGATCTGAAGAGCACCACATGGAATTAGGAAACCTTATAAACGATTCATCTATCACGCTATCCTCTGCAGCGATGCAAGAGATTTATCAACAGGTTACACAAGTAGCCCCTCTAAAGGCGACCGTCCTTATTACAGGGGAAACGGGTGTTGGTAAAGAGATCGTAACTCAGAAGATACATCGTCTAGGTTCGCGAAGACACAAACCGTTAATCGCTGTGAATTGTAGTACATTTCCGGATAACAGTCTTTTGCAGAGCGAGCTTTTTGGTCACGAAAAAGGGGCGTTTACCGGTGCGACTTCGCAACGACGGGGTTTGTTTGAGAAAGCGGATACTGGTACGCTGTTCCTTGATGAAATCGGCGAAATGCCTCTTGAAGTCCAAGCGATGTTGCTTCGGGTGTTGGAAACGCAAGAATTCACGCGATTGGGTGGGAGTGAGCACGTCCGTACGGATGCCCGCCTGATTGCGGCGACAAATAAAGATCTTGAGAATGCTGTTGAAGATAGAACATTCAGGCAGGACCTCTACTATCGAATCAACGAATTTGTGATCTACATTCCGCCGTTGCGTGAGCGGTCTGAAGATATTCTGCCTTTGGTTTCCGCTTTTATAGATGAATTCAGCGCGGCATACCACAAACAGATTATGGGGATTACCCCTGCGGTACTTCATTATCTGAAAAATGCGCCGTGGCCCGGTAACATCCGGGAACTCAGAAATGCCGTAAGTAAAACTATGATTAGGATGGAAAAGAAAATAGGTAAGTTGGACCTTGAGGATCTACCGGCGGATATAGGGCTCATCCGACAAACAGGTCTCGAGAAAGATACTCGAAAAAAAAATATATCCTTAAAAATGACCAACATTCTTGCTCGATTATCCTTGTTGGAGTTTATCTTTATTTTTGGTGGCATCCCAGGATCTGTTTGGCGGCACCTTCCTCAAGGTGTGCAGGATCGCGTTGTTCAGGCGGCATCATTTCATCTCGCAGAGCTGTTCGGCGGACATGTAAACGCTGTCGAGATTGGTGGGAAAGACCGGAATCAGATTTTAGCGGATGCGGCTCGGCTGCGGATGGAACAACACGGTTCTTTAAGCGCAGCCGCAAAGTCCTTAGGTATAGATCGGCGGACTCTTAAGGTATATCTTGAACGCAATAAGTAGTTTTGGGCTTACAAAAATCTCATAAAAATGGAGATAAACCCAGAGAAATAAAGGGTTTTGGGCTTGTTTTAAGTTGTAAAAAATGGTATAATCATTGTAATTAAAAAGGGAGGTTGCCTCCTCCCTTAATTTCAAAGCAGAGTTGCTTTTTAGAGATTGCTATGATTATACTGAAAGTCGCACATTTTTAGCAACTCCTTTTGA
>RKRR01000192.1 GCA_007571305.1 Candidatus Poribacteria bacterium | reverse complement strand
GTAGAATCTGTAAACCATTTTTGCAAATGCTTTCAATATATTGTTATTCATTAAGAACTCTCCTTTGTGGTAAATTCATACTTCCATTGATAAATTTCCAAAAGGTTGTATCAAGATGCCGATTATTATAGATATAACACCGTTCTGCGACATATAGAGGCGTATATTCAGTTGTATAATGGTGGTGTGTGCCGTACCACGCCTTTTTGAGTAGCGACCAAAAGCCTTCAATCGTGTTGGTGTGCTTATCACCCTCAACATATTGCATTTGGTGATTGATTACCTCATGCTTCATCATAGACGCAAACTGTCGGTAGCCGTGATATTCATCTGTCATGAGTTCAGATTCCCTGATATTGGTAACTTTTCGGATAAAATCAAGGATAGTCTGTCCTGTTAGGTTCTCTACAACTTGTGCTACGACTTCACCGCACCGTTCTACCGCACCGATAACAGTCGTTTCGCTCGTGTCTCGTCCACGCGGTGCTGGTTCACGGTCTTCCTTTTTGTTCTCTTTACGAGGTTTACCGCCTATGTAGGTTTCGTCTGCTTCTATAATACCCTTGAGTAAGATTGAGTTGGTCTTATCTGCCATTTCAGACCGAATGCGAGTGAGTAAAAACCATGCAGTTCGCTGATTCAGGTCTAAATCACGTTCTAATTGATAACTAGATATGCCTTTCTTGGCATTGAGTATCAACGCAAGTGCCATAAACCATTAACAGTCTGTGAAACTTATGCTTTCAATTTATTTCCCTCTATTTTTCTCAAGCCAATTAACAGCAAAATCTACGATTGTGCGTTGTGGGATGAGTTGAGAATCTGCGATACCGACTTTACCCCGTCGAACCCCCTTTTCTGCATCAGAAAGCAAAAAATCCCCACCGATGCGATCAAAATCCGAAGCGTCTACAGCGATATTTTCAAAGGTTGTCCATATCCTTGAACCTGTCTGTAAGATCGGAGCACCTTCTCGCACGACACGTTTGGTTGGAAAGTTTGCCCGGTATTCCGCGAGATGTATGGATGTGTTGTTTGAATGCCCAACCCCCAAGAGCAGGACGGAACCATGCAAGTCGTAAATTCTGGCGAGCGGTGAGTCTTCACCAAAACCGAATGCCAAGGAGTGGTTACCTATGATATATGATGCTTGCGGACCGCTTGCACAAAACGAAACTTGCGGGTGCGTGCTGCGAAAAACGCCTTTTTGCTTTCGGAACGTTTCCGCAATTTTGCCCATTGAACGGGTCGGGGTCAAATCGGGATCGTAGGCAGGCATCGTCTCCCGTATCGTTTGCCACCACGACTCCGGCACGGGTGGATTCTCCCACTGACTCGGATCGCTAAGGTCGGTCGAGTGGGTCGGCATCACAAGCGTCCCAGTTTTCCCCAGTACCTCCTGAAGTGCGATGATGACAGCGACAGCACCGCCACATACCCATCCCATCGCACTCAAGGACGAATGGACGAGTAAGACCATTCCCTTTTTGATACCTAGTGCTTTAAAATCATCCTGCAACGACTGGACTGTGATAGGTGTTTCTGTCTTGTGAACTACTTGTCCTTCAGACACTATCAATCACCCTCTACTTTGTCCCTATCGCAAGTATATGTGCACTCATGCCGAGTATTGATGGTTCTGCCTCAACTTTCCGAATGAAATCCAAAACCACGGCGCGTTGGTCAGGGTCCGCCCAATACCTTTCAACCGACTCAAAAAACCATGTGGGGCCTTGCACGGCAAGCGTTGCTTGATGCTGAAAACCGGCTTCGGTCACTTCGGGACCGAGTTCTTCAGGGCGGTGGAGGTACGCATCTGTGAAGAACTCTAAGCTTTCAGTCGGGTTGCGATGGTAACCTGTCTCAAGGTCGAGTTGAACAATACCTCTAGAGACCGGGTTATTTAACCGGTCTTGGAAGAAACAATCGAGTAGAGAGGCGAAACGTGAAATGCCAGCAGCAACCATAATACCACCGTTTCGCAGGACGCGATGTGCTTCTTTCAGTGCAGACAACCGTTCACTTTTATCAATCAGATGATAGAGCGGACCCAATAGCAAGACGACGTCCGCTGACGTTGACGAAAAACGCAGGTCCCGCGCGTCACCAAGCGATATGCTGGCAATTGGATGTTCAGGCTGTTGATTTGAGGCCTCTTTCGCCTGTTCAATATGTAAATCTACTGGATCCACGAGATGGACTTCATAGCCTGCCTTTGCTAACCAACAAGCGTAAGGACCCGAACCGCCACCAATATCTAAAACTACTGCTGGTGGTGGCGGTAAGTAACGTGTAATAATTTCTTGCGTCCTCGCAAATTCTATCTGTCCTCTGACATCGTTTGTAAGTCTTTCCGACTCCCGTGTTTGTCTGTAGAACGAAAGAATCTCATCTGAAAGTTGATACAATTTCTGATTCCTTCCAAAACTAATTATCGGGTACGTTTGACCCATGCCCACGTTGTTGTCAGCTTATCGTCCGGATCAACAGAGAGGGGTTCGAGATCCAAAACGTTGGTAACATCGACGTAGTTCGGTTTTCCAAACTCACCTTTGCCATCGTTGCCGTTTTTGGTATTATCGTTGGCATTGCCTCCATCGAAAGTGTAGTGTGCGTTTAAGCCCTCTTCATCGCCATTGAGAACCTTCATCCTGAACTCGTTAATCTCTTCTTCGGTCCGAGCGACTTCCCAGATACGGATTTCATCAATCGATCCTGTACAGAACCAACTTTTACTATCACCGACACCGATATACAGCGAAGCGTCAGTTGCCGCTAATTCCTTTGCGCCGAAAGGTGCAGCACCCTTCTCCTCCCCATCAATATATATCCGCATCTCTTTACCATCCCAGACCCCGGCGACGTGTTGCCATTCGTTCGGCTCCAATCCAGGGACATCAAGGATTTTTGTGCCGGGCCAAAGGACAAACCGTAATCCGTTTCCATTTTGGACGATCTCTGGAAAAATATAATCCCTCTGACCGCCCCAATCCTTTGCAAGACACTCGCCAGTAGGTTTGCTCATATTCATCCACGCCTCTATCGTTATCGCGGTTTTGGGATTTAAGCTGTCACTGTTCGGAACTTCGATAGCCGTCGCGCCGTCTAATTCCAGTGCCAGATTTTTCGCCCAAAGCGTCCCAGGTATTATCATACCAATAACGAGGGTTATAAAAAATAGAACTTTCATGGTCTTCCTCCTGAGTTGTCAATTTCGCTTATTCGATTAGAAATCCTTCAAGGGTTCGGCTTGCGTCCGCCGAAGATAGCATGTCCAGCCTTCATCCAAAATACATCGACATCAGTGAACCCAGCCTGTTCAAGCCATTTAAGTTGATCAAATAGGGACGACGGTTTGTCAATGGAATCTGGATCGATCTCGTGTTGTGCGTAATGATTCCAGCCAAGTTCACAAAAGTAGTCATAACCCCTCAGATCGCCGTCCAGATCGAGAGAACGTTGACGCACTACTTCGTCCCATGTATCCGCTGCGAGTTTCTGTCCAAATCGGTCCATTGGTTCAGTCAGATCGGCGATGATAAAACTCCCGCCCGGTGCGAGTAGGGATGCCACATCTTTGAACAGTGCCTGTTTCTCAGTGCCATCCAAGTGATGGATTGCAAGAGAAGATACAACAGCATAGACAGGAAAAGAGAACTCGCGCCAGTTGCTTGCCGCCAAATCAAATTGCTTTGCCTTAAAACGCTCTCCATAAGCGGCGAGTGCCTTTTCTATGTGCGCAATCATTTTCGGAGAACCATCTAAACCGTAGACGTGAGATTCAGGAAACTTATCTAACAAGGCACGTGTGAGGAGTCCTTCCCCACAGCAGAGATCCAGTATATACGCTGCTTCTGATGGAGGTGGGATTACCTCGCAAACGCAATTAATCTGGATCTCCCGGTCAGGAACGAAGTATTTCCCGTAGTCGATGAAATCTTGAGAATTTTCCTCTTCCCATTGAGATGTAATGACTGAATCTTGCATAAAATTTACTTTGCAATGTCACTCTGCTTTTCCATCTGCGGCACTTCCCAGAACATAGTTGGAAAGCAGGTCTTTCCATTATGATGCCAGATCGTCAAGCATCTGGCGGATTTTGTGTTCACTACTATCAATAAACAGAGGGGCTAATGGACCTCGGCCGTGTAAAGTTTGGAGTAGGGTATCAATCTGTATCATACGTTGTTGCGGTGTATGGCACCTGAGCCATTTTTTAACGAATTCACGTGCTGGTCTTGGATTGCCGGTTCTTAACGAGCGGACACTCCTACGCCACGTCTGCCATCTGAAGGTGTATCTACAGTTCGGACATTCGAGTTTCTCGTCCTTCTTTTTTAAACTCTTGCGGTAATCCCTCCATCTGCGTTTGTAACCGCAGACTGTGCATTGGATATTGCCGTGTATGTGGTGTGCGATTCTTTGACACTTCGGACAGTGCAGTTCAGGACTGGGTTGACGACGTCTGACAGTTTGAACGGGGACATCTGGTCTACGGACGAGGTTAAAACAGTGAGGACACGGTAAGCGGACGCGGGTTCTTACTGACTGATTGTAGGCTTCTTGTGACCAAGTTTTGCCGCAACCGCACCACAGTTCATCCATTTTCTTCTCCAGGACAGCACGACAGTCAAAGCATCGTGGGACATTTCGGAGTGCTTGACGGCAGTCGCGCCAAAGCAGTCGCTTGGTACAGTGTGAGCAGTGAAACCAGTGCTCATGCGTGCCACCTTCTCCAGTGCTAAAGAGCGGGTCAATCCGACGGACCACCTTTGTGCTGCACTTCGGACAGGGCACACGTCCACCTCGGTAGACATCAGCAACTGTAACGATGTCAGTACAGCGAGCGTAGAGTTCCCAGCCAACATCATGTAGCAACGTATCATCGTAGATACCGAGCCGAGAATACCGATAGAGCCGGCGAATTTTGATGGGTTTTACACGAGGTGCCCAGTCCATAGCGTTTCTTTTTAATTTCAACTTACGAGGTTGGCAGATAGTGAACACGCACCCTCCGATCATCGATCACTACTGCACAACCTTTCAGCAGTTCTTCTTCAGGATTCTGAATTCGATCTAATTCTTCCATTTCCACCTCCACTAAGGGGATATTTGAACGACTTCTCCTGTCTCAATGCTACGGCTGATCGATTCCAAAACGCGCATGTTCTGGTAGGAATCTTCAAGACTGGAATGCGGCTGTGCTCCCGCTTGCAAGGACGCTGCCCAATGTTGCATCTCTTCAAGATAACCGGGTCTGCCGATGCTATGGAGTGCGGTATTGATATCCCATTCTTCGGTGGGTGTATCAGCATAACCGCCACCCGTACCGAGCCATGTCGGCATACGGTAACGGCGCAACTTGCGTGTCTCCAACACTTGAATCGCCTGATGGTTCGTGCCTTTGATAAAAACCATTGCTTCCAGGATAGGACCGGTGCCGAGCGTCATCGTGCCAATACCACCGTTCTCGTAGCGCAGATTCACCGACATTGAAACGTTACTTGATGCGGTATCAACCGTTCCAAGGGCAAAGACCTCACTGACCTGTCCCATAAAGAAACGCATACAATCGGTCGGATGGATCACCTGATCGAGCATAAAGGGCCATGCAAATGGCGATCCCGCCTCCTGGAGCCGCGGACCCGGCGCGAGATATCGGGTGTGGTATTGACAGGCTTCACCGAACTCTGCTTCATCCATCAACTGTTTAGCAATCTGATGTGCAGGGGCATGTCGCCACATTGTACCAACCATACCCGTTTTGCCACTCTCAGCGGAGGCATCGACGAGCATCTTCGCGCCTTCAGCAGTGGTCGCAGGCGGCTTTTCGGTGTAGATGTGATAGCCGCGCTGGAGACACTCAATACCGATATCCCGATGCAGTTTATCCTCAGGCCTGCCGACAACGGCGACTGCATAGAGGTCTTCATTTTTGAACATCTCATTGTAATCAGTATAATGATGGAGTGCACCGAACCTTCGGGCGTTCAATGCTGCTTTCTCTTCCACGAGGTCACACGTAGCAACAAATTCAAACTCTGGCACCATCGGTATGCACTGTTGCAATTGCGATGACATGCCACCACAGCCAATAAAAGCAATTCGGATTTTATCCATAACGTATTCTCCAATTTAGGTTCAGGGATCGTTCCTACGGCTTATTCCACATCCAATAAATCTGCTAACTCATTAAAATCACTGGCGACGAGGTCCGACGGATGCGCATTTACACCTTGGATTCTACCGGGTCCGTACTCCAGAGGGCGCGGCACCAACGCTGTTTGAAAACCGACGGCTTGCGAGGCTCGGAGATCACCAGGGTGTGCGGCAACCATCATAACTTCATTCGGAGACAAACCGAGCAGCGCGGCGGCAGTTTGGTAGACTTCGGGATCAGGCTTGTAATGTCCTGTCAACTCGGCAGACAGAATACAATCCCACGGTAGCCCTGCGGATTTTGCCATATTGGTTAGCAGGGCAACGTTGCCATTAGAGAGGGTGGCGACGATGTATCGCTTGCGGAGCCTGTTCAAACCACTGACCGTATCGGGCCACGGTTTCAGTCTATGCCAAACTCGGTTCAAATGCTCTTTATCGGCTTCGCTCAAACCTTCGATTTTAAATTCATCAAGGAGGCTATCCAAAATGAGTCGATGCAGTGCGTCAATGTTCAGCCACGGCAGTTCACCGCGCCGAACCCTATCCATTGCGGGACCGTAACCAGCACGCCATTTCAAAGCGAATTGCGTCCAATCCGTGTCAATGTCGTGGGCGTTCCCGAATTTTTCGCCTTCAGCAACAATTGAGCTGTACCAATCTACAACCGTGCCGAAAACATCAAAGGTGAGTGCTTTGACGTGGGAACGTGCGTTTTCCATTGTGTTACGTTCCTTTCTATCGTGTGAGGCTTGTCGAGAGGGGAAGGTCTATTTCTTTTCCGTCTAAATCCACATTATAACGTGAGTTTGATAATAAATTTCTGAATTTTTTGTAGAAAGAGAACCCTTTTGGTATAATGAAGGTATCACACTTCCATCACCCAAAGGAGTTCTCTG
>RKRR01000092.1 GCA_007571305.1 Candidatus Poribacteria bacterium | reverse complement strand
GATCCGGTGCGGTTAGGAAACCGCACCTACCGGGCCTGGGGGTCCAAAATTTGAGTAAAAAACCGAGAACTGAATGGCTCTGCTTTCAACGTGCTCTTTACTGAAAAGGTGCTCATGGGTATGCTAAGATATCAGATCTTTCCGAGGTCAGTAGGAATCATCGAACAAATTCAGTCCGTTATTGAATGTTTTGAACAAGCATACAATCGGATTAAGTCCCCTGAAAACAAACTGAACAGTAACGAAGTTCTGGATATATTGAGGCCTCACCTTGAGCGGATTAGCTTCACAATCGAAGCAGGAAAAGCAAAAGGGCAAAAAATTCAGGTGCCTGTTCTCTTCGGTTTAAACAATACCGTTGATCAATCTTTCAACGCTGATGGTATAAGCAGTGATGGGAAAATAGTTCTCGAAGTTGAAGCAGGCAGGGCAACTGCCAATTTTGCATTTTTGAAGGATATTTTTCAAGCGTCTATGATGCATGGGGTTGAGTTTCTTATCTTAGCTGTTAGGAACGATTACAGAGGTGCTGACGATTTCCAAAAGGTGTACACATTTCTGGAAACGCTATACATCAGCAGTAGGTTGGTATTGCCTCTGAAAGGTATTATCCTGATAAGGTATTGATCATAGATAGATTACGAAACTTCCAAAATTCCCTCAGTCAACCCAAATTTGCCGTCCGCTATTAGCGGAGTCCATTTCCGATCTGATCTAACAGAAAGTCCTGCAGCCGAAATATCCAATTATCCTGAAGAATATAAACTATTTAAGGCGGTTCTGTCGCTAACAAGTTAAAAATATATTTACATTTGTTATTCACGAAAAATATATTTATTCAACACCATGCCCCACGTAACACCTATAACGAAAAGATACTCCCTGAATCTCGCTCGAAATCCTCAATGCACAACCCTTTAAAATCCTTGATGTCTGTTCCATCTGTGATAATCTGCGATTCAGACAAGTAGCACCCATTAAAATCTACAGCATCTCTCCCAGTCCTGTCAGATGATCACTCATCTTTAAAACGAAATGATTCTGTGTGGTTGAGACTCAGGCTTGCATCAGCCTGCTTCTTTATGGTACAATATCCTTAAAACAAACAACAAGGCAACCCCATGTACAATAGACCCCCAACGATTGGTGAATACCTACTCAGAAAATTAGAAAATTACGATATTGAACACATTTTCGGTGTTCCCGGCGATTATGTACTGCGGTTCTATGACCTTATCGAGCAGAGTTCAATTCAGCAAATCGGTATGACCCGTGAGGACACGGCGGGCTACGCAGCAGATGCCTACGCTCGGATAAAAGGCATGGGTGCCGCCTGTGTTACCTATTGCGTCGGTGGGTTATCCATGGTGAACGCTGTCGCAGGTGCCTACGCAGAGAAATCACCCGTCGTTGTTATGAGTGGTGCACCCGGCATCAGAGAACACGGAAAAGATGCACTCCTTCACCACAAAGTTAGGGATTTCCATACGCAACAACGGATATATGATGAGATCACCGTTGCAACCGCACTGCTTGACGAACCTTTTACTGCGTTCAATGAAATTGATCGGGTGCTCGATGCCGTCTATCGCTACAAACGTCCGGGATACATTGAAATCCCACGCGACATGGTGGATGTCCGCGGCACGCTTTACCAACGTCCCTCAACGGGCGGACATCTCAGCGATCCGGAAACATTAGATGCCGCCGTTGAAGATGCCAGTGATTTCATCAACCACAGTAAAAGCCCTGTCATTCTTGCAGGCGTGGAACTCCACAGATTCGGTTATCAGAACAAATTACTCAGACTCATAGAAGAAAAGCGGATTCCAGTGGTTGCAACGCTCCTTGGAAAGTCGGTGGTGCCGGAATCCCATCCGCTCTACTTGGGGATATACGAGGGGGCGATGGGGAGACAGGAGGTTCGGCAATTTGTTGAAGATTCGGATTGTGTCATCATCCTCGGTGCATTTATGACGGACGTGAACCTTGGAATTTATACCGCAAACCTTGACCGAGCACGTTCTATCTACGCTACCACTGAAAAAATTACAGTCCGTTATCACAATTACGAAGAGGTGATGTTTGACGATTTTATTGATGGTCTCAATTCACCTAAACTCCGAAGACGACGGAAACCGAATTTGGGATGGGCAC
Organism: Candidatus Poribacteria bacterium; assembly: GCA_007571305.1. Lineage (GTDB taxonomy): Bacteria > Poribacteria > WGA-4E > WGA-4E > WGA-3G > WGA-3G. The sequence continues at coordinate 4,908 of RKRR01000092.1, read as the reverse complement.
TTCCAAATACAGAGCCCTTTAAGGTCGAACCCGACAAACCTTTAACAACTTGCCGGTTGTTCCAACACCTCAACGAGTTCATAAACGATGAGTTGACAGTTATCGCTGATGTCGGCGACAGCCTCTTCGGAGCTGCGGAGTTGCGAATTCATCAACATACCAACTTTATCAGCCCGGCTTACTATACCACAATGGGGTTTGCAGTACCAGCATCCGTCGGTGCGCAACTGAGTATGCCAGACGCGCGGTGCCTCGTTATCGTCGGAGATGGTGCCTTCCAAATGACAGGCACGGAACTCTCAACGACCGTCCGTTATGGATTGAATCCCATTGTGCTGGTCCTAAATAACCACGGATACGGTACGGAACGGCACCTCCTCGACGGTTCCTTTAACGACATAGGCTGTTGGAACTACAGTTGTATGCCAACACTCTTTGGAGCAGGACGCGGCTACTATGTCCAAACCGAAGGTGAATTCGACGAAGCTATGAAAGCCGCACTCGCCGAGACGCAATATTTTACCTTGATTGAAGCGGAACTTGACAAATTGGACACGTCACCAGCACTCGCTCGCTTGGCAGAACGAATGTCTGGGAAAATCTAATAACTCCTATAAGGCAGCGATCTTCTCCCGCAAAAACCCTGTACAGTAAGGCACCTGTTCTTCCGACAGCCCGTGTAACACAACCGCACCGTCATAACCACTCTCTTTTAACAGACCAAGGTACTGATCGTAGTCCAGCAATCCTGTCCCTGCAGCAAGATGTCCTGCCTCTCCATCGCGATCCAAGTCCTTTGCGTGTGCCAATGCAATATCGTCCCGAAGCAGTGCGAATGCCTCATCAAGGATCTCACGCATTTTTGGTAGTTCCCCTTTGTGGAAGATATTCGCACCGTCCATACAAACTTTCAGATAGGGTGATTGCATCTCATCGAGCAGACGGCGCGCCTTCTGGGCAGAATCTACCACGTTCGCGACTTCAGGTTCAAGAGCGAGCGTCACCTCGTATTCCTCGGCGACCTCTAGTGCTTGCTTCATAGATTCAACGAGATCGCGCCACGCCTCTGGGGTATTATTATCAGGGTGTGCTCGCCACATACTGTCCGGGCTCCGTGAGCCGGTACAGAGCGTAATCACTGATGTCCCCATCAGGGCACACTGCTCCGCGACAGAACGCAACATCCGCAATCCAGCATGCCGTTTCTCAACATCAGGATCAATCATGTTGTAGGTGCCTCCGAGTGCCGAAATGGTGATCTGTCGGTTGTTCATCTCCTTGCGAACCTCTGCAAGCGATAGTCCTGCAGGCACATGGTATTGTAAATGGTGAACATCGTGTTCCACAATCGCGTCCAGAGTTTCACTGAGCGTTTCCCGCCGAATTGTTTCTCCCATAAGTCCAACGTGCATAAGTCTCTCCTGTTAAATAATAGTTTGTGGTAGGTTCAGTTTGCAGAATAGAAAACACAATGATTATATAACACAAAAAGTCAGATAGAAAGAAAAAAGAATCTCGTAGGGTGTAACACATCCATCTAAAAAAATCACATTTTTCAGTAAATTATGGTATGATTATAGCATTCAATAGAGGCGGAGGCCTGATGTGCGATGAACTCAAAAGCAATTCTAACGAAAATATGCTACGCTATCGACCAACTTATTGAAAGTAGCGAACCCTACAAAGGTCTGTTTCCCTCAATTCTGCATCCACAAACTGGCAACATGCTTATGGAGAAACCGACCAAGATTCCGGGACAACGGGATGGCGACAGAGCACATCTCGGCTCCAATTTGATTCACGATGAGCCATTACTTGCCACGATGAACGGACTCGCTGAAAGTCAATCGAAACCGGAATACATTGAAGCCGTAGACCGATACCTGAGGCATTTTGCCCAGAATTGCACGAGTACCGAAACGGGGTTATTCCCTTGGGGCGAACATTCCTTCTGGCAGCTCATTGAGGAACGGGTTGGATGTTCGCGAAATCCAGCAGGGGGTACCGCAATTCACGACCATTTGCGTAAGGTTCCGCTTTGGATCTGGCAAAAACTGAATACTTTTAACCCTGCTTGTGTCCAGCGTTTCGCCGATGGATTGGATTATCATTGGACAGAAGGGAACGGACTTGAATACATACGGCATGCAAATATTGACACAAAAGCACATCTCGCTCGCGGTAGCCGTGCCTGCGATTTTCCACGTCATTCAGGTTTTTACATTTTCGATATGGCGTTCGCGTATACGCAAGATCAACGCCCTGAAACCCTCCAGCAGATTCAGAACTATACCAACTATTGGTGGGAGAAACGGGATACCCGTGGACTTTTGCGTATCGAGAGCCGTTCGCCGAAAGCAGATGAACGGTTTTTTGAGAAGAACGCTCCCACACAGACATTCTCGTTAGGAATCAGTTTATTGGAATCCGCAGCGTTGATAAAATCGCTCCTACCGCAATTGGCAGACCAGATGCGACAATACGGCTTGGTCTACATTGACGGATTTCTCGCCGCGCCGCATAACCTTGAAACTCGAGAATTCATCAGTCTATGCGAGTGCGAGACGAACCGAATTTTTGAGCGCATGTCAACGTGGGGGAGCGTTTACGGTGCAGGAACCGTGTGTAGCACGGCGGTGCTTTGTCTTGGTGGATGGCGATTGACGCAGAATGAGAAGTTGATGGAATGGGCACGCGTGGTTGGCAGTACCTATCTTGATGAGAAATTCCCAGTCGATCGTGTTTATACCGAAGGGTTTAAGATTCCAGCATCCGATGCTGGTCTTACGCTTGAGTTGTTTGCGGATCTCTACGACATCACAGGTGAATCGGTGTGGTTGGAAGGGGGTATCGCTCTTGCTGAGACAGTTTTAGAAGTCTATTTCCTAGAAACCCTCCCCTTCGGCGCATCCGGGATTGACTGGTATGAGTCACAAATGGGAGTCGCGTATCTGATTCACGGCTTGGCACGTGTAGCACTGCTGGCACGAGATGCGGAAGTTTGTTCATTCGCACCCAATTACACTGCACGATAGACACACCGATTTATAAAATTCGATGTGTTAGGAAACATATAAACACCCTAACAGGAACGTTTGTAGTAGGGCGATTTATCGCCCGTTGGTATCACAGAAGTTATCTGTTCTGACTGGCACGGGAGACCAATAGGCACTGCTACACGTGTGAACCTGTTTTTGGATTTTACTATAATAATTATAGATTTTACTATCCACTAATTCTTATTAGAAAAGAAAGGAAAATCATGGCAAGAGTACCGATTGGTTTAGAACTGTTCTCTGTCCGAAACGAGTTGGCAGCGGATGTCCGCGGCACAATAAAAGCGGTCGCTGAGATGGGATATGAAGGCGTTGAATTCGCAGGACCACCGCGACACTCCGCACAAGAATTGAAAGGCTTACTTGACGAGTTCGGCTTGGTCTGTTGTGGTTGGCACACACCTTTCAACCTCGTGCAAGAGGACACCCTTGATGGAACAATCGAATTCAACAAAATCTTGGAAAATCCTTATGTCATTGTTCCGGGTATTCCGGGGGAACTGCGTCAATCGCGGGCGGACTGGCTGAAGTTAGCAGATACTTTCAATGGAATTGCTGATAAACTCGCCGCACACGGTATGGTGACGGGTTATCACAATCACCATGTCGAATTTTCGCCGCTTGATGGAGAGTTACCCTGGGATACCTTCTTCGGTAACACCAACGAAGGCGTTGTGATGCAGCTGGATATGGGCAATGCGTTATCTGGGGGTGCGGATCTCGTCGGCATTTTGGAGAGATACCCGGGACGCGCCGGCACCGTTCACCTCAAACCCTACACCGAATCACTGGGTGAGGTAGACAGACACGCCGGTTTCCGTCCTGTTATCGGCGAGGATAGTGTGCCATGGGATGAGATATTCCGGGTTTGCGAAACCACCGGCGGCACGAAATGGTATATCGTTGAATATGAAAGTGATGCCTTCCCGCCACTTGAGGCTGTTGAACGCTGCCTGACTGCACTCAAGGCAATGGGTAAGTAATTAGCGGAGCCGATTTATGAGAACTTATTGTGCAAGCACTCTCCCATTTTCCCCTTTCCAGTTGACGGAATTTGTAGGTGAGTTATCTCAAAATGGCATGTCTGCGATTGAACTCGCCCAAGACCATTTTTCGGTTGCGGAAGCCGAAACTATCGCTGCACTTCGAGAGGAGACTGGCCTCCGTTTCAAATCTATGTTGAGTACTGTGGCGGTTGACGCGCCAAACGGACTTGAGGTGTTAATCTCGATTCTCGACACTGCTCAAAGGCTTTCCGTTCCAATAGTCAGCATCGCGAGTGGTGGAAATGAAGATGCCACTGCTCGCGAAATTGAAACAATTATTGATTATCTCAAAACGGTCACCGAAGAAGCGGAGGCGCGCAATCTAACCCTTGCTCTCTATGCCCATGAGGGGAGTCTGGCTTACAATCTGGAACGCACGCAGCGGATCTTCAATGCGATCCCTTCCGACACTCTCGGTTTTTACTACAGCCCGTACCATTTTCATCGCGCCGGAGACGATCCTGTTGTCGCCTTGCGGACCTTATCAGAACGGTTATTCAGTGTCTATTTCAACTGTGGTGTGGATTCAAGGACAGGAAGCGAGCCGTTCTGGGCACCAGAAATGGATTTTCCCGCCATCTGTAAGGAGATAGACCGTGTTGGCTACACTGAGGAAATCATGCTTATCTATTTAGGATTGAAAGCAGAAACACCACAACCGATTATTGAGGGTGTCTCAAACGCCCGGGCGAAGTTAGAAACCTATTTTATAGTAAAATCTAAAAATAAGTTGACATATATTTGATTTGATGTAAGACTCTAAGTCTTATGAGTTATTCTATAGATTTACGCAAACGCGTGCTTGA
>RKRR01000194.1 GCA_007571305.1 Candidatus Poribacteria bacterium | reverse complement strand
ATCATTTTTGATACTCTGAAACAAGTCAAAAACCCTTTATTTCTCTGGGTTTATCGCGATTTTTCATAAATCTTTGTAAGCCCAAAACTACTTATTGCGAAAACTTTACACTCCTTGCTGAATTCTCTCCCATTTTCTGACAAAATATTTGACTTCTAATTCGGTACGATATATAATCGTTTCCACGATGAAACAGTGAATCACATAGCGGTCTCGTTTCCGGTTTTCCGTAGTTTGAAACTACAGGATAGTGGAGGATATAGACATGGCAAATTTACGTGTAGGCGTTATTGGCTGTAGTGGTATCGGCACGACACACGCATCGGGATTAGTGGGTATGCCGAACGTTGAATTGGTCGCTGGCTGCGATTTTGTTCAAAGCACATTGGATGCTTTCAAGGAAAAATACCAGGACACCTGGGGAAATATCTCTCTGTATACCAACCATCAGGAGATGCTCGCTGCTGAAAATTTAGATGTCGTGACAGTGGCAACCTCTGACCATCGGCATGCCGACCTTGTTGTTGACGCGGCGAATGCTGGTGTAAAGGGTATCTTCTGTGAAAAACCGATGGCAACCAGCATCACAGACGCAGACAGGATGTTGGAAGCAACCGACCGGAACGGTACTATTCTCTCGATTGATCATACTCGTCGGTGGCAGCCACTATGGCGACATACGAAAGAAGTCGTCATTGGAGGCGGACAGATTGGGGATGTCCAGTATGTCATTGGCACCTTGAGCGGTGGTCGCGCGATGCTCTTCCGTAACGGAACACACCTTGTCGATGCTATCTGCTACTTCGCCGGTTCTGATCCAGAGTGGGTCTCTGCCGAATTAGAGGATGGTTATGAGGACTATAACGAGTATAAAGGCGATGGCGGACATGTTCCTGCAACAGAACCATCGGCACATGGATATATCCACTTTGCGAACGGCGTACGTGGCTATTATGCCGGCGGTCCAAAGACAACCCTCTCTGGCTTTCGCACGGAGATTGTCGGGACTAATGGCTACATTCTCATCAGCGACAAGGGAGCAACACTACACCAAGACGATACTGTTGAAACGATCGAGGCACCGACATGGGACATCACTGGTATCCCCGCCGGGGTCCGAGAGTTGGTGGGTATCATCGCGGAAGGTGGAGAACCTGTCTCGCCCGGGACTGAGGGATATAAGGTCGTCCAGATTATCATCGGTTTCTTAACCTCACAACAGCGTGACAATGGAAAGGTCAAACTTCCGTTGGCTGGAGATTAGTCTTCGTAGTTTTCCAAAACAATAGCGTTTTCGGGATTCCACTGCAGGTAGGCTGTATCGCCGCGTTGGAAGCGATATTCGTTTGCCCCACCCGTATTCTGTTGATGAACAACGAGTGGCCTGGGGTAATCGGTTTGCACGGTATATTGAAGCGTCGTGCCAAGATAACTTTCGTCCTGAATCACACCGCGTAGACAGTTTACATCGTCGGAGGTAGGTGTCATCCCCAGATCAATGCGTTCCGGGCGGACCGCAACGGTGACAGGCGTATTCAAGGGTATATCGTCGTTCGGTGTACTGGCAATCTTGAGCGGTGGTTCTGTTGTTAGCATAATTTCATTCTCGCTAATAAGTGTTCCTTCAAGGAAGTTGGAAGTGCCGATAAAATCTGCAACGAAACGGTTCTGCGGCAAATCATAGATTTCAGCTGGCGTTCCGACCTGAAGGATTTTACCATCGTTCATTACGGCAATCCGGTCGGACAATGCTAGTGCTTCCCCTTGGTCATGTGTGACGTAGACGAACGTGATACCAACTTTACGTTGTAACGCTTTTAACTCCAATTGCATCTGTTTTCGGAGTTTCAGATCAAGTGCTGAGAGCGGCTCATCTAATAACAGGATGGTGGGCTCGTTGATTAACGCTCGCGCGAGTGCCACACGTTGTTTCTCACCGCCAGAGAGCTCACTCGGTTTCCGGTCGTTGTAACCCAGCAACTGAATTAAATCTAATGAATGTTCAACCGCATCAGAGATTTCCGGTTTGCGAATTTTTTGCATCTGTAGCCCAAACGCGATATTCTGTGCGACGGTTTTATGAGGGAACAACGCGTAATTTTGAAAGACGGTATTGATTGGACGGCGATAGGGCGGTGTTCCCGCCATCAACTCGCCGTTGATAAAGACCTCTCCGAGGGTAGGATATTCAAAACCCCCGATGATACGTAGTGTTGTCGATTTGCCGCACCCACTCGGGCCTAGCAGCGAGAAAAACTCACCGCCTTCTATCTGTAAAGACACATTGTCAACTGCAACGGTGTCGCCGAACCGTTTTGTTACGGATGTAAGGATGATCTGTCCTACAGACATGTGTGAGTCGTCCTCTGGCAAATGACGATATTCTCTTCGTGCATCGTTGTGGAGGTTTCACCTGCAATGTTGGAAGGGCTGTTTTTCTTTGGCATCCGCTTGTTTGGTATATTTCTAACGATTGTTGCTTTATGGATAAATCCCTGCTGGCGGAAGGCGGAAACGATAAATGCGTCCGTTGGCAACATGAGTTTTTTGACTCTGCGATTCCCAACGACATAGCAAATTGTAGCGTTCGGCGAAAGCACCTGTGCTACTGAACTGATGCTACGTTCAAGGTCAACGATCGGATTATAGTAAAATCCGAAAATAAGTTGACACTTGTAGCATAGGAGACTGTTGGTCCCTGTGCCATCTGTAGCATAGGCTGTTAGCCTGTGCCATCAGAAACATATCACATAACTTCAGAGTTCACACGACGCTACAAGTGTTCAAGTCATTACGGAATCTACTATAATATCTCATCCAACGCTATGCATACCGAATAGAGATGCCTCAATCAGAGAGGTACCGGTGCCGCAATAGGGATCGAGAAGCCAGCCGCCTGCTATGCCATACTGCTTAAGGAGTTTCCGCGCGATTTGCGGAATCATCATCGCTGGATAGATGTGGAAGCAAGGCATGTACTCTTTGGTGTCGGAATTCTGAAGATCCCGGGTTTCGTCCCGATATTTTAGGCTTTCTATGTACATCTTTAGAAGAATCCGACCTGCTTTGTCTGGCTGTCCAATAAGGATTCAGTCAATCTTAAATGCTATTTGATCTTCTGCCAAGTGAGATTCGGATGAAAGGATATCCTCAATAATACTTTTAGTTTCGGGGATACGCAGAAGTTCCTCAAGGAAATAGAGGATATTATCCTCGGCATCTCGTTTGCGGACTTCCACGATTTCATCATAATTAATTTCTAATAGAGCACAAAACTCTCTGCCTGTCATTGCCTCTTTAATATCAATTCTCTGCTTGAATCCCCGTCGGATAACTTCAGAGTCATCTTGGTTAAAGGCGCAAAAGTGAGTTGAAACTCTGTACGGAAGTCGCCCAGCATTCCGGTTAGCAAAGCCATGTAGTGCTTCACGTTCGCTATCGGCTTTTTTGGTATCAAAGATGTGCCCATCCTTCAATTCGACAATATGACAATGTTGGTGACCTGATCGCCTCTTGAAAATAATAAAATCGGGTTCTGCTCCTTTATAAGCCTCTCCAGTTCGCTTCCAGCAGAAATCACTGTCCCTTGTACTGTGCTCAGGAGTTTACCTAATTCTTGATTACCAAATACGCGAGCATATCCACCGGATGATTCCTTAGGGATTCTACCTCTCATTTTTGCCATCTTATCCCTCCAGATCACATCCAATGAAATTCCGGTTTTTTAAGAGTGCTGCCTCCATGACAGAAAAGGAGCCTGCGGCCGGATCGATAATATAATCGCCTTCATTGCTGACAGCAGCAATCAGTTCTGCCTGTAGACCGAGAGGTTTCTGATGCGGATGATCCTTTGTTTTTGTTCGTTCAAGCCATACATCGCGGATGTTATGAATTTTCCAGACCCCCTTTGCCTTTCTTGGGTGCTTCTGTAGAACAACACAATATTCGCTCACCCGTCTGGAGCGGTACCCCATTCCAAACCTGTCTTTATTCCAGACAATCAAATCGACAATGTCTAATTGTGTGTTATCAAACCACGTTTTGAATCCTTGGCAAAGGTGAAATTTATCCATCCATAGAAATAGATGTCCAGAAGGGATAAGCACACCGTCAATACCTCGAATGAATTCTCCAATCAGTTCTTCGGGCATTTGCATCAATGAACATCTGTGCTTCTCTCTATTCTTTCCCTCATTACCATAATTCATCTTGTCAAGTACACCTCTATACTGTGGGTCAAGAAACGCTACAGGCACCGATTCTTTGGGGAGGTGAGATAGAAGTTTCAGACCATCCATTTTCAGCCGTGTATTCGGTTTCAGAAAATTGGGCAAATCTATGGACGGGGCTTGGACGACTCGCTCAGTAGAGAATACTGTGTTTGTAACCTTCTCCGTTGTATCAGGGAAAAGTCTAAGGGTCTCTTTTACAGATGTCAATTTTAGTTTTCCTTGTTTTATCTCGGCTTAATCGGGACTCTTAGGCACGCAAGGGTGAGAGTGTTGGAGGTCCTAATCTGTTGACAAAACCTGCGTTAAAATCTGGTTCACGAGTTGCGGATTTGCCTTGCCGCGAGTCGCACGCATCACTTGCCCTACGAGAAATCCAATGGCTTTCTTCGTGCCATCACGGTAATCTTGCGCGGGCCCTGGGTTTTCCGCCACGACTTGTAGGACAATGGCTTCTATCTCTGAGGTATCCGTAATTTGTGACAATCCCTTTTCATCAACAATCTGTTTCGGCATTTTGCCCGTTTCAAAGGCATCATCAAGCACAGATTTGGCAATTTTACCGCTGATAGTCGCATCCTCGATTAACTGGATGAGTTCATTGAGGTGTGCCGGCGTTACCTTCGCATCTTGGATTTCTATTTCGGCTGTGTTTAGGAGCCGCGTCAAGTCCCCCATGATCCAGTTTGCACAGGCGGTGGGTTCACCGCTGCGTTGAGTGGCTTCGTCGAAGAATTCGGCGAGGTGTCGAGTACTTGTCAGGAACTCTGCGTTTTCAGGCGAGACGTTGTAATCTGCAAGGAACCTTTCTCGGCGTGCAGCAGGGAGTTCAGGAAGCGTTGGTTGAATTGCCTCAATCCATTCGTTACTTATCTGAACATGGACGAGATCTGGTTCAGGAAAATAGCGATAGTCGTCAGCTTCTTCCTTACCTCGCATCGCGACGGTTTTTCCCGTACTGGCATCAAATAGAAGTGTCTCTTGAACAACCTCCTCGCCAGCATCTAAAATTCGAGCCTGCCGTCTCACCTCATATTCCATTGCCTCAATCAACTCTTGGAACGAGTTCTTGTTCTTAATCTCAGTGCGTGTCCCCAATTCCTTACTCCCTTTGGGACGCAAGGAGAGATTCGGTTCGCATCGCAGACTCCCCTCCTCCATGTTGCAGTCGCTAACTTCAATATACTCTAAAATCTCCTTAACTGCACGACAATAGGCAATGGCTTCCGCAGGAGAGTGCAGTTCTGGTTCGCTCACAATTTCGAGGAGCGGCACACCAGCACGATTGAAGTCCATGAAGCTACGGGTTGAGTCGCCTGTGACTTCGGCGTGAATGGATTTCCCCGCATCCTCCTCCAGATGAATTCTACGGAGGGCGACAGTACGGCGTTCGCCTTCAAATTCAAATGTTACCTGTCCGTTTTGACATAACGGTATGTCATATTGCGAGATTTGGTAGTTCTTCGGCAAATCTGGATAGAAATAGTTCTTCCGATCGAATTTACTGGAAGTCGTAATTTCACACCCCATCGCCAGGCCGGAGAGAACCGCAAATTCAACAGCGCGTCTATTGACGACCGGTAATGTTCCCGGCATCCCTAAACAAATTGGACAGGTACAGTCGTTCGCCGAGGCACCAAAGGTGTAGGCACAGTTACAGAAAAGCTTACTCTCTGTACACAATTCGGCGTGGATTTCCAAACCGATAACTATTTCGTATTTTTCCATCTTTTTAATTTACCCTACGGTTCGGTGTTACTGGCTATCGGTCGTCGGAGGAATATCCGTCGATTGGCGATTAAGAAATTCTCGTTTAACAAAACTCTCCTCTTCCGAAAACTGACCATTGAAAGTATCTGTTCGTCAGAAAAAGTTCGAACCGAGACCTATTCCTACGAAAGTTCATTAACGATGTCGACGTTCGCTTCCACTTCACTCTCCGAAGTCATACCGATAGTCATCGCGTGCACACACGGGAGTCCCATCACAAATTCTATTGCCTCGCGTTGCCCCGCCGCATCTTCTGCCAATTTTCCTTGTCCCAGTACTTTCATCCCATAGATACCTTTCCCCGTGAATGCCATCTGCTCCATTGTGCGTATGACATCAGCAGGGGACGCGTCCATGTGAACGCCAGCGTAATTAATTCGAGCCAAGACAACGTCAACCCATTCCGTCATCGCCGATGTTTGGAATGCACCGTAATCGTGACAGGATACGCCGTGTGCACGAATCAATCCTTGCTCCTTGCAACGGGTAAGTGCCTCCATTGCATCTGGATACCGTTGGGGCCAGTCCACTTGCGTAAGACAGTGGAGTAGAACGATGTCTACATAGTCAGAGCCTATTTCTTTCAGAAATCTCTTCACGTCTGCTTCTACAGTTTCTCGTGTGCGAGAGGTTGTTTTTGTAGTGATCGTGACACTCCCGCGTGGAACCTCTTGAAGTGCTGCTTTGACATGCGGATGGCTCCCGTACTGATCTGCGGAATCCCAAAACGTTACACCTTTTTCGTGTGAGAACAACAGTAAATCGCGTAAAGCCTCAAATCCTAAATCTGTCTGATTTGAGCGACCATTCCAGCCATTCGATCCAGTTCCGATCGAAAGCCGTGAAACATTTAAACCTGTTTTCCCTAATGCTACAATCTCCATTACTATATCTCCTTCCAGTGAGTTAACTTCCTATTAAGTATAACCCAAGTTGCTACTTCCACAATTTTAGAGATGCATCTGCTATTTTTTATTCAAAACGCTCAGGATCCGCAGCATTTCGTAGCGTAGGCTGTTAGCCTGCGCACAACCTAACAGGTTATGCTACAGAACTGGAAACTTAGGTTAAGTATAGCATGGCATCCCTCAATTTAGCAAATGATTTCTGGAATTCAGGAGACGGAATGTTCCTATCCTTTTTTTGTTGCTTTTCGCTTTTAAGAG
>RKRR01000146.1 GCA_007571305.1 Candidatus Poribacteria bacterium | reverse complement strand
GGTCTGTGAGAACAGACGGATTACCTCCCACAAGGTGTTCGCAGGGAAAGCGGAACGTGGGAAAACTTCTATAGGGTGGTTCTATGGGTTCAAACTTCACCGGATTATCAACGACACGGGTGACCTTTTAGACGTTGCCCTCACCCCCGGGAATATAGATGACCGCACGCCGCTTTGGGCGATGGGCGATGGATCCCTGCACGGAAGTCTCTACGGAGACAAGGGGTATATCTCCAAAGACCTTCGGGAGAAACTTCGCAAGCAAGGGGGTCACTTGGTTTACAAAGTCCGCAAGAATATGGACCCGTTGGAGGTATCCGTGTCCGATACGGTGTTGCTGAGAAAGCGGATGCTGATTGAAGCCGTGATCCGGGAACTGAAAACCCAGACACAGGTGGAACACACGCGGCATAGAAGTTTTGCGAACTTCCAGGTCCATGTATTCTCTGCTTTGATCGCCTATCCGTTGTTGGAAACCAAACCTTCGCTGAAGGGCTCTGAACTTCAGCAAATCAACGATGGACCAAGGCTTTCTCAGCCATAAACTTTTTTCAAACTCACGTTATTCATAGAGAATTGAGACAATCAGAAATAGACACGAAATGAAGAAAAGAAAAGATTTGGATAACTGCCAAATTCCGATTGGAATTGCGTAGAATCGCCGTTCTTAGGTCGTTTTCCAATGCTGAGGAAACCGCCGATAGAGAGATGAATATCCTCTGCAACGTTGTATGTAATCTGTGGTGCGATCCAGGTCGATGGGTCAAAGAGATTAAACAAAAGTTGCCCACTGAAACTCACTAGTGGTGTCAGTGAGTGGGTGAATCCAGGCGCGAGGTAGTGGACACCCAACAAGTGAACACCACCGCGGGTGTACGCGGGTTTATCTAAATTGGCAAGTAAATTTTCGGTTTTCTTCGCACCGGCCCCGTTGAAATGATATTCGATGAATGTGTAAGTTTTTCCACCGAAACTATAGTCGAAACCGACAGAGGTACGCAAGTAATTATTCGGGGTATCGGAGTTGATCGAGCCTATAGAGGCTTGCGGCACAACGAACGGTTCGGGAAATACGTAAGCCGTTTCTATCCAAAATCCAGCACCACCTATACCACGTGCTATATCGAAGCCAACAAGCAGATCTCTTTGAAATTCCAACAATAGAATTGAGAAGTCTGTTTCAATGGCATTCAATTGTGTTCTGAGAAAAAGCGCACTCTTATCCAAATTAAACTTGTTGCCGACAATATATCCAGTATCTACTTCTCCCATGACACCTATTGGAATACGAACCCGAAATGTATCTACACCAACGCGGTCTTCAGTATCAAGTTGATCGTAGGTGTATGGAGCAATAATGTCGGTTGGGTTTATGATTCGTGCACTCCCCCACGCTATCGCGTCTCGACCAATGGAAAAATCCGCGAAATCTGTGCTAAACTGAACAGAAGCCCGATCAAGATTGTGATAGATACCGACACTGCCGACCTGTTCATCCTTTCTGGGGTAGAGCGGTGAATGAATATCTGCAACTCGGTAACGAGAGGAGGCAATACCAACGGCAATCGGAGACTGGGAAAAGAGTAAAGGGTCTTGAACTCGTGGCGTAAAGTCGTAGGCGAAGTCAAATGAGAGCGAGTCTGCCGGTGCGTAAGAGAGGTTGAGGCGCAGGCGATTAACGACTACTCCCATCATGGGTGTGTCTGGAAAGGGTGAATTAAATGCCGTGGAAAAATTTTTGTAGTAACCGCCGATTTTGAGTTCAGCGTTGGTGCTTCCTGCAAATGATGCTATCATCAAACAGGTAATGAGGTGCAAAATTTTTCTCATGTGAATAGTATCGGTGAGCAGCGGAAAATTTGTCAGTTATCACTTCGCCTTATCGCTGTCTATTTGCCCATCGCGAAGCGTAATCAGGCGTTGTGCGTTCTCCATTACCATCGGATCATGGGTTGAAAAGATGAATGTCATGCCGGTTTCCCCGTTAAGATGGCGCATCATCTCAAGGAGATCGGCACCTGTTTTCGAGTCGAGGTTCGCTGTCGGTTCATCAGCAAGAATGATCGCAGGTTCAGAGACCATCGCACGTGCGATAGCGACACGTTGTTGCTGCCCACCTGAAAGTTGCGTCGGGGTCCGATCTGCAACTCCCCTTAATCCAACGACCTCAAGCATCGCCAAAACCCGCTCGTGACGCTCGGCTTTCGGGACCCCTGCCAAAAGCATGATGTATTCAATATTCTCCTCAACTGTGAGCACGGGAATCAGATTGTAAGCCTGAAAGATGAATCCGATATTATCCCGTCGAAAGTCAGAGAGTTCATTACCACCCATCTCTGATAAAATTTTGCCAGCAAGCCATACTTTCCCTGCTGTCGGGTTGTCCAACCCAGAAATGATGTTGAGAAAGGTCGTTTTGCCTGAACCAGAGGGACCCACCAATGCCGTAAATTCTCCCGATTGGATGGTTAAATCGATCCCGTTAAGAGCGTTGACCGGAATTCCATCGGCTGTGTAGACCTTTGTCACACCTTCTGTGACGATAACGTCTGTCTTCTGCGTCTGTTCCATCATTTAATTTATGTGCCTCCGGTCCGCTGTCCTTGCGGGTTTTCGGTCAATACGAAACTGAAATAAGGATATCGACGATATAATCACCTAAATTGCCACCTTGTCGCATAACCTGTTAGGTTGTGCATCTTCGGGCGCAGGGGACTAAAGGTTTTCTGCTCTATGAACTGCTGCGGATCCTGAACATTTTTCAATGAAGAATATCAGAGCACATATCCCGTTGTTTCTCCTCAAGGTATCATTAAAAACTCCGCCGCATTGCGTCTACGGGAGCCATTTTTGCTACGTACCGAGCCGGGTACAGTCCAGCAATAATGGTAAAAATAAAAACCCATATAGGATAAATGATGAACTGTTGCACCTCCAGGACCGGATAGATGAACTCCTGCATTGTCACGCCCATCATTTCAATGCCGGTATAGTCAATGCCAACATGTGCAAGCACTGCTGTCAGAACGAAGCCGAGTATGGCTCCCAGCCCAATGCTCACAATCGCCAAGGCACCCGCCTCAAATAAGATAACCCGCGCCATCCCGAAAGGGCGGGTTCCGACAGCGCGTAACACGCCAAACTCAAACATCCGTTCATACAACGACATGAAAAGTGTATTGATAATTCCAAAGACAACCACCCCAAACAGTATGACTCCCATGATGTATTTACTGTATTTCGTCATTTCTAACACGACGGTCAGTTGTGACATCAGTTCTGTCCAGCTTAACGCTTCGTTCCCCTGCTCGGAATAAGTCATCCAAAATGGTTGTGTCGCATCCTGAGAGTAGGCGATGGAAGTAAACTTAATCGCGATTTCATGGACATTGTTACCAATAGCAAGCATCTCTTGCGATTTTTCGATCCGGACGAATGCCATACCACTGTTCATCGCTTCGTCGGCGAAGTGATAAATCCCGGAAATGCGGAACATCTCTTGGGAAAGTTCTCCAGTCCCAGCCTGTGCTACCGTCACGACCACGCGGTCTCCAAGCCCTATTTCTAAGATTTCGGCGAGTTTCGCACCGATGACAATATCGCGGCTATTATCCCCTTCGAAGTAGGTGCCCTCAGTGATTGCATCATCAATCAGGGATAAAAATTTCTCTGTAGGTGGATGAACACCGACGAGGTTAATCGCGCTGACATTCGCTGGAGACGTGATCATACCTGAAACAAGCACCCTTTGCGTCCAATGTTGGACAATAGTTTCTTCAGCAAGGCTCGCGGTCACCGCATCGAGTGCCTGGATCGTCATTGAGGCTTCCTGTTCGTCTCGAAAACCTTCACGATGAATCTGTGCATCGCCGAGAAAAGAAGCGGTTGCTGTCCGAATCATCGTCTCTTCCATCCCTATCATGAAGGCATCAATAAAAATAAGGGCAGTCAGACCGATACCGATCGCTGTCGCGGCGATAAGCGTGCGGCGTTTATTCCGAAAGATATTTCTCCATGCAAGTTTTACTAGAATCAACCACATAATTTTTGGGTTATAGGTTGTCAGTTCTGTAGCATAACCTGTTAGGTTGTGCATTTTAAGCACGCAGGAAACCAACACCCTACGCTACGAACTGCTGCGGATCCTGAAGGTTTTTCACTGAAACATAGCAGATGCATTTTTAAAATTGTGTCCGTACCAACTTGGGTTAAGTAAGAGTTCCCAATGCACATCAGAAACTTTTCATTTGAATACCGACTGATGACTGTTGAAAGCTATACTAATGTGTCCGCATTGCCTTTGCAGGCATAATTCGGGCGGCTTTTATTGCAGGGAACAGACTGACGACCGCCGCTGATAACAGAACGGTGATAGCTGGAATAATCAGACATCGGATGTTGACTTCAGCATATAACGTTTTGAATTTCATACCACCGTAGGTAATTTCCTCCGGATATGTAATGCCGTATATAGATAGCACATAATTGACGAAGATGCCGAGCAGGGCTCCAACACAGATGCTGCCGAGTGCTATAACCACCACTTCGCAGATGACGAGCCAAAAGATTTGCGTCGGCTTCGTCCCGACAGCCTTCAATACACCGTATTCACGTGTTCGTTCGAGTACCGACATGAGCACCGTATTCAGGACACCAATAGCCACAATCAGCATAATCACCCAACGTGCGATAGCATCTCCTTGTTGATCGGCTTTCATAGCCCGATAAAAGGATTTAGCGATCACTTGCCACGGGGCGACATCAAGGGGCGAATTGTTGAACTTCGCTTCGAATGCGTTCCTAACTTTATCCACCTGATTGATCTTTGAGACAATTACGACGATTTCGTGGGCGCGTCCCGGAAGCACAAACAATTCTTGAGCATCTTCAATGTGTAAATAACACGCCGTTCTATCTGTTGGATCGTCGCCACTCTCTGCGATCCCAACGATCTTATACATGTCATTCGCAAGTGAACCATCGGCACCCTGCGAAAAAACCACAATCTCACGACCGACCTTCGCTGAAAGAACCTTCGCCAGGCCTTTCCCAATAACCGCTTCATGCGAAGCCGCTTCCCCTAAGACACGTCCTTCCACCACTTTGTTATTAAATCGAGTCGCTTGGATCTCCCGTGCCACATCAACACCAATGATTTGTACAGCCGTACTCTTTTCACCAACCGAACCGAGCCCAGCTGCATACACTCGTGGTGTCCACGCATCAACTCCCGCGGTCCCCTGAATCGTCTCACCAATAGCGGCATAGCCATCAATGGTCTCGTAGAGCGAAGGCTTATCAAGGTACCCCGCACGGTGCACCTGAATATGCCCAGTGCGATTTCGGGTGAACATTTCAATAATTCCGCCGTATGCTCCATCGGACAATCCGATGGTTAACGACAGGAGCGTAAAACCGACAATCATTGCGAGTGCAGTGAGAATTGTCCGTCGCTTTTGGCGGAAAATGTTACGAAACGCAATTTTGAGTATCATAGGAGTAGGCACGCGTCGTGTGCCGTCATCTATCTTCTTCTCTGAAGGTTTCGACGGGTGAAGATTTTATCCTCAATATCCGAATCGAACGTAGCATTCAACCAGCGGACAACCGTTTTGTGCCCTTCTTTGTTTTCTGGAATCATCTCCATCACAGAAGGAACGGTTTTGCCACTGAAGGTTCTAATCTCTTTGAGATTCATAATCCGCATCAGGTTCCCTTTTTCGTCATAGAAACGTTGCCACACCGGTAGATAATCGCTGGATTGCACGGCTGCAACAATCTTACCCCAAACGATTGGAGAGTCCTCTTTCGGCATGAGTTGGACGTAGAGATGGTCGGGAGAGGCATCTTCGGGTTTAACGAATTGGTAGGTGTAATCATCGAGCATTGATGATTCTCTGACTAAGTCATCATTCGTGAAATCAGAACCCATCCACGACCCCATCATCATTGATGGAGGAATCTTCATGACTTTGTTGGTTTTCGGTAAGTAATTCCACATTTCATTGCCGATGCGCAATGTCGCGACACCTTGTTCCTTCTTCGGTGCAGTAATCCGGATAAAAGTTTTGTCCATCCCCTTCGTCCAAACCGTCATTGCGAGGGTGCGTTCCCAATGCGGCGTGACGATGTACATCTCCATCTCGGCATGACTGGTTTCGCTACGATAGAGTTGATCGATGTGTTTGATGACGGTTTCGATATCAGGAACGGATTCTTGCGCTGGTGTGAGCAGACACATAGAGAGAAGCAAGGACAGAAGAAGATATAGTGTTAAACTTCGCACCGCGAATTGTCGATTATTTTTAGGTGTCGCCATTTCTGATTTATCCTTTCCATTTTTTGAGTTTTGCGATTTCTTATGTATAATCCAAGCTGCTACCTTGTAGCATGACCTGTGAGGTTGTGCATAAATGTCCACAGGAAACCCACGGTCTCCTATGCTACAAAAACATCTCAATACTGAAGGATTTTCGCTGAAAAACAGCATCTCTATGCCTAAAAACGTGTCCGTGGCAAGTTGGGTTATGCATAGATAATATCATAGAACGTTTTTGAGTTGCAAGTCCTTTCAGGCGAATGCAGGGAATAATTAAGCTTGCATGTCTATGAAGAATTGTGTAGACTAAACGTATATAACCCTAAAGGAGTCGAAGATGCACGAGCCTCACATTAGAATTGAAATTCAACGCGCCCTGAACGCATTTATAGAAGGAAACCTCTCCGAAAATACAACCAATCTCCTCAGGGTGTTAGGCTATGAGAGTCAGCGAACCTTGAATCGTCCATCTAATACCGTCGAGGCATTTCTTGAGGATTTTGACAATCACGGACAGATGCACCGCGAGAAGGCACACCTCCACGAATGGGATACTGCCGATTTCCTTTTCCAACTCACTGCTGACGAGATTAAACAGTATCATTTCCAAGAGACAATAAACTTTGCCGAGCGTGGAAGTGTGGATAATGCCATTTACCATTCTTATCTTTTTCTCGCCATCAAACTCAAAGGAAATGCCTATTCTCGCAGGGCACTTGTCAACATCACACGAGAGATTAACTGGTGCTACGCGATGCCTGCCTTGCTGATTTTTCAACACGGACACGCACTTATACCAAATCTAATTGAAAATTCTTCATAAATATGTTATTGTATGCTTCATTCTTTGCTAAGGAGTCAAGCATCAATGAACAAAAAAGTGCCAGAGA
>RKRR01000124.1 GCA_007571305.1 Candidatus Poribacteria bacterium | reverse complement strand
CCCCCGCGCCGGCGAACCCCCCGGATGAAATTGCCACGCCCCCTTCAACAGAAAATACCCCGCTGCCGCAGGAGCAAATAAATTTTAGTCATACGGGACAACAGCCTTATAAAACAACGAATACTTTGGAAAGACTAATAAGTTTTACGCAAAATCTTCAAAAAGAGCTGACACAGACACGCAGAGAACTCGCCAACATGGCAGATAAGGTTCTACGACTGGAAGAGGAACGGCGACGGGTTAGGGAAGAACAACGGAGGTTCAGCGAGATCCAGAATCTGATTGAAGACATTTTCGACCGACTCAACCGCTTGGAGCTTTTCGATCCACGAATCCAGGACCTTGAGTCGGACAGGTATCAACTCCATAATCTTGAGGAAACCTTACGGCAATTCCTCTTAGTGCTACATCAGCAGACACGGATATACCTTCAAGAATCTGCCGATGGAACAGAGGACGAGTGAGACAAACGCACTTGAAAGTGTTCCTATCACCAAGAGGAAAAGGAGGACACCGTTATGATAAAATTAGGCACGATGTCTCTGAATGTGAGAAATACGACTGCTTCTGCTTTCGCGAAAACCGTGTACGATCTCGGTTTTGATGTTATTGAGTTACATTCAAGCGCGTTTGAATCTACTGATGCAGCTTACCTACGAGACCTGAAGAAAGATCTTGCGCGGAAAGGATTACCATTAGGTTACATCGGAATTAGCAACAACTTTGGTCGTCCTATCGCCGAACATCAGGAACAAATCGCGCTCATCAAGCAGTGGATTGACATTGCCGCTTTTATGAGTTGCCCGCTTGTTCGAGTCTTTGCCGCCTATGTCCCTGAGGACTGCGAGGATGAAGAGATTTTATGGCCGCCGATGATTGAAGCCTTCAAGGAAGTTGCTGAATACGGCTATGAATCAGGAATCCTCGTCGGATTACAGAACCACAATCACAACAACGTTACACGCGATGGGGCAGCTGTTTTACGAGCCCTGAATGGGACAGATCATCCCTATTTCACACATATTTTAGACACTGGACAATATGCAGGATCTCCCGGCGCAAGCGGACATCGAGGCTCTCCACATCCTGACTACGACTGCTACGCGAGCATTGAACAGACAGCCCCGCACGCTGTCTATGTCCGCACGAAATTTTATCAGATTGATAGCGGTGTGGAGGAATGGTTGGATTACCCTCGCGTTCTGGAAATCTTGCGAGGTGTTGGCTATAATGGATGCCTCTCGGTTGTCTATGAAGGTGAATCGGATCCAGTTGACTCGATGCGGAAGGCGAGAAGTTATCTGGAATCTTTATTGTAAGCGCACTACGTTGAGAGGGAGTAAAAAATGAAAACGCGTGCCGCTGTTATGTATGAACATAATCAACCTGTCGTTGTTGAGGAACTCGAATTAGATGATCCGAAGGAAAATGAAGTTCTCGTTCGGACCGGTGCGAGTGGAGTCTGTCATTCTGATCTTTCCGTAGTGACAGGGACCATCTACTACGACGCGGCTGTCGCACTCGGGCACGAAGGGGCCGGTGTGATTGAGCATGTTGGGAACAGCGTAACCGGTTTTCAGCCCGGCGATCCGGTGATTTTGTCTTTTGTGAGTTATTGTGGTAGTTGTCGGATGTGTCAGATGGATCGGGTCTGTCTGTGTCAGAGTTATGATGTGCCTCGCGGATTCCTCCTCGATGGCACTTACCGCCTCCACAACAGCGCAGGTGATGGAATTCTCCAGATGGCACGGATCGCAACGATGTCGGAATACATGGTTGTTCCACAACAGAATCTCGTTAAAATTGACCCACATTATCCGTTAGAGAAGGCCGCTCTCGTAGGATGTGGCGTGACAACAGGTGTCGGTGCAGTGCTTAACACAGCAAAAGTTGAGCCCGGTAGCACTGTCGCTGTTATCGGTACCGGAGGTGTCGGTTTGAATGCCATCCAAGGGGCAGGACTGGCACAAGCAGAACGGATTATCGCTGTCGATATTGCGGAGAAGAAACTTAACTTTGCGAAGAATTTCGGAGCAACGGATGTCGTCAACGCCGCCGAGAATGATCCGGTTGATGCCGTTCGTGCGTTGACAGACGGCTTGGGAGTAGATTACGCATTTGAGGTAATTGGGAATCTGAAAACGATTGTGCAGGCTTATGATATGGTACGACCTGCTGGGAGTGCCGTCATTGTGGGTATGGCACATCATGAGTCCGAATTCAGTATTCCGGCACAACGTTTCGTCGCAAGTGAGAAACGATTAATCGGTTCATTTTACGGATCCTGCCAACCACGTGTGGATATGCCGAAACTTCTAAATCTGTACGCAGAAGGCAAGTTAAAATTGGATGAACTCATTACACACCACTATCGACTTGAGCAAATTAATGAGGCTTTCGCGGATATGGAAGCCGGAGAGAATGCTCGAGGCGTTATCCTTTTTAACTAAAAAACCCTATTGTAACCTAAGTTCTCACCTTGTCGCATAACCTGTTAGGTTGTGCAGCTTCGCAACGAAATGGCAGGGAATACCCCTAATTTTTCGCAAAAGTAAATGCGTCTCGGTGAAAACTGGTATTCGTGGATATGAAGTCATATAGGTAGCAACTTGCGTTATATCTATGAGAATTAATGGAAAGAAGAAATGAAATCCGTACATGCATCTGTCCAAGACCAGTTCAGCCAACATGCCGACTACTACGCCCAGAGTAGCGTGCATGCCAAAGGGAATACGCTAAACGTCCTCCTCGATTTTGCAGACCCCAAAGGCACGGAACAAACATTGGACATCGCCACTGGAACAGGATTTACGGCGTTTGCACTTGCCCCGAAAGTCGCATACGTCGTAGCAACGGATCTAACCCCGGTAATGGTTGAGAAGGCGGTTGAACTGGCGCGCGAACAAGCAATAAGAAATATTGCGTTTTCCGTCGCTGCTGCCGAGGCGTTGCCGTTTGCTGATGCGTCGTTGGATTTAGTAACCTGTCGATTGGCACCACATCACTTTCAAGATGTGAGAGCATTCTTAAGCGAGGTTCATCGGGTTTTACGGACAGATGGCCTCTTCTGCATGACGGATTCTGTCTCACCGGAATCGGAGAGGTTAATAACATGGCAGAACCGCGTAGAGACACTCCGAGATAACTCACATGCGTATGGTTATCCACCCTCGCAATGGGATGCAATGATTACGGATGCTGGATTTTCTCTTGAGAGGACAGCCCATGCTCGAAATGCCCAAATATCGTTTCTTTGGTGGGTACGTCCACAGAAAAACCCGCCCGAGGTCGTGCAGGAGATCCGTGATGCGTTTGCGGAACTCTCACCTGAGGAGGCACGGGAGTACTACACTGTTCAGGCAGAGGGTGATGACTTCTATTTTTCCTGGCCCACGTACACCGTTAAAGCAAGGCGAAGGTAACGGGTTGCATAACCAGGGTTTGATGCACTTCAACTTATAGTGAAATCCGAAAACAGGTTCACGCTTGTAGCATAGGAAACCGTGGGGATCCTGTGCTATCAGATAACTTCAGAGTTCACATGATGTTACAAGTGTATCAGTAATTACGGAAGCTACTATAAGAAATCTTTGCTATTTTCATTGAAAAATGTTCAGGATCCGCAGCAGTTCGTAGCGTCCGCAGTGGGTTTCCTGCGCCCGAGGATGCACAACCTAACAGGTTATGCTACAAAGATGGGAACTTAGGTTAGTTCTGTAGGAGGCCCGTCTACAAAAAGTTCTCGATATCAGAAGGTATCGGCAAGGCAGGAATTACGCCAACTTTTTGAGTTGCCAACGCTCCTGCTGCGTTTGCATATCGCATAATAGCGTTAAGTTGGTCATTTTCGATCGATGTGAGGTCTGCGTGTGGCATCAGTTGGGTGAGCATCGCCGCGACGAATGCATCCCCTGCCCCGAGTGTATCCACGGCATCAACCGCAAAGCCATCAACGTAACCTTCAGCGGAACCGTTCGTGTAATAACACCCGCGTTCGCCTAACGTGACAACGAGCAGTTTCGCACCGAGTTCAAGAATCCGGTCAACTCCATTTACCAATTCGACATCGCCTGTGATAAACTCCCATTCCTCTTCCGAAATTTTCACGATATCTGCATAAGGCATCACTTCCCATATCCAGTGCTTAGCGTCATCGGCGTTATCCCAGAGCATCAGCCGCAAATTCGGGTCGTAGGAGAGCCGCGCACCGCCCGCTTTTGCGGACTGAATTGCGTGAAGTGTTGCTTCTCGACTCGGCGAATGACTGAGGCTGACAGAACCGTAGTGAAACAGTTCCGCTGATTCGAGATAGTGAGTGTCAATATCGTCAGGAGAGAGTTGAATGTCGGCACCTGGGTGTCTATAGAAGGTAATGTCTTTCATACCGTCAGAGCGCGTTGCGACGAAGGCTAAGGTCGTGCGGGATCCTTCGCCTGAGATAAGGTAGTCGGTATTAACACTGTTCTGCTGAAGTGTTTCACGAAGGAAATCTCCGAACGCATCTGCACCGACTTTACCGATGAACCCGGCATCCATACCGAGTTTCGCTAAGCCGACGGCAACATTCGCAGGGGCACCCCCTGGAGCCTTGACAAATCCTGGGGCCTCAGCGAGTGTCACATCAGGTATTGTAGAGACAAAGTCGATAAGAAGTTCACCGATACATAAAGCTTTTGGCATATTTTTTATTATGAACCTCTGGTCTGCGCTCCAAATGTCCAGCAAGGACACATGATGCCATTTAAGGTATAATTTCATGACGCGCAGGTTTTCGGTAATTCTATACCTATTTTTTCGTTGAGAGAGATTTTTGTTTGATGACTCTATATTGGCGTGTTCTCAGGGCAAACACAAAGAATCAAAATGTAGTGCGTAGATCTTGTACCTGTCCTGTCTGTGCGGATCGATACCCTGCATCGAAAATTTCTATGACATGCCGAGCATGCTCCGCTGTGACAATCGTCGGCTTATCCTCGCGAATCCAATCCACCAATTGCATAATGTCCTCATAGACGTGCGATTCCTGTATGCTACGATGCGGTCCCACAACGTGTGGGAGTTCCCCGTCCGGGGCATCAATGGGTTCACCATTCAGCAAATTGCCTTCAATCGTGCCACTGGTGCCGTGAATTACCAACCTACCTCTGACGACAGAGCCGGCGGCGGCACCATAGACGAAACCGTAGAATGCCTCGCCGAAGTCAAGGAGAATGAAGGTGTTATCGTCCATGTCGCACGGAAGCATCTCGCCTCGGAATTCGCGTTCCTTGAGGCGAACACCAGAAAACGCAGTTACACGTTTCGCAGGTCCGAGGATACCGGTCAACGTATGCAAGCCGTAAACAGTCATATCATAAAGCGGTCCGCCACCGGGCTTACGAAAGTACCATGCCGGGTTAATATTCGAGAGGGGATCGTCACCATGTCTAACGGATTCGTTTTCGTGATATCTTCCAAAGGCGGAACCAGCAGCTGCCCATGTCAGCGTTCCGATGGCACCGTCAGCGATAAGACTGCGAATTTCTTGATGGATCGGACGGAGCATCTCCCCAGGGGAAGCCACTAATTTTACACCTTTACACGCCGCTGATTCAATGAGATCGTCCGCTTCATCGACAGTAGTCGTCATTGTTTTGTTGAAATGAGCGTGGAGACCGTGTTCAATGGCGAGTTTCCCCTGTTCGTAATGCAATCCGATAGGCGATGCGATGCTGACTGCATCTACATGTCCATCTGCTAAGAGTGCTTCATAAGTTTCGTACGCATGCGGGACGTTAAATTTTTCAGATGCTGCTTGTGCTCTACCGGGAACAGGATCACAAACAGCCGTTACCTGTAATCTGTCTTGGACATCGCCCTGGGTGAGGTGTGGTAGAATACCGCGCACGGAGATACTCCCGACACCAACCACACCAATGCGTACTCTGTCACTGCTTGACATAATTTTCCTCCAAAGGGTTAGACGCTCTGTTACGACCGCCATGACGTTTCGTGTTGCCACCCAACAGCATTTTTGAGTTTATCGCAATTAATAAACGATTGATGTCCCTCAAGCGTTTTCACTTTCGGAAGAAATTCCGGCTTAAAACGTTCGACCAACTCTTGAGAAGGTTCTAAGGCTGAAGTGTCGTCGGCGTTCAAAAAGTAGACATCGTGCGAGGGTAGCGTATCCGCTTTTTCCATGATCAGGCGGTGCGCACTTGCGACATCTTCGCTCCCTACCCAACACCAGAGCCACGGTGTCCAAGCGGTTGTGGGTTTCGCAGTTTCTGCCATCTGTTTTCTCCGTTCTTCTGGACTGATCCCGGCAGGCCGTGTAACGTAGGTGCGAATGCCGTAAGCGCGGGTGTAACTCGCTAACAAATCCTCACCACACCGTTTAGAGAAACTATAGGAGTCTTCAGGGTAGCACGGATGTTCCTCATCTATTGGGAGGTAGTCTACTGGGATGTGGGTTTTGCTGATCCGAAAGCCGTGCCCTAACGCGCAATTGCTGCCGGACATCGCAACCGTGTGAACATCCGCTTCAATCGCGGCTTGCATGAGGTAATAGGTGCCGAGCATATTTGTTTTAAAGGTTGCATCGAAACGGATGCCTCTGTTTTCAGCATCTGCGCGCATATCTGGATGATCGACGGGCCCCGGTTGCGCACCGAGATGTTGGATAGCGTCCACACCTTCAACAGCACGTTGGCAGTCTTCGAAGTTATTCAGATCGCCTTGAATAAATGGGAGATGGGCAAATTCATCCGGTGGGTTTCTGCGCGACATCAGGACCAGCGAATGTTGATCCTTCAATTCTCGGATCACAAACGCGCCGAGTCTGCCGCTTGCACCAGTTATTAATACCTTCATAAAGAGCCTTTCTTGATATATACTGTCATTTGAATTAGGGTTTCAATCTCGTAATCGAGAATCTTCTTATTTCAACATCATTGTTAGGGGCAGAACGGCGATCACATTCCGCAGTTTCAATCTCGTAATCGAGAATCTTCTTATTTCAACTGTTTAGTATTCACTTGATTAGATACTTTTATTTTAGTTTCAATCTCGTAATCGAGAATCTTCTTATTTCAACTTAACATCAACATCCTTGAACGGTTAGGCTTGGGAGTCGTTTCAATCTCGTAATCGAGAATCTTCTTATTTCAACTTTAGCAACAGACGATGAGGCATCGGACGATACGACGTTTCAATCTCGTAATCGAGAATCTTCTTATTTCAACCTTGTGGTAAAAAATTGAAAGGGTTTCCAATTACCGTTTCAATCTCGTAATCGAGAATCTTCTTATTTCAACCCCGCCTTACCAAAGGTCTTACCGTACGTGCTCTAATCCATAGCGATTCCGCGCGCGACGATTTTTGGGATATGTGGACATCAAAGGGAAACATGGCAAAGTGGTTCAAAGCTCGGCTCATAAGGGTTTCCACTTCTCTGTGAGGGTCAAGGGATTTTCGACCTCCTTTCGCTCATAGAAGGGACTTGATACCCAATTCTATACAATGTACGACTGATTATCAAGATTTTTTTTCAAACCTATGCGATTAATATGTTTCTCACACGTCGCACAGAGATGATAAAAGGTGATCGCATCTTCTTTCAAATTGATAACTTTTTCTAAGCGATTTTGCAACCGTAGGAAAGCTTGTCTATCTGTGTTGCACTCAAAAACGCTGTATTGGACGCGCTTCCCAAAATCTTTGAGAATTTTAGCGACTCTGTTCCGGCGTTTATCGTTGGTGATATCGTAAGCAACTGTGTAATGCATTGGAGGTTTCCTATCAAATTTCTCTGTCCTTCTTAGTTTTGCTCCTTTCTCTCGTTTGTGCTCTGCTTCCACTATCGAACCGTCAGGGATGTATACTGCTCAATTTCACCTGTCAGATACTTCGCCAGTAGACGCACTTGTAGTTCCATCGCACGGCGAAACGTCAGTTTGTACTTAAACACAGGATGCGTAATCGTCTCATTTTTCCGAGTCTCGTATGCTGCGTAGAAAACTTTTCGACAACGTTCCTTCAGATACCATCCACCATGAGATTGTGTGAAATCCCCTGGTTTAATACGCCGGTTATTAATTAAGGTAATCACAACAGAATCTGCAACAATCGGCCGAAACTCTTCCATCAAGTCGAGTGCAAGGCACGGCTTACCATACTTGAGTTGGTGAAAGAAACCGATGTAAGGATCTAACCCGACCGTCTGAATCGCTGACATGAGATCCGCTGTCAGCAGTGAATAAGCGAAACTCAATAGAGCATTGATTGCATCTGCAGGTGGACGACGACTCCGTCGCTGGAAATCGAATCCCATCTCTTGTTTTACCATAAAACCGAATGCTCCGAAGTATGAGGCAGAAGCATTGCCTTCCAATCCCAACAACTCCGAAAGTTCAGTTGCCTTATCAATACGCTTTTCCATTGACTGTATTGCCTTAATGTTAGCAAGCAAAGGTTTGAAAGCCGAATCTGTACTGTCTGTCGCCTGCCATTTCCGACGTTGGAGCATTGTCCGCATATTCACTAACTTCCCGTGCACAAATGCCTGTGAGAGTTCAAGGCACGTGTCCGGACAATTTGCGACTCTATGCTGCGTGGACCGTAAGAGCGAATTCCGAGACACTTGTGGTGTTAATGCCCCGTGATACCGTCCATACGCGGAGAGAAATACAACAGGGATCCCTTCGTGTAAGAGCGTCTGCATCGCGGGTGTCGTCAGGTTAACGTTACCGGAGATAACGACTTGTCCAAGATGGATGAGCGGAATATCGCGTAAGACATCGTTTTCTTTGACGACAAGGATACGTTCCCCTGTCTTTTTGATTGCACATCCCGATTCATCAACGTATAACACATTATCAATACCAAGTGCGGGTTTGATGCGCCTTGGACGTTCATCCAACTCATGGAGATAGGAGACCTCATCAGGCAGGCAAATTGATCGAACACTGCATCCGTTACAACGATTATCATGGACGGGTTTTGGAATTTTACGAGAATCTAACAGCGAACGCGCCTCCGCTACATATCGAAGCGTTGTCTCACGGAGTTCTTTGTCAAACGGAACCTTCCTCCGCCGTTTAGAACCGATATAGAAGATATAGCCGTGTGGAATAGAAACTCCGGTTTTCTCCTCTAATAATAATCCCTGCAAACAGAGTTGCACCTGATCGTTTAGCCAGTTCCCTATGCCTGCCTTCTTGAATTCAACCGGATAAGGGACACCGTTTTTCTCCTCAACCAGATCCGTATAACCAGACACACCGAGCGCATCCGAAGCGAGATATTGCCGGCGCGAGATCATCTTATCGCCTTTGCGTCGATGAGTTACTGCTGTGTGGACGTGTTCGTGTTTAATCTTGCCTTCTTCGACATGCTCATTAACAACCTGATGTCCCTCGACAGATTCGTAGTAGAAGCGCCGAGGACAGAAGACGTAGGTGTTTATTTGTGAAAGTGGAATATAAGTTTCTGACATCGTCCGATGCTCCTTAAATTCGTTTAGTCTGTCCCATTCCCATTGTAGTCTTATACCCTGTCCCGCAATAGAATGCATAATCTGCCAAACAATTTGATGCACGGAGTAAATGCTCATCAAATGTGTTTTCTGGCTCAAAACGAAAAGTGCATGTCCCGATCCAACCAATTTCGGTGGACTTTCCGAAGTTAAGTGCTTGTGTTCGAGTTTCCGAACGTGACACGCGAGCATGTTCCGTGATAAAGTTGAGGATTTCTGTCCTGTCCAGCTGCATAGGGGCAAAGGCATTCCACTTATTAATCCAACTTTGATAACACCGCACAGGGTCGACCTGTGTGTGGTTATAGGTTTTCTGCCCACGCGGTGTCAAAGTTCGAAATGCCGTCGGTGAATGGAACTTGAGAGGAATTTCGGTTGCTGATTTCGCGGATTTTATGAGATCAGCATAGGTCGCGTTTCCGCTCCAATCGTGGTTTTCTGTAGCGTGTGAGACCAATTGTTTTACTTGGAAAGATGCCGCTCCGAGTCGAATCGTGGGCAGTTCAAATTTCAGGAAAGCACCTCCGAAGGCTCCGAAGAGTGCATCGTCAAGGAACGTGAATCGGAGTTTACACTCGGTGCCTGCTCTGATATAGAGTCGTCTTTCTTGTTGTCTACCTTTAGCGATCAGTGGCGAAACTGTAAACGGTTTTTGTGCGGATTGAGCGTGGAGTGTATCTGCGATGTCAGGGGTGCTTTCGCGTAGGATTTTAAGAAATGCTGCGTGTGCGTGGTGTCCCATCGTTGGGCGGAGTGTTACGTCGGTCTCCGGTATGAGTGAGATGAGTGTGCTGATGGGCATAGGTGGTTTCCTTATGTTGCAGCAGTTTGATTCTTCTCTTTCCATTTGCCTTGCAACTCTGCATAGATTGGAAACGCTTGGGATCCGAGGATTAACTGATACTTCTGCTGTTTGCCATCATTGAAAGTTACGTTCAATGGATAACACAAGTGTCCCCTCGCTTCAAGTATATTGTTGAGAACATACCGATTCTCCATCTTTGATAAAAGGCATGTCATATATCCTTTTTTCTTTAGGGCATCCTGCATTTCAGGTGGGACAACCCCATTTTTCAATTCTAAATGTAGCCCTTTCAACGCTGTAGGGCCCCAGCAGTGTTGGCGTTCAAAGGTCTCTTGATCATCTCGACCGGCATCATAACTGAATCGAACATAGTCTCGTGGAGCCTTCAGACGATTAGCCTGCAGGAAAAATTCACAATAATTTCCCCAATCTCCTGTGAGTTCGTAATATTTTTCTTTTGTTGGAATAACGTCGAACTCACAATGCGATAGGACATGAAAAAGGTCGTACTCAGTACACTTAGCAGTATTCTGGAAAAGATTGTTTGGGTCATAGATACCACAACGAATGCCAACATCCGAACTGCGAAAGTTGAATAGGGATTGGATCGGGGTGTATTCCCGCTCAGCGTGTTCAACAATCTTTGATCGATTGTTTTTTACAAGCGTTGCAAGTATCACTTTCTCCTTTTCTTTCGGGAACTTTTCAAAGGTTTCCAATTCACCGTTTACCCATGCTTGGTGTCGGCAATAACTCCACGCAGCACGATCCCATTGGTGACGATCATAATCGTTGTGGAATGTATTGTTGGAGGTATCAATGACAGTTTTATAAGTAGAATGCCATCGAATCTTTTTGAACATCTCATCAAATGTTGTATCACTTTTCGGGGCAAAAACCTGTCGAATTGTCTCAAATATTTCTCTAATTCTATCTTGCTGTTCTTCACTTGTCTGTCTATAAAGTTCGTAAATTGGGTAGAATGCCTCGAACACCGCGTAAGACTGAATATAATGGTAAAATCGATTGTCCTCTCCAAGCGACTCTTTAACAAGTATCGCAAATTCTCGGCGGTCATAAATTTCTCCATTCTGCAATTGTGTGTGAAGTTTTCCGCCCCCAAATGCGTGCGCAATGCTGGTGTGCGTGGTGTCTTTCTTTCCAAGTAACCTGCCTGCACGCCCAATCCGCTGTGTGAATTCCGATCCGTAAAGTGCGTCAAAACAGACGAAATCAATGTTTTGACGTGATTTATTCATCTTTTTGAAGTTATAACCAATATCCACTGTTGGCGTTGCAAGAACAAGCGGGAAAGATTTTGTTGCGTCACGCCGCTCTGCTGTCCCAACTGCCCCAGTGATTAATCCGATTTTTTCTCTCAATCCTGCTGTTTGTAGTGTCTGCTTAATTTCATTGATAGTTCGGAGGGAGCTACTGATAATCGCGCCTTCCTTTCCTGAACGCAGTGGATCGCTAATCCATTCAGGGTGCGTCTTAAGTAGATGTTGCATTTTGCCACTGTGTATCGTCAATTCAAGTTCAGAAAGTGTCTGTATCTTTTCATAACTGTTGCTTTCTATTGACTCGTTGTCTGGGCTGATGGGCTTGTATTTTAACCCAATCGTGTCAAGGTATTTAAATACCTTCTCATCGGGTGTTGCTGAAAGCAGGCAAACCTTCCGTTTGTTATTATCAAAGTAACCAAACTCCTTAGACAAAATGAAAAACATCAGAAAATTGGCGAGTTGTTTGGCGTTATAGTAGTGAAATTCGTCAATGACAATATAGTTGAAACCTTGTAAGAAATGACGGAAAAGGTTAGCCCTATCCAAAGGTGAGTAAACAGAATAAAAACAGAGATAAAAAATATCAGGGTTTGTGACGAGAATCAATGGGTTCCGATGTGTCATATCAGGAAAGTATTGACGCTGGTTTTGAATCAGTTCGTGCAATTTTCTCGGATTTCTAAGACGATAACCGGGGTTGTCAATGACCTCCCATTCACGAAGTTTCTGACCAGTGACTTCAGCCACATAGAAATTCAACCCATGTTCCTCAATAAACTCTTGAATGTCGTTTGCGTGTTGATGAATCAACTCGTTTGTCGGTGCGATGAACAAAACATTCTCGTTCTTCAAATCGAAAAGTCGGAGTAACGAAGCCCGAGTTTTCCCTGTTCCGGTGTTGTAGGTGTTGATAACAAGATCGTTTGTTTTTAACGCCTCGTATGTCCGCTGCTGATGATAGAGCGGTGGATGTGTCAAGTCAGACGCATTCGTTGGGCTAATTTTTTCATAGCCTGCGTTTAGATTAATCGTGATCTCTGACATAGCAAAACCTCTAAAGAACCTATAGGGTGTGCTTGCAATTGTCTCATAGGCACGGCACACCCTACAGAAAATTTATTTCAGTCTAAAAATCGGTGTAAAATTGCATTCCTACCGGTAGTAGCGTTTTAGCATCATCTGCCAGTTCATAGAAATCACCAGATAATTGGACTTGGCGAATTAACGGTGTTGGGCGGATATTGAGTAGGTCAAACATACCGATCTGTGTATCTGACGGTAAATCGTTGGGATTCAGATAGTCTCGGTAAGGCACGTCTTGCGCGTAGATTTCACGGTAGTGCTGCTTGTAAGCAGATATTTTTGCTTTGCTCATGAACTTACCGAGGCGGATATAACGCGGCACCCGAAACTCGTCCCTACTTGTGAGGTAAAAAACGCCTTTGTTGCCTACGGAAAGCATCTTTAGCCGTCCAATCTGTGGAAAGTTCGTCGCCCGCGCCTTCAATTTTGGATTGAAAATACGTTCCCGATTGACTGAGATAGCATTCTGTTCCATCTGATACCAATATGAATCAGAAAGGGCGTTGAATCGCTCCACCGTGAAACGAGGTTTTTCAGTCAAGGTGCCAGGTGTAATATAGATACCCGCCTCGTTCAGTATTTCCAAATCCTCGGCGTAGGTGATTTCACCGTCGTTATAGTAGCCTGCACGGCATAAGCCAAGGGCATAAGCCAGCGCGTAATTACCGACTACCGCTTCTGTTTGGAAGAAATTGTTTACTTCGCGGCTGGCGAAAAAGAGGTTTTCCATGAGTTGAAACTCACAGCGATAAATATTCATGAGATACCTCCAACATAGAATACGGTTTATCGATCCTATGCTTCACGCCCGCGATAGAGTGCTGTAATGCTATCTAACAACCCTTTCACTTCATCTGACGATGCAAATTTTCGCTGGATTTCACCAACTAACGCAGTTATCTCAGGCTCAGTGAGCGGTTGCACCTTGCCTATCACTTCGCCCGTTAATGCTGCGACCGCATCGGTAACTACTGACTCAACTTTGTTTTCGTCAAGCGGGAATTGCCGTCCATTCGAACCGAGTCTGTCGTAGACACTCTGGGTAAGTTCCAGATTGCTGAAGATCTCACAATCACTGAAAATTACACCCACAAGCGTGTTCCGCATTTTACCAAGTCGTGAGGAGATAGCACCGTACCGACGACTTCGCAACACGTTTGCTAGGACGTAGTAGATTTCGTCCGCCGTTAAATCTTTAAGTGTCTGCATGTCAACGAACAGTGTTTCCGGCTTGACGTACTCATCTTCCTGAATGCTTGAGGAGGCCTGTCCAGTAACAGGATCGCGCATCGTGTTATTATCGTAGAGCGCGTTGAATGTGCGCTTTGCTGTGACAGTCTGGTATGGCAGAATGCTGAAGGCATCGTCCGTAATGACGCGAGATTTTTGCGCGCCACCGCCCCCAACAGCATAACCGTAAATCATACAGTCAGCACAAATACCGCACGGCTTGTTGCGGTTCAGCGCGCAGATATTCTCATCTGTTTCCTCGCGATTTCCCTTATTATCCACAGCGTAAAACAACATGTTATGTTGCCGCAAGAGTTCCCGCCCCGTGCGCCTTTCAACTGCAGTCTGTTTACGTTTGCTAATCGTTACGCGAGGAATAATATCACGTGTCTCAAGTCCAGCATGGACTGAATCACGGCTCAGCCCCTCACCAGAACCCTCGGTGCGGAAAATCATCTCCGATTCCGCTTTCCGCAACACAATTAGCGTCAGATAACAGCTCTGTGGGAAGTGTTCGTATTTATCAACTATAAGGTCAGTGTATTTGTCAAGTGTCCTCATGATTGTTGTTCCTCCTTGTCTCGATCACGTTTTGGGATCATTTCCGTCAGAAAATAAAGATATCCGGACCGAATCCGTTTCCGGTTTTCGAGTAAATTAGGCAGATTGCCTTGATAAACGCCTTTGTATATCTGATCAAACAGAATGGTGATAAATTGCGAGATATCCTCCAATTTTTTTATCCCGAAGAACCGTTTATCAAGACGTTCAATCGCTCGGACGACCTCCTTGGACATGATAGCTCGTGCCTCTTCTTCTGTTTCATGCTCGGACTGCCAGCGTTCAAGGCTGTCAAATGCAACATCAAGCGGTTTGGCGAGTGAATTGTCCTTGAGACTTTCCCCCTTTAACCGCCCTTCCCACGCAATACGGGCGAGTTCCTTAATGTGAGACATAATCGTATCTCCTCCTTTCTGTACCACGACATCGGCAATAAGTTGCGCCGTGTCGCGGACGGTTGCGAACTGTCGCGGTTCATTTCCGGCTTGTTCGCGTTTAATCATTCGGTGGGTTACATAG
Source organism: Candidatus Poribacteria bacterium (assembly GCA_007571305.1). Taxonomy (GTDB): domain Bacteria; phylum Poribacteria; class WGA-4E; order WGA-4E; family WGA-3G; genus WGA-3G. The sequence continues at coordinate 9,743 of RKRR01000124.1, read as the reverse complement.
TAGAGTTCAAGTGCGTCGTAATTTAAACTCCGAATCAAGCGAATCAGATTGTCAGCATCAAAACTTCCAATTTTCGACCGGATGGTATGCAACTTCAAGAGTTGATCAAACGCCTGCTGCGTCATCTCGCTGTTCAGGTTGTTATCCGGCAACCATCCGCGAAATGCAGGAGGGATATGGTCGATGAACAGGTGGTTGAATTCATCACTGGAAAAGAGCGGAATTGACGAATCGGTCAGCACTGCACGGCACCCTAAAAAACGTTGGTATAACAGAGCGTTTTCAATAGCATATAGAACGTTCTCTGTATGATTGTTCCCAGGTGTATTAACAGGAATAGTTAGAATATTCCCAAGTGCCTCCGAGAATTTCGGGAGTGGATTTCCGTTGACTTTCGATGATTTAAACGTTAGTTCCAACTGCGTCTTTTCCTGATAGTTCCGAAGGGCATCATCTGTCTTGAGGAATACAGATGGAAAATCGGGATTTTGGAAATTTTGTTGTGCCCGTTGGAAAGCCCGAATAAAAACCTCCGTAAAAAACGAGATTGGATAGAGATGAATAAAAAACGTCGCTGTGCTGCCTCCGACATTATAACAGAGTTTGTCTAGCATGTATTGGGTTCGGCACACACTACAGACCCGGCGTTTCGGCTCACGTGATGATCCACCTTCAAGGCGATTGGAAAACTGTTGGACCTTGATATTTGCTGGCACATCCGGTTTCATCCAGAGGGCAGTATCAAATTCCGAGCCGCAGGTGCTACACTGAACGTGGTTATCCTCAATGTAACGTTTTAAGTTAGTGTCAAAACCCCATTCCCTATTAGCAACAAAGTTAAAATCAACGTATTTGAGAACATAATCAGCCAAGAGTCCGAACTCACTTTTGGTTTTTAAGGTTTCTAAAAACTGTGTGCCATCTTGGACAATCAACTCGTAAATCTCATCAAACCCGCGACCGGCATTGTAAAGATCGCGCCCAATGATGTAGCCACGGTTGTAAAGGGTATCGAATAGGGCATATCGTTCGCGATAGGTTGTATCCTCAGCATTCAATGGCAATTCAAGCAATCTATAGATGTGTAACCACGCATCGGTAACAGTTTTAGAGAAATGCTTATTAAGGAAAATATAGTATGTTCTGACCAACTCGCCAAGTCTAATAGCGTCGTCATCCGGGGGTAATAGGTAGGTTTTCGCATCCAAAATTTCATTAAGCAGTGTTCCTTGCCCAACCGTCCCTTCTGGATTAAAGAGAGATAGTTGCCCATCTTGCTGCTCAACCACATTCAGATCTGGGTCATTCAACTTATCTCGGCTTCCTTCAAGTCTTCCACGACACTTTGTATTCAGGTCATCCACTTTCGCATTTGCGACATACTTGAGCTCACTAATGATATTCCGGACTTCATTCCAAATTTCTGCGAAAGAGAGGCCAAGGGCAATGCACTTTTCATCAATTTTTATACCGGCAGATGAATTTTTAATAAACTCGCTGAATTCTCCACGAGTCTTTGACTCAATGTTACGGACAACAGCGCTTCCAATTTCCGAGATTTCATCGGTTGTGATGCGGATATCGCGTTCTCGATCGACAAGATACGCGACACCATCAGGATAATAAAGTAGCGGCAGCAAGCCTTTTTCCGATTCCAGGTACCTTACAATTTCATTGTGTATAAGGTTTGTCAAGATGCCACGCTGCTCGCTCACCTTATGGTAGACGAATTTGTACTGAATATCACAGATACTGTTGATTTCTAACAGAAAATCCCATTTCTTTGCCCGTTCCTCAAGCGTTTTTGATAAGTCAATGACATCCACCGCTCGGATAATAGGAACAAGGTCGTTCAGGAGTCTATCCTTATCCAGTGAGTACGGATCGTAGTTCAGATCGAGTGTTTCACCATAGGTATTGTGGAAACGTGAATGGGAGCGAACCAGTACCTCAATATCTTTCAAATAATCTTGCCATTCTGGGAAGAAATGCCCCATCTCAAGTTCTGTCAACACACTACTGATGTTTGCTGTGTTTGCCAGATAGTTAAACGAACGCCTTGTCTCCTGAAATTCCTCAAGTTTATTCAGATCATGGACGCTGAAAGCACTGAATAGTACCTGAACTTCAAGGTCCCCTAAATCCAAAATTGGACGCAAACGTTCCAGAACACAAATCCCGTTGAGTATATGGAGGTAGAGCGATTCACCAGCCTTCGCGCCATATTGAATGATTTCCTGATAGGTGCGTAACTTCCTATTGGCGATTTTGTCCATATAATTTTGAAAGATGTCTCCAGTTTCAGAATCAATTCCAAGAGTGAATAGTAAATTTTCAATTTCGGATTTCTGTTTTGCCATGATATCTCCTTTCTAACTTTGTATCAGTTTGGGTTGTGTAAAATCGCGTAAACCTACAATTGATTTCCAATCTTCCTTAAATTATACCATGTAAAATTTGCGTTTTACACAAAAGATAAAAAATTCGACATAAAAATTCAGAAATAGCGAAAATTTCTTGACTTTTTTCGTAAAAGAGAGTATACTTTACATTAGAAACTTGCGGAAGTAAAGTATCAGCCGAAAACTATTGCGTATGCTGAGCTGCCCACTGACCGGTCAGTGGGATAGGTTGCCCCCCTTCTCACAAAGGTGGTTTTCTGCCCAATTATAGAAGTAAAATTACAGCCGAAAACTATTACGTAGGTTGAGCTGTCTCTCGGCCGGCCGGGAGAATAGGTTGTCCACCCTCTAACAAGGGTGGTTTTCTGTTTTTTTTTGTTTCATTTAAAGTTCAATAAGAGTACCGCTCTCCTCAGCTTGTGAAAGAAGTTCAGCAGGTTGGTTCTCTTGATGTCTTCGAGCCTCCCCTATAGCACCTGCTAACGCATCCGCTAATCTCATCAGAGACTCGTTTTGTCTTTTCTTGACTCCTCTCACATCTTTAACACGACGGCACCCTAACCTTCGCAATCGATTTTTGTAAGCGCTGCATTTAGGTTCAGTGAGCCCATCAACATAGACGTATATACGGGAAGCAGAACGTTGCAACCTATGAACTACTCTTGCAATACCTTCAACCGTCGCCCCATCATAATCTGTTCTTTGACGGAAAACACAGCGAAAGAATTTAATATCAAGAGAAGGGGCTCCTTGAATTGCTCGCTGTAGGTAACTTAAACGTTTATCCTTTTTTGCAGATGCCCATTTGACTTTTCCCTTACCTGAAATTTCTTCTATAGATGCATAAAACTGACGAGCTTCATCCGTATTTTCTGCTATTACCATCACCCCCACGACAATAAAAAATTCGCCTCTCGTATGTTGCCCAGACTCGTCAAAGTAGAGATCAATTCGTTTTGGCTTCCGATCAGTTGGTTTAAGATGGTTACACATTTGTTTTTTCTCTAATATTTTTTGCTTTATACTAAAATTCTAATAACTTTATCTCATTATAATATATTTTCTATGTATGCGTCAAATTTTTTCCATCTCGCAATCGAGAGTCTTTTGTCAACATGTTAGTTAAGAAATGTAGTATACGAAAATTCTAATTTTTCAATCTCGTTTTTTCAACCTCAATAAGGATCGAGAAACTTTTGCTAACATGCTCCTATTATTATACACCGATTCACTAAGTTTGGCAAGAAAAAACACGAAAGCTTCTAAGCCCTTTCCAAATCCGCAGAATATATCCCATGCATCCGACGCACTATTTCTTGAAACTCCGCCCGAAACTCCGGTGGATCCAAGACTTCCACCGCATCGCCGAGACTTAATACCCAAAACGTGAATTCTTCTTTGGGCACTTCATAACGGACAATCACAGCTCCATCTGGACACCGTTCTATAATCTTTTGCGAGCGATGTCGTTCCTTCTCGGTAACGAGATACGCCTTGTGGGCCGCAATCTTGAGCGTCACGATGCTCGCTTCACCACTAAAGAGTTCCCACCGAGATGCTAAATCCTCAGACAATGAAAAACCTTCCGGCATCTCAAACGTTTCCTCACTGAGTATAACGTTTCGGAAACGGAGGATTTTGAAAGTTAGCGACGGATTCGCCGACAAATTGGATCGCGCCTCAAGGTACCAATCCGATTTTCGAAAAAAGATGGCGTAGGGATGAAGTATATGTCTAACAAACTCTACTTTGCCGCCCGGTTGATAGGTCACCCGAACCACCTTTTGCTCGTAGAGTGCTTCCTCCAAAACGCGGAAGTGTCTTTCAGCGTCATTATCACTGCCATAGTCTGCCACGTTCTCCGGAAGATGTTCCTTCGCTTCATCCTCCCTGTTGACACGCTCAAGTTGTACCGGAACAGCTTTCTTCAATTTCGCTTGGATATATTCAGCAAGGGACATGTCAAGTTTTTCCAAGACACTTTTGAGAGGTGTCTCAAAGGGTTGTGCTTTCGCAAGAGGCGAAGCAGTAATCACCAATTCCAGAGCCTGCGCCTCTTCCGACGTGATTCGGGGCCAGCGCAATGGACCGACTTGCTCAATCCAATAGTCTCCTTTATTTTTTTTTAACTCGTAGAAATCCTTAATAATTTTTAAGTCTTCGTAAATACGGGTTATATCAACGTCGTAGAAATCTGCCATATCGCGAACCTTGATACCATTTGACTTTTGGAGACGATCTATTATGTTGAAGATACGCCGCATCTGTTTTCTGCCATCATTATAGCCCATATTTTCCTCCTTCAATCGATTGCGTGCCAACCAGCAGCTGTGACCTCAAAGCGAAGCACGTCGTTTTTCTCCAATATCTGTTATGTCAGATGCCAATTCACTTCCGTAATGAGTGGGGCGGTACGCAAGGCAAACGAGATAATAGCGCGCGTATCCAATCTAAACATGACATCCCAACTTTTCGCGAAGTATCGATAGAAAAAAACTCGGGGATTTTATAGTTCAAAGTGAATTTGGTGAATTGAATTGACAGGCAGTGATGTGTCCTCTATTATGTCTTAGAGTTTATGGAGAAACGTAGTTACCAATACTATAGCAGTGCTGAAAAATTTGTCAAGTGAACCACAGCATCCATAAAAGGGGAAAGCGTAATGTATAACGCAGAAACACATTTCAAACACTTATACGATACTGTTCCGAGAGAATTTGAATTTCATGCGACCACACGGGAAGAGTTGTTAGCGTGGCAAGCGAACTTTCGTCCGAGGTTGCGAGAGATCCTCGGCTTAGACAACATGGAATCCGATCTGGAAGGGTACGTCCCGAAGGCGGAGCAACTCCAAGTCTTGGATATGGATAACCATTTCCGAGAGAGTTGGTATCTGTGGGTCGAGCCGACGGTACCGCTACCATTTTACCTCCTGCGTCCGAAAACGATCGCAGGCAAAGTACCGCTAATTCTCGCACCCCACGGACATAACCATCCACATCTCTACGCTGGCATCGCACACACAGAAGCAGAAAAAGAACATATGCTGGAAGGTGAACGCGACATTGCTCGACAAGCAGCCGTTGAAGAAGGCTATATCGCCATTGCACCGACAACGCGAGCCTTCGGCGAAACGCGCACCGATGCGGATAAGCAAGCGAATAATACGCACTCGTGCCGACACCAGTTGGTTCATAGCATACTCGTTGGACGCACCCCGATCGGTGAACGGGTGTGGGATATGTCTCGTCTTATTGATTGGGCGATAGAGGACTTACCGGTAGACGCTGAACGCATCGCGATTACTGGGAACTCCGGTGGTGGGACAGTGTCCCTTTTCGCTGCGGCATGTGAGACACGGATTACTGTAGCAGTACCGAGTTGCTATTTCTGTACGTTTGAAGGGAGCATTGGCATGATCCGTCATTGCGAATGCAATTATGTACCCGGAATGATGCGCTTGGGTGAGATGTACGATGTCGCAGGCTTAATCGCACCGCGTCCGTTTGCCGCAATCGCGGGACGTGATGATGGGATTTTTCCAATAGATCACGTCGAGTTCGCTTATGAGCGATTGAAAACTATCTACGAGATTGCTGGCGTTGCGGATAGGTGTGAACTCTTTATTGGGGAGGGTGGACACCGGTATTACAAGGCAGGCGCATGGCCCTTTGTGCGGCAGTATTTCCAGAATTAGCGTGAATCTAAAGCGCGAAAATAGTGCTCTATTGTTTACGTCGTGCAAATCGGACGAGGTGCCTCGTTTTCACAAAGAATGCGACAAACACCAAGAAAGCAAACCATCCAATCAGAATACCCCAGGGTCGGTGCACAATCAATGCTCTTGCTGTATATACCCAGTAGGAGGCGTAGGAAAGCATACCGAAAAAGAGGAGCAACATAATAACTTGGAGGGATTCCTGAATAACAAGGATTGATTTGGGTAGTAGAATCCCTTCTTCCCTCCGTCGGGTTCTGCCCAGAGCGAGACCTACTGTAATAGTTGTCAACCAACCTAAAAATAATCCCCACGGTCGGTTTTGCAATTCTTGTTCTGTTTCTCTAGTCGTGATAATGTGGACGGTCGTAAAAAAGAGGAAAAGGGCAATGAGAAATATCACGCCTAAAAGAACCGTCTCTTTCACTGCGCGTCTCAGTGCTGAATTGTGGCTGGAATCTTTGGTTACTTGCATCCTTCAAATTCGCCTCCATGACACTTAGGGTAATCAGATTTGGTGTGTTATTCCCTTTTACAGATCGTGTTGTGTAGGGACTGGCGGATCGGTATCGTCCCCGCGACTAGAAAATCGTTCGAGAATCACGTAAAGCACAGGAATAATGGTCAGTGTGCAGACGGTTTGCACGATGATCGCCCCGATTTCGACCCCCGCCAAGGTTGCCCTCATAATGGCTGTTCCGCGATCACCGAGCGTTTGGGGGAACATACTGATGATGATCGTCAAGTTTGTCATGATGATCGTCCGTAATTTTAGTGGACACGCCTTCATCAAAGCTGCTTTGATGGGCATCCCTTGTTCCCGAAAGATGCGCGTCTGATCTAGTAGCAGAATTGCGTCATTTACGACAATCCCAATCAACATGATGAGAGCCAAAAGAGAGAAGATATTAATCGTGAGTCCGAAGATCCACATAGACAACACTGCCCCGACGAATCCTAACGGGAGTGTGAGCATAATTGTAAGTGGGTGACGGTAAGAACCTAAGAGGGCGGCAAGTAGCATGTACGTCAGAAGGATGGCTTGAACCAACGCGCCCCCAATCGCTTGAAAGGCCTCGGCTTGCTCTTCAGCGTCACCGCCCATACGAATGTGATACCCCGGTGGCAGCGGAATCTGACCTACCTGCTGCTGGATGAGACTCGTGATTTCTCCAGAGGAACCGTGAAGGATGTTTGCCTCGACAAGAAACAGCCGCTGTTTATCCTTTCGGGAGATTTGCGTTTCACCCGAGCGTTGAATAATGGATCCCAATGCCGACAACGGGACTAACCCTTTGCGGGTTCGGATCAAGATTCGGTCCACATGCTCAGCAATGTTTACGTCTGCTTTTGCGATTTTGACCCGAATGTCATAAGCTTCGTCTGCCTCTTGATATGTGGAGGCGACTGTACCCGTGAGACTGTAGTTCAAGACCTGTCCTACCTCTGCCACGGTGATGCCATAATCTTTAAGCCGATTCCGGTCAGGAAAGAAGGTGAGTTCGGGTTTACCTGTTCGGACAGTAGTTTTCGTCTCGGCTAATTCGGGCATATTATCTACGATCCCCTTGACTTGACTGGTTATTTCAGCGAGTTTCCCTGCTTCATTGCCTAAGATTTCAATTTTGATATCTGCGCCGCTCGCGAGTCCTCCGGTACCGGGAAGTACTTGTTGGCGAATGACACCGGGGAATTTACCCTCTAAGATGGATCGGAGGTGTTTATTCACTTCAAGGATGTGTTTTTTATGCCCCTCAGGCAAAACGACCAATAACTCGGCGTACTCAACACCCTCGTTGGCGTTGTCGCTTTTACCAATTTTCGTCAATACATCTTTGACTTCAGGCGAGGCTTTCAGGACGGTTTCCATCTCCAGTGTTATCTCGTCTGTTTCAGTTAAGGTCGTCCCCGGCGGAAGTTCGACGCTGATGATGATGAAATCGCCATTGGACTTTGGTATAAATTCGCTGCCCAACGTGCCGGTTAAAAGCACTGAACCGGCGATGAGCAGAATTGCGATTAGCACGTTTACCCATAGGTATTGCAGTGACCAGCTAAGTAGCTTTGCATAGCCGTCTTCAAGACGTTGCATACCGCTATTCCAAAGTCGGAAAAATGGGTTTGGTATGTGATCCGCTGCTTTGGGTTTCAGCAGGTAAGCGGCTAACATCGGGGTCATCGTAAAGGATACCCAGAGAGAAAAGATTGTTGCGAAAACCACCGTCAACCCGAACTCGATGAAAAATGCGCCGACGGTGCCGGACATAAAAGCGATCGGAACGAAAACGAAAATGTTTGTCATTGTTGATCCGATCACAGCGACGGCTACCTCTTTCGTGCCTTCGACGGCGGCAACCTTCGCGGGTTCTCCTGCATCCAAGCGGCGCGTCACGTTTTCCAAAATGACGATGGCGTTGACAACGAGCGTTCCGATTGAGAGACCAAGACCGAGCATTGACATGATGTTGAGCGTAAATCCAAAAGCACTCATCAGCATGAACGCCGACAGGATACACGTCGGCATCACAACGGCGACGATAATCGTCATGCGTAAATTGTGGAGAAACAGGTAGAGAATAATTGAGGTTAATATGATTCCGATAATGATGTTTGTCTGGACATCGTTGACAGAATCCAAGATGTTGACGGATCCATCTTTTATGACTTCGATGTTGGTGCCGTCTGGGAGTTGCGCTTGAAGTTCGGTGATCGTTTGACGGACATCATCGGCGAGTTCTATGGGTTGTGCGTCGCTGAGTTTGACAATACTCAGCGAAATTCCCTCTTTGCCGGCATAGCGAGCAGTCAAGCGTTTTTCAGCTAACGCGTCATCGACGGAAGCGATTTCACCGAGTTTGACTGTTTCACCTGACGGTAGAAAGATGTCCAGATGCCAGAGTTCGCTAAGGCTGGTGAACTCGCCTTGCATGCGAACCGTAAATTCGTCTTTCGCTTGGGTGATGCGTCCGGCAGGCATCGACATATTTCCAACGTCTACTGCCTGGACGACATCCGTAATAGAAATTCCATACGCTTTCAATCGCTCTTTGGAAAGATTGACCTGGATTTCGCGTTTCTCGCCGCCGAGGATGTCAACACTTGCGATCCCTTGTACCCGCGATAAGGCATCCTTGATGTCCTCGTCTGCTAACCGATAGAGTTCTCGCAAAGGTTGGTCGCCTGTGAGTATTAACTCCATGATCGGAGAAGCACCGAGGTCAAACTTCTCTACAACTGGCGGATCCGCGCTGTCCGGCAACCTTGCGAGCATTGCATCAACTTTATCCTTTACGTCGATGTGTGCGAAATTGACATCGGTTCCGGACACAAACTGAATGGTAACAATTGAGACGCTATCAAGTGAGGAAGATTCGAGGCTTTCGATCCCGCTAATAGTGGCGAGGGCATCCTCCACCTCTTTGGTAATTTGACTTTCTACCTCTTGGGGTGCCGCGCCTTGCCAGATCGTCCGGACGGTTACCACCGGCATATCAACTTTCGGGAATAGATCTATCGTCAAGGTTGCAAACGAGAAAACACCGAGGAATATAAACACCAGATTGAGCATGACTGCAAGTACGGGGCGTTCAACACAGATTTTTGCGAGGTTCATATCAGAAGAT